>NZ_SMGE01000001.1:5417937-5726906 GCF_004339525.1 Flavobacterium sp. 90 | reverse complement strand
AAGGCAAAAATGGTACGTGAAATACCAGAATACCTAAGATGTACCAAAAAAAAACTGATTTTTTGAAATTTAAAATTTTGTCTGAATTGAAAATCTCTACCAAATATAGGCAAGATAATAACATAACTACCAGAACTCCAGTTGCAAAGCTATAAATAAAAGAGTGATTAACGTTCTCTTTGAAGTACCAAATATTCAGAAAAAAAGAAGCGATAAACAATATCAAAAATAAATAACCGGCAAATCTGTAGGATCGATTTAATAAAACACTTCGAATAAGTAGTATATAGGCAGAAAAACTGACGAACATATAGAAATTATAAACATAATAGTTTAATAAACCTGTCCATTGCGTAAAGTAGTACCCAACTATTTCTATAAGAACCGAAAACCAAATTAAAACAACTAAAAATTTAGCTTTTTTACCAGGCAGTTTGTTCAGTGAGAACAAACCAATAATACCTGATAATAAAGCTAAATAGACGATATAAGATCTTAAAAATTCAAACATAATTTTTTTTAATATGTTAAGCTAGGCGGTCTTCCAATATTTCCATAATTCATTGGTGAAAGACTTTCTACATCGCTTGAGGTTTGTTCTTGATCCGTTGCAAAACTTTGCACTTTTGCAGTGGAATTTACAGCTTTTTTTCCGGTTGGCACCAAAAATAAAGTGGTTAATCCGGCTTTTTCTCCGTGTTTTTTATCATTTGGATAAACTCCAAAATAAAAACGGATACCATCTACTGTATAACCATCTTCTAATCCTTGAGTTTTTATATAATGAATGTAGTTTTCCAATTCTTCTAAGGAATACCAAATCGCATTTGCATCTTCTTTTTTAGCAGCTTTGGCGGCCAGACCAGCTCTTGTTTTATTGTAATTCTGATTCAGTTCTTTTGCGAATTCCTTAGTAATTAACTGACTCGGTTTTGCGGGTGGATTTTTCATGACTTTTTGTTTTTATTGGTTGGTTAAAAATTAGTTGGTGAATACTTTAAAATATTCATGTCAAAATTATTTCAATCGTTTTATTAGAACAAGGGGGAAAACACCCTTTTTTGGTTGAATAAGGTTTCTTCGCTTTGAGCATAATTTACTGCAAAGTACGCTAAGATTTACGCAAAGTTTCGCAAAGCTTTTTCTAGCGTTCTTTGCGTAAATCCTTGCGTCCTTTGCGGTTAAGAAAAACACCCCAACAACCTGAAACAAAAAAGAAACCCGACAAGTTTTTAGACCTGTCGGGTTTTATGTAGTATAAAGAAATTGTTTTTATCTTAAAACAGCTCCAATTTCAGTCTCAAAAGTTTGTTGCAATTTCGACATGATTTTATCAATTTGAGAATCGGTAAGTGTTTTAGTATTATCTTGAATAGTGAAACTCAAAGCATACGATTTTTTACCTTCCGGAAGTTTATCACCTTCATAAACATCAAATAAATTAACGTCTTTTAGAAGCGTTTTTTCTGTTTGTTTAGCCAAATTATAAATACGCTCATAAGTTGTGCTTTGATCGATTAATAAGGCTAAATCTCTACGAACTTCTGGGTATTTAGGGATTTCGGTATATTTGATTTTTCCGGTAATGATTTTCAGAACTAAATCCCAGTTGAAATCAGCATAATAAACATCTTGTTTGATTCCGAAATGCTTTAGTATCGATTTTTTAACCACACCCATTTCAACTAAAGTATCGTTGTTGTAGCAAATCGCAGTTCCTTCTGAGAAAATATCAGATTGTACCGGAGCATTTGAGATTTTTTCAATTCCTAAACGAGTAAGAATTCCTTTTGCGTATCCTTTCAATAAAAAGAAATCAGTTACTTTTTGAGGATTTGTCCAGCTTTCTTTGTTTCTGTTACCGGAAATCAACAAAGTAAGGTGTTTGTGCTCTTCGTATCCGTTAAGGTATTTATGGTATGATTTTCCGAATTCGAATAATTTCAAATCAGAATTTCTTCTGTTGATATTATACGAGATTGCTTCTAAACCAGAAAACAATAAAGACTGACGCATTGTTGCCAAATCACTACTTAAAGGATTCAACATCGTAACATTATGTTCTTCTTTTAAAACAGTCGATAATTTCGCGTAAGCAGCTGTTGTCAAAGAGTTCGCCATCATTTCGTGAAACCCTTGAGAATTCAATTGTCCTGCAATTACATTCTGAACTTTATAATCTTCAGTTCTTGGCGAATTTGCAACCGTTGCATTGAATTTTTTAGAAAATTCGATGTTGTTATAACCGTAAACTCTTAGAATTTCTTCGATTACATCAATTTCACGCTGAACATCAACACGATATGCCGGAATTGTTAAACCTAAACCAGAATCAGAAACACTGTTTACTTTAATATCTAAAGAAACCAAGATTTTCTTGATAGTGTCTTTCGGAATTTCTTGTCCGATGATTTTCGAAACGTGACTGAAATTCAATAGAACAGAGAAATCTTCTACTTTTTTAGGATAAACTTCAACAACATCAGATGTTAGTTTTCCACCAGCAACTTCCTGAATTAAAAGTGCTGCACGTTTTAGCGCATATTCCGTAATTGTTGGGTCAATTCCTCTTTCAAATCTAAAAGAAGCATCTGTATTTAATCCGTGACGTTTTGCTGTTTTACGAATACTTACAGCGTCAAAATAAGCACTTTCTAAGAATATAGAAGTTGTTCCTTCGGTAACACCCGATTTTTTTCCACCAAAAACACCAGCAATACAAAGCGGTCCTTTTTCGTCACAAATCATTAAATCTTCTTTGTGCAATGTTCTTTCGACATCATCAAGAGTGGTGAATTTTGTCCCTTCCGGAAGTGTTTTTACGATAATTTTTCCGTTGATTTTTGCAGCGTCAAATGCATGCAAAGGCTGTCCTAATTCATGTAAAACATAATTAGTAACGTCAACAATATTATTTTTCGGAGTTAATCCAATAGCTTTCAAACGATCTTGTAACCAGCTTGGAGATTCATGAACAGAAATTCCAGAAATGGTAACACCGCAATATCTTGGCGCCAACAAAGGCTCCTCGACATTAACGTCAATTTTTAAAGTACGCATTTCGACTCTGAAATTACTTACAGATGGCGTAATCAATTCGATATTAACACCACGTTGAAGCATTCCTGCTCTTAAATCACGCGCAGTACCAAAATGGCTCATTGCATCGGCACGATTTGGCGTTAATCCAATTTCGAAAACTTCATCATTAGCAATCTGAAAAACCTCAGAAGCAGCTGTTCCCGGTACCAAAGCATCATCAAGAACCATGATTCCGTCGTGGCTTGTACCTAAACCTAATTCATCTTCGGCACAAATCATTCCGTGGCTTTCCATTCCGCGAATTTTTCCTTTTTTGATGGTAAATTCACCGCCGTCTTTATCGTATAAAATGGTTCCAATAGTTGCAACAGGCACTTTTTGTCCGGCAGCAACATTCGCCGCACCGCAAACAATTTGTATAGGCGCTTCCTGACCAATATTTACAGTCGTAACTCTTAATCTGTCAGCATCAGGGTGTTTTTCGCAAGTAAGTACGTGTCCTACAACAACTCCTTCTAAACCGCCTTTAATCGATTGGTATTTTTCGACAACTTCAACTTCCAGTCCTAAATCTGTAAGTAATTCTGAAGTTTGCTCCGATGTCCAGTCTGTTTTGATGAATTGTTTTAACCAGTTGTAAGATATTTTCATGTGTAACTTTATTATTCTAGTATGAGGATACAAATATAAGGATTGCGTGTTGTAGTAAGAAACAATTTATTTGGTTTTTTTAAAGTGATTTTAATCGGCTGAAAATTAATTATTTCTGATTTTTATTCATTTTAGAATCATTATTTTATGAATTAGGCATTAAATGAAACTAGTATGGATTAATATGATTTTTTGGCTAAAAAAAAACAAACAAGAAGAAAAGCTTCAGCTAATTTATAAATGTTTAAAATGAGATAAAATGGCGTCATTAAAACTTTTTTATGAAGTTAATAAATCTTGCAGCTGCATTTTTCGCTATTTTCATTTAATAAAGTATAGGTCAGCAAAAAGGTATGTGTACCATTGTTGTAACGGCTGAACTTGGTTATGGATTGATCGTAAGCATAACCCACTTTGAAATTATCAAATAAACGAACTCCAAAAAGAAGTCCAACACTTGAATTGTAGTCAAAATTTAAACTGGCAATATATTTTTCGTACCAATTGAGGTTTAGAGAAGTCAGAACACTAATTGGAGCGCCTTCTGTAACTCTGACCAAAGCTGCAGGAGTTAACGTAACATCTCGTTGCAGCTCAAATTTATATCCGGTATTAAGGTAATAATTGTTTTTACTTTTCGAAAGAGTACTGGAATTATTGGCATTGTAATATTTTGAAACCAATAGATTCGGAGTTGAAAGTCCGATAAAGAATTTGTCAGAATACAAGTTCAGCCCCAATCCTAATATAAATGATAAATTGTTCTCGAAATTTGAATTAAAAACGTGTTCGCCAGGCTGGTAAACATCTAGCTGATTGATGTCGACTTTATAAGAATGCAATCCGCTTTTTAGTCCCAACGCAAGTTTGTATTTGTCGTTTACATCAATGTAATAAGCAAAATTTCCTTCGATATTATATTCTCTTGCCGGACCAATAGCGTCATGATACAAACTTAGTCCAAGACCAATTTTATTATATGGTAATTTTGTATCTACAGATAAGTATTGTGTTTTTGGAGCGCCATCAAATCCATACCATTGACTGGAATAAATTCCCGCTACATTTAATCCGTCAGCTGCACCTGCAAAAGCTGGATTATAAATCAAAGGATTATAGTTGAATATGGATAATTTAGAATCGTTTTGTGATCTTGCTATTAATGATAAAAGGAAGATTCCGGCAGAAACTATTATTTTTTTTGATTTACTATTCATTGTTGCTGATATATAGAAAACCTTTTTGCAAATTATTTTCTGATGAAATGTTCTTTTTAAAATTTATTACATAAAAATAAGAACCGGTTGGTAGTTTTTTGCTTTTTTGAAATACTTCTCCGGCGTTTGCTTCACCATAAAAATAATTCTCATTTACGCCATATTTTGCGGTGTGATAAACTAACTGACCAAAACGATTATAAATTTCGACTGTATTCTCAGGAAAGAATTCTATATTTTTTACAACAAAGTGATCGTTTAAATCATTTCCGTCAATTGTAATTGAATTAAAAACAACTAATTGACATGGAACTACAGAAACTAAAATAGCAGCTCTTTTTGCGCTTTCACAATTGGTTTTAGAATCAGATATAGAAGCATAATAGGTAGAACCATTTTTAACAGGAGTATTTTCTGAAAGAGGAATGGTAGCATTTTCTGAACTATAAAAAATCATTTCAGTATTATTATCTTTTAAAGAACTTATGAGCAATTCGTCGTCTAAACATAATTGCTTAGTATAACTTGCGGGTAAAATATTTTCGGGATCTTCAAGAACGACAGTAACTTTCAGACGCTCTTTACTTTCGCATCCCGTCTTTAAATCCGTTTGTGCTGCATAATAAGTAGCATTGGTTAATGCTGTTGATGTAATTAAAGCGTTCTTATCTGTTGGGTTTTTAAACCATTTTATTCCATCGCCTTTTGCGTCTAGATCGATAATTGTCGGTTTGTTAATTGTACAGAAATATTGAATTGCATCGCCAGTTGGAGGAGAAAAATTTGATACTGAAGCAGTAAAACCGATTCGTTTACCTGTGCATCCATTATCGTATACAGCAGCATAATATATTGTTTTGTCTACCAAAGCGGTTGAGAGTGCTAATTCTTCTGTTGATGTTAAAGAACTATACCATTTTAGATTTTGGCTACCAACATTTATACTGCCAATTGTTGCATTTTGATTGCAGAAATTTTGGTCCGGATTTAAAATAGGTTCTAAAATAGGATTATTATTGATCGAAATGGGTTCGCTAGAATTAAAGGTACATCCGCTTTCACTTGTTGCTGTAAGATTTACAATATATCGTCCGGAATTTGTATAAACGTGTTTAGGAGACTTTTCAATTGAAGTTGATCCATCACCAAAATCCCAATTCCATTTTACATTTGTTTCGGTTGTAATAGACTGATTTTCAAAAACTATTGGATTAAACGTAGTTTGAGATGTATTACAAGATGTTATTGCTTCAAATAGAGGAGTAATTTTTGTTGGTTTTGTTAGAATGATCTCAATTTTTGATTCACAAAGATTAGAATTACTATAAGCTGTCATTGTACATTCAAAAATTGCGCCTTTAGGATAATCTGCAACGGGCAAAGATGTAGTTGATGAATTTGTACCAACTGGTTTTCCTAAATAAGTCCAAAGATATTTGTTGAATCCAAATGGAGCAATTAAATCAAAGGTTGGAGTATTTGAACATACTTTTAAATCGGCTTTTAATTTATTACACTTCGCTGAAATATAAGCATAACCAAAGTGCTCTTTTAAAGCACAATCTTTTGTAGTGAATTCGATCTTTACAGTCGTTCCAATATAAGCAGATAAGTTCACGCCAACTGTTTTCCAGTCGGTCCATTTTACAATCCTTGTGCGGTGCGTTTTAAGATCTATGTATTCATAAGTATTAAAATTTTGATCAGGCTGACCAGCATAGACATTATAATCGCCACATAAAGGATCAATAGTTTGGCCATTTACATCTGTAATTGTAACACTAAATTGAGGCTGTTCTTTTGGAGTATGATCGGGGTCTTCAACGACAACAGCGTATTTGTATAAAAAAATGCTGTTTTCCGGTGTAACATTCATGGAATAAATTAGCACTTCCGTCTCAGCGCCCGCGCTTTCATTTCCTAGTTTAGCCGCAAATTTTTCTCCGGGCGGTAGTGTAGCCAGCATATTACCAGTCCTTGGATCTAATGTGGATTCAGTGATGATTGTTTGTCTGGTTTCTTTAAAACCTTTATCTTTTTTAGGGCGATTGTATGTACCTGTATAACCTTCCCAACCAGAGAAAGTTCCTTCTGAAAAATCTGAATTATAGCATTCAGACTGACTGAATCCTAAATTTGCAAATAGAATAAATAGTAAAAAGAGGTATTTGTTTATCATATATCTTACTAATTTATAAAAATTAGAAAATATATGGATATAATTAAGAATTATTTTTAATTAAATCAGTTCTTCGATGTGTTTTTTGATGTTTTCTGCAATCTTCTTCGTTGGTAAGTCGTTCTCATCATTACCAAACGGATCTTCAATTTCTTCGGCAATTAGCTCTAAACTGGCTAAAACATAAAAGATAAAAACAACCACCGGAGCAACAAGATATCCTAAACTAACAGAATAACCAAAAGGCAATGTCATGGTATAAAAGAAAATGAATTTTTTTATAAAAGCACTGTAAGAGTAGGGAATAGGTGTGTTTTTTATTCGCTCACAAGCGCCACAGATATCTGTAAAAGCTTGTAATTCGTCATTTAATATTATAAGTTGTTCTCCGCTGATTTTTTTTGAATCATATAAATCATTGATTTTATGATACATCATTCTCTTGATCTGATTTGGCTTATGTTTATGATGATCAATTTCTAAATCTACATCATCAAAAAGCTGTTTACCAGTATCTTCATCATGAAGATGTTTGTGCAAAATTGAAGCGTAAGCAGGAATGAACTTTCTAAAGAATTTGCGATCATTTTCATCCTTTAGAATTGCTGAAAGTTTAATCGCCAGATTGCGACTATTGTTTACAAGACTGCCCCATAATTTACGGCCTTCCCACCAACGATCATAAGCGGTATTGGTTCTAAAAACAAGCAATAATGAAATTACAAATCCTAACATTCCATGCATTATTGGAATATTATGGATGTAATCATTTTTACCAACTTTGAAATAGGAAACTTCAAGATATCCGATAAGTGCAGAGTAAAATCCGATAGCAATCATTATCGGAAACAACTTTCTAACAGTATCTGATTTATGAAAATGGAATATAAAAGTAAACCACTCTTTGGTATTGTACGAGATCATTTAAGTTTGTTTTGAAAACAAAAATACTTTAAAAATTAATATTTCCAGCTAATTCTTTCAAAGCAATTTCAGATAATTTTGCTTCATATTGAGCGTTGCTGTAACGTACTTTTGCGTTAACATAATTAAGCTGAGCTGTTCTAAAATCAAGTGTTGTAATGGTTCCAATTCTAAATTTATCCAGCGTAATATCAAGGTTTTGTTTTGCTATTGCTTCGTTATCTTCTTCTAAACCAATCAATTCAAGATTGGTTAAATAGGTTTGAAAAGCAGTACTTAATTGTGTATTCAAAATCATGTTTTGTTGTTCGATTGCGATCTGAGAGTTCTCAATTTGCAGTTTTGCTACTTTTTCATTTCGGTGTTGGTTAAAACCGTCAAAAATGTTTAAAGTCGCATTAAAACCATAATTAAAACCTTTTGAAGAAGCTGAACTTGTAAAACCTAAACTAGACTGACTTTCTGTAAAATTATAGCCAGATGTCAGATTTACAACAGGATAACGATCTGCTTTTATTTGTTTAAGTTCTAATTCGGCAATTCGTTTGTTGATGATTTGAGATTCTAAACCAGGGTTTTGTTTCTGCGCCAAATCCATTAAATCTGCCAAAACTAATTTGTCATCTACTTTAACCAAATCAGTTACGGTAAAATTTATTTTTGGATCACGAGCTAAATACTGATTCAATAAAATCTTTGCATTTGCATACGATTCCTTTTGTCTCAAGAAAGCAACCTGATCGGAATTTAAATCTACCTGAGCATTTAAAACCTCTAATTTTGAAGCTTTTCCAATACTGAAACGGTTTTGTGCCAATGTCAATCTTTGCTTAGAAATTACGATTGTAGTATCTAATGCAGATAATTGATGCTGTTGCTGAACTAAGTCATAATAAGCCGAATTTACCTGACCAATTTTTACAAGAATCGTTCTTTTCAATTCAGAATCGCCTAATTTTTGCAACTCTTTTAATTGATCTAATTTGGCAAACATTTTCATACCATCAAATACAGTCCAACCTAAACTTACACCATAATTTAGGTTATTATTTTTGGCATTGTTTAATTGTGTAGAAGTTCCATCCTGACGTGTTTGAGAGGAGTTTGTAACGCTGTTATTGTCCGTGATAGAAGCAGTGGCTTGTGGCAGCATTCCAGCATTTCCAACCGTTACATTTGTCTCACTAATTTTTGTGTTGTTCTTAGCAATCTTAATTTCAAAATTATTTTCCAGAGCTATTTTCATAGCATCTTCGATCGTTAGAACTTCTTGCGCATTACTTTTTGCTATACAAAACAAAAATAAAACGAGACTTTTTAATACTATCTTAGTTTTCATATTATGAAGGATTAGCTTTGAATTTCAGTTTACTAACTTAAAATTCAAAGCTTTTATTTTATTTCAAAAAAATTAGAATCTATACTTTGCTATCTCTTTCATATTCTTCAATATGATCAAATTCCGGATAATGTTTTCTGGCTTTAGACCACATCAAATAAATAGCAGGAATTACAAATAGGGTTAATGCTAATGAGAAAATAGTTCCTCCAACGATTACAACTCCCATTCCAATTCTACTTGTAGATGCTGCTCCAAGTGACATTGCAATTGGTAAAGCTCCTAAAGCAATTGCCAAACTCGTCATCAAAATTGGACGTAAACGTGCTTCTGATGCTTCCAGAATTGCTTCTAATTTTGGTTTTCCCTGTTCTCGTAACTGATTCGCAAATTCGACGATCAAAATACCATTTTTGGTAACCAGACCAATAAGCATTACAGTACCAATCTGACTAAAAATATTCCAGGTTTGATTGAATAACCATAAGGAGAATAATGCTCCCGCAACCGCCATTGGTACAGTTAATATGATAATAAGCGGGTCTATAAAACTCTCAAATTGTGCTGCAAGAATCAAAAAGATCAATAATAAAGCCAGTCCAAATGCAAAAGAAGTATTAGAGCTACTTTCGACAAAATCTCGTGATTCTCCACTTAAATCGGTTGTGAAACTTTGATCTAAAACTTTAGTTTTAATTCGGTCCATTTCTTCAATACCATCACTAATACTTTTCCCCGGAGCTAAACCTGCCGAAACTGTTGCAGACATATATCGGTTATTGTGATACAATTGCGGCGGATTACTTTGTTCTTCCACTTTTACCACATTATCCATCTGAATCAACTGACCTGATTTGTTTCTAACAAACATAGAGGTTAAATCCAATGGTTTAGATCGGTCTTTTTGATCAAACTGACCAATTACCTGATATTGTTTTCCGTTTTTAATAAAATAACCAAAACGTTGTCCGCTTAAAGAAAGTTGTAAAGTTTGGGCAATATCCATAATTGATATTCCTAAACTCTCGGCTTTTGCACGGTCAATACTTACGTTGATTTCAGGCTTATTAAATTTAAGGTTGACATCTGTGGTTGAGAAAACTTCACTTTTACCAACTTCATTCATGAAAACCGGAATCTTTTCTCTTAGTTTTTCAAAAGTCGGAGCCTGAATAATATACTGAATCGGTAAACCTCCACGTCTGTTTACAGCAATTGTAGGTTGCTGAATTACAGAAGTTTTAGCATTTGGATATTTTTTGGTCCATTTGGTTAATTTATCAGCAATATCTTTTTGAGATCGTTTTCTTTCATCGGGTTCTTTCAATGAAAGTCTGATAAAACCTGAATTGGTCGCAGAACCTCCGGAACCTCCGGCTGTAATTACTAAACTTACTTTTTTCTCCGGAATAGAATCATCAACCAATTTTGACATTTCCTGCATAAAACGATTGGTATATTCATAAGAAGATCCCTCAGGAGTTGTCATACGCATCGTTACAGAACTACGGTCATCGTATGGTGCAGTTTCTTTTGGAAGGATAGTAAAGAATAAGTAAATCAATCCAAAACACGCTATCAAGATCGGGAAACTAATCCATTTTTTGGCCATGAAACGCTCTAAAGCATCAGCATAACCACTATTTAAACTTTCGAAAAAAGGCTCTGTTTTAACGTAGAATTTCGACTTTTTTTGTTCTCCGCCTTTCATTAAATAAGCATTCAACATTGGCGTTAAAGTCAAGGAAACAAAGGCGGAAATTAATACCGCAGCACCAATTACAACACCAAATTCCCGAAAGAGTCGGCCTACGAAACCTTCTAAGAAAATTACCGGTAAAAATACTGCTGCAAGTGTAACAGAAATCGAAATTACGGCATAGAAAATTTCATTAGATCCTTTGATTGCCGCTTCGATTGGCGACATTCCTTCTTCAACTTTCTTAAAGATATTTTCGGTAACTACAATTCCGTCATCGACAACCAAACCTGTCGCTAAAACAATTGCCAATAAGGTCAATACGTTGATTGAGAACCCGAAAAGCCACATGATAAAAAACGTAGCAATTAACGAAACCGGAATATCAATTAAAGGTCTGAATGCAATTGCCCAATCTCTAAAAAACAAATAAATAATAATGATTACCAGAATAATCGAAATTCCTAACGTTTCTGCTACTTCAAGTACTGATTTTTTTACGAAAAGTGTATTGTCAAGTGCAATATTTAGTTTGATATCCTTTGGAAGATCTTTCTTTAAAGCGTCATATTTTTTATAAAACTCTTTTGAAATATCGAGGTAATTGGCTCCGGGCATTGGCACGATAGCCAAACCAATCATTGGAAGTCCTGATGATGTTAACGAAGTTTCAATGTTTTCAGGACCTAATTCAGCGCCACCAACATCGCTCAAACGAACAATTTTATCTCCATCGGTACGAATGATAATATTATTGAATTCTTCGGGTTTAGAAAGATTTCCAATTGTTTTTACGGTCAATTCGGTATTGTTACCAGTTAATTTTCCCGATGGCAATTCTACGTTTTGCGCGTTCAAGGCATCTCTAACGTCAGAAACCGTACAATTGTAGGCATTTAATTTTACGGGATCAATCCACAAACGCATAGCGTAACGTTTTTGTCCCCAAATTTGAACACCGCTCACTCCCGGAATCGTTTCCAGACGTTGCGAAATAACATTTTCAGCATAATCACTTAACTCTAAAGAGCTTCTAGTATCACTCTGAACTGTCATCGAAATAATAGATTCACTATCAGCATCGGCTTTAGAAACTACCGGCGGAGCGTCTATATCCTGCGGTAAACTCCTAACAGCTTGCGAAACCTTGTCACGAACGTCATTTGCGGCTTCTTCAAGGTTTTTATCTAAGTTAAACTCAATAGTGATATTACTGCTTCCCTGATTGCTTGATGATGTAATATTTCGAATTCCGTCAATGGCATTTACAGCTTTTTCAAGAGGTTCTGTAATTTGTGATTCGATAATATCAGAATTGGCTCCCGTATAATTGGTTCTGATAGAAACCTGTGCCGGATCAATAGAAGGAAATTCACGAACACCCAAAAACGTATAACCAATGAAACCGAATAAAATAATTAAAAGATTCAGTACAATCGTTAAAACGGGTCTTCTTATACTTGTGGTTGATAAACTCATGTGAGATTTTAGATTTTAGATTTTTGAGTGCAGATATTTAGATTATAGAATAAAGAAAATAGATTTTCTAAATTCATAATTCAAAACTCATAACTCAAAAAAAACTATTTTTTTACTACAACTTTTATTGGGGCTTCATCTTTTAATGACATAACGCCACTAGTAATTAATGTGTCTCCCGCTTTTAATCCTGACAAAATCAAAATAGAAGCATCTGTTCTTGTCGTTGCGTCAACCTTAATTTCTTTGGCTTTGCCCATATTAGCGATAAATACTTTTTTACCATCTTGTATTGGTACAATAGCTTCAGAAGGAACTACGATCGCATCTTTTATAATGTTTAACGGTAATTTTACATCGGCAAATGTTCCGGGGAAAAGTTTTCCGTCGATATTATCAGCAATAGCGCGAACTTGCAAAGTACGTGTTGCAACGGCTACTTCCGGCTCGATTGCATAAATTTTTGCCGAATAAACTTTATCAGATCCGGAAACCGAAAAATCTATTGTTGATCCTGATTTTACTTGTGATGCATATTTTTCAGGAATAGAAAATGTAATCTTCAATTTTCCTGTATTAACTAATTTTGCGACCAAAATAGTTGGAGTAATATAAGTTCCCGGTGAGATTGAACGCAAACCAATTTTTCCTGAAAACGGAGCCTTAACAGAAGTTTTAGCGATTTGAGCTCTTATCAATTGGCTTTGCGCCTGAGAGGATGCGAGATCTGCTTTTGCAACATCAAATTCTTCCTGACTTATCGCTTCTTTTTGAAGTAGTAATTTAGCTCTTCTTTCATTCTCAGCAGCCAAACCTTCTTTGGTAACCGCTTGTCTTAATTGGGCTTTTAGTTCGATATCATTTACTTTAAAAAGTACCTGACCTTTGTTTACATAACTACCTTCATTAAAGTAAATACCTTCAACAATTCCTGAAACTTCACTGCGGATTTCAATTTGTTCATTTGCTTCAATTGATCCTGATAATGATAGATTATTATCAAAAGTAGAAGTGTTTACTACAATTCCCGTTACAGTTGTTGGAGTATCTTTATCACCAAATTTTTTAGATTCGTCGTTTTTACTTTTGTTAGATACCACTCTGTAGGCAATAAAACCTCCTAAAACGATAATTAGAAGGGCGTAAATCAGGTTTTTTACTTTCATAAAATTAGGGTGAATGTGTTTTGGTCTGTGTTTTTAGTAAGCTTACAAATTTAACTTTTTGTACTGAAAACAAAAGCGCTTAGCTTTTATTTAACACTTGTATGTACAAGTTTTTTAATTAATACATCCGTTAGACTATTGTAATTAACAATGGTTTAATGTTGCTAAAAAAAAAGTTTTTTTGCAGCTCTTTTTTTGGATTTAAAAATAGTAAAAAAAACGTCATTTTTTTCTGTTTTTCTCTTGTTTTGTAAGTTTTTACTTTTTATTTGAGTATAATTACCTATTTATAATTACAGAAAAATCTTTCAATATTACTATTTAAAGTATTTTATCTTATTTATGTTGCACTTTATCGATTTTATTTGTAACATTGATAAGGTTAAACAAAATATAATTTTTGATACAAAAAAACCTATATTTTTAATTCATAAATTGTTCAGACATGAGAATTGGCGCCCTTTTTTAATCAAAACTCTTAATTTTGCAAGTAATTGCGTTAACAAGTGTTTATCTTTTTTTATTCCCTCACTAAGAAAATAATCAATTTATGAAGAAAAAAATACTTTTAGTCTTATGGTTTTCATTATTACTTGTTGCAATTTCTTTCTTGTTTTGGCAAAACGAATTTAAATATAGTTTACCAACGCCAATTCCTCGTGATTATCATGAGATAGCCATGGGAAGTAAAATTGATCTAAAATGCTGCACAACAGATCACAGACCGGTTTTTATTCATTTCTTTAATCCTGACTGCCCATGTTCCCGCTTTAATATACCTCATGTAAGCGGATTGATTAAGAAATACGGAGATCGTATCAACTTTAAAATTGTGGTTCTCAACAAGCAGAAGAGTTTTACAATCGAAGAAATCCAGAAAAAATTTGACGCTAATATTCCCGTTTATTTTGATGAAGGAATGGCAAAGAGTTGTGGCGTTTTTTCGACTCCTCAAGCAGTTCTTCTCGATGATTCTCAAAATTTATATTACCGCGGAAATTATAATAAAACAAGGTATTGCACCAATGCCGACAGCAATTATGCCCAACAGGCAATTGAGGCTTTGCTGAAACAAAATCATTCCCCTTCATTTGATGCTTTAGCTCTTAGAGCTTATGGATGTTCGTTACCAAAATGCACTAAATAAATCTATCCTTAACCTAATTATTTAATTTATGAAAACAAAAGCCAGTTTGAATGAACAAGATTATCTGTACAATTTTACGTCTACAATGACACAAAAATCAGATACAATTATCAACTATGTTCTTGCCGCTTATTTCCTTTTTGGAATAGCCTTAGCCTTTAAATACGATACTTTTGAAATAGGAGTAGGCGTTGGTACTTTGAATTTATTACTGTATTATTCGGCAAAGTTTTTTGTCAAAAGATCTACTTTTTACCAATATGTATTGTCTGTGGTTTTAGCAATATTTATGGCGCAGTATATCTATCAAATGCACGGATTGTTTGAGATGCATTTTACGGTTTTCATTGCAAGTACAATCTTAATTATTTATCAGAATTGGAAGCTTCAAATTCCGCTTACATTATTGGTGGTATTGCATCACGGAGCTTTGGCTTATATGCAAAATTTTGTTTTCAGTGATCCAAAAGGTTTACAATTGTATTTTTCGCAGGTTAATTTCGATCTTGAAACTTTTGTAATTCACGTAGTTTTAGCAGCAGTTGTATTTTTTATGAATGGATATTGGGCGTATTATTTTAAGAAACACAGCCAAAATCATATTTCTAAAATTTCTGATGAATATGAATTAGAGAACATCAAATTGGCATCTGCAAAATATAGCTCTCAAAGTGCTACAAAAGACTATAATGATTTTATTCACAGAACAACTTTAGATTTAAAACTACCTGTAAATTCGGTTTTAAAACTTATCGATGTTTCAAAAGGACATACTGACAATGATAAACTGCTTAGTTACTTAGAAATGATGCGTGAAAGTGCTAAAAAAATTGACGATTTAGTAAACGATATTCATGTTAAGTCAACAAACAGCAGGGGATAAAATTTAATAGAAACCAACTTCCAAATCAACTATTAAATCTATTTTATTTTATTTGTCAGTATGATTTTTAATCGACCAGTCCAATGTGCTGATTGCAAAAGCATATTAATGATTTTAGAACTAGAGCTTAATTAAAATAACGCTTTAAAAGAATTGAATTTTATACGCAGAAATCGAACTGTATATTAATTTTAAAGACAAAAATTATGGATACCAGAACTAACCGTCCAACTCCATCAGATCGCGAAGTTGATTGGAATAAGAGTAAAGTATTACTCAGTAAAACAGATACAAAAGGGACGATTCTATACGCCAATGAAGATTTTATAGATGTATCAGGATATGATGAGTTTGAGCTTGTTGGACAACCTCATAATATTATACGTCATCCTGATATGCCAAAAGTTATTTTTAAATTCTTGTGGGATAGTATTAAGTCAAGCCAAAATATTCATGTGATTATCAAGAATATGTCCAAAACCGGAAGGTTTTATTGGGTTGTCACCGATTTTAAAATCATAGCTGATGCTGATGGAGAAATCGTTGGATACTTTGGAACCAGAAAATCAGTTCCTGAGGATATTATCGTAAAGTTTATAGAGCCTTTGTACAAAAAACTTCTGCATATTGAAGAAGTAAGTGGACTTCACGCTTCTGAAGAATACCTTGTGGGTTTTCTCGAAGAACGCAAGAAAACTTATATGGAATATATAGATCATCTTATCGCAACAAAAAAAGATGATAAAAACAAAGTAAGTAAAGGTTTGTTCAATGGTTTATTTGAAAAGAAAGCACCTCCCAAAAAATAATAATACAACAACTAACTCTAACAATATGCTTCATTGCATCAGACAGAATATTCAAAATTTAAAATTTGACCCCCAACAAATCTGAATCACCCTTAGAAATGGTAATTGAATATTCGAATCCTAAACATAAGTTTGGGTATGACACAGTGAAGTATATTTTTTTAGGAGCTAATCCCGCTATCCGTTTCAATCTTTTATGGCTCCCGATAGCTATCGGGACCGCCACAAAAGGATTTCCACTTCTATCGGGGCTAGGTCAATTATTTTCATAAAAATATTTTCGTATAGTTTGTCATTTCTCGTTCAAAATGAAAATATTAAGCTGATGAAAATCCGTTTTAATCTGTGTTTTCGCAAAGCGAATCCGCGTCATCCGCGTTCTATATTGTCACCAATCTTTGTCGAGTTTCTAGCGAAGATTTACTCCGTCTGTTCGCTATCGCTCGGGTCTCGTTCTTCGAAATGACAATATTGAAAAAAAACTTAGTACCTTAGAACCTCAGTCCCTCAGAACCTTAAGAAGAATTAACTAATATAATTCCAGATACTTTTCTTTTTAGTCAGCTCAAGAAATACAGCTTTCAAAACCGCGTGTTCCGGTTTTTGCAGCGGACCATCTTCTTTAAGAATTTTCATGGCATAATTTCGGGCAAGACTCAGGATATCACGATCACGGACAATATCTGCAATTTGAAGGTTTAAAACACCACTTTGTTGCGTTCCCATTAAATCTCCGGGACCACGAAGTTTTAGGTCAACTTCGGCAATTTCGAAACCATCATTCGTCTGAACCATCGTTTCCATTCGGGTTTTGCTGTCGGCACTTAATTTGTGGCTTGTCATTAAGATACAATAACTCTGTTCAGCGCCACGACCAACACGACCTCGTAATTGGTGAAGCTGAGACAATCCAAAACGTTCCGCACTTTCGATAATCATTACACTCGCATTTGGCACATTTACACCAACTTCGATTACAGTTGTTGCGACCATTATATTGGTTTTGCCTTCAGAAAAGCGTTTCATTTCGGCATCTTTATCAGCGGGTTTCATTTTTCCGTGTAAGATTGAAATCGAATATTGAGGCAACGGAAAATCACGAGAAATACTTTCGTAACCGTCCATTAAATCCTTGTAATCCATTTTTTCTGATTCCTGAATCAACGGATAAACGATATAAATTTGTCTTCCAAGAGCGATTTCATCTCTTAGAAATTTCCAAACCTTCAAACGATTACTGTCAAAACGATGCACAGTTTGAATAGGTTTTCGACCAGGTGGCAATTCATCAATTACCGAAATATCCAGGTCACCGTATAAACTCATTGCCAAAGTTCGCGGAATAGGGGTGGCGGTCATCACCAAAACGTGTGGAGGAATCTCGTTTTTCTTCCATAATTTAGAACGTTGTTCTACGCCAAATCTATGTTGCTCATCGATTACCGCCAAGCCCAGATTAAGGAACTTTACTTTGTCTTCGAGTAAAGCGTGCGTTCCAATTAAGATATTTAAAGTTCCGTTTTCAAGTTCTTCGTGAATGATTTTTCGAGCCGAAGTTTTAGTTGAACCCGTAAGTATTTTGATATTTATATTTAAGGTTTCTGCTAATTCTGACAAACCAATAAAATGTTGATTAGCGAGAATTTCTGTCGGCGCCATTAAACAAGCCTGAAAACCATTATCCATTGCCAGAAGCATACTCATAAAAGCCACAATAGTTTTTCCTGAACCAACATCACCTTGCAATAAACGGTTCATTTGAGCATTACTGCCCATATCTGAACGGATTTCTTTGATAACTCTCTTTTGTGCATTTGTAAGCTCAAAAGGCAAATGATTCTGATAAAACTCACCGAAAAATTCACCCACTTTTGAAAATGGATGCCCTTTTATTTTATGTTTCCTGATCAGATTTTTGGTAATTAATTGCAACTGAATAAAGAACAATTCTTCAAATTTAAGTCGGAATTGGGCTTTTGCTAAAATCTCAGTGCTTTTAGGAAAATGTATGTTGAATAATGCCGCTCTTTTGGACATTAAATTTAGCTCAGCGATCAAATAAGGTGGAAATGTTTCTGTGAATAAAGCTTGAGTTTCAATAAACAATTGCTCCATTATCTTGTTAATCGTTCGATTTGAAATTCCTCTGTTTGCTAGAGTTTCGGTCGAAGGATAAACAGGCTGCATGGCAGAACGAAGACTTTTTTCATGCTCGCTAAACAACTCAATTTCCGGATGCGCCATACTAAACTGACTTCCGTAAAGGGAACATTTTCCAAAAATCACACACACTTCATTCAGCTTTAAACTTTCACGAACCCATTTATGTCCCTGAAACCAGTTTAAGTCCATTTGTCCCGTATCATCCACGAAAGTAGCTACAAGACGTTTTTTGTTTTTGGCAAATTCAACCGTTTTTATGTTGATGATTTTCCCAATAATCTGAACTTCTGAACCCGTATTTTGAAGTTCGTTTATCTTATAATAACGAGTTCTGTCAATATATCTATTCGGAAAAAAATTAACTAAATCCCCATATTTATGAATCCCCAATTCCTTACGAAGCAATTGACCACGACTTGGACCAACACCTTTTAAGTATTCGATTTGAGTTTCAAGGAGATTATAGGACATTAATTATTTTAGATTTTTGATTTTAGACTTTAGATTATAGTAACAAGCAGTATAATTTTATCTATATTCTATGTTCTATAATCTGTTCTTTTTAGAAAAGCGAAGATAGATTTTAATTGGGAAATTTGAAAATCTATTGTTTGCCATAAATTATTGAATACAAATATCGTAAATTTAGTAAGTTAGGACGCAACCATTTTAAGAAAGTGAAATCTTAATAATAGTAACCTTAAAAAAAAACTTTTTAAAAATGAAAATAACCGCACTTTTATTTACAGTACTGTTTGTTGCTATTTCTTGTTCGTCTCATGATTCAGATGATAAGCCTGTCGTTTATAATTATTATGGAAATTGGATTAATGTCGTTGATGCGAAAGATATTGATAACCCGTATGTTTTTAGAGAGTCTTATAAATTTAACAGAGATAAAACTTTTACAAAAACCAGAATTCACGGAAACGTAACCACAACAGCATCAGGGACATTTGAAGTCTCGGCTAACGAAATAGGAACAAATTTAAAATTAACTTATCCTACTGATAACATGCTAATATTAAATTGTTCGAATAGTTTAATAGAAACTTTAACGATAACTAAAGCAGGTCTTCTGGACAATGACGGGCGTATGTGTGATGCTGAGTCAACATACGAGAAAACGAAATAAAAATCGTAAATTTGCTAAAGAATAAAAAAAGTATTCAATTTTTAAAATTGAATACTTTTTGTTTTTAAATAAAAAAATAAAATGACAACACATTTAGCACTTTTAAGAGGAATCAACGTTTCGGGACACAATATGATGAAAATGGAAGCTTTGAAAGCAATGTTAGAAAATATTGGTTTTAAAAATGTGAGAACATATCTTCAATCCGGAAATGTTTTTGTAGATACTGATGAAGAAAGTGCGTCGAAAGTTGGTTTTATGATCAAACAGGAAATTTTTAAAGTTTTTGGACACGAAGTTCCTACGATTGTGATCACAAAAGAAGATTTAGAATTATGTTTTAAAAACAGTCCGTTTTTAAAAGAAAAAGAAGTTGACACTAAAAAACTATATGTCGCTTTTGTTTCGATTTCTCTAAAAAGCGAAAACATCAACGATTTAAAAATAAGTCAGTTTAAACCTGATGAAGCTAGTATTGACGGCAACAGAATCTTTATTAAATATGCTGTTGGCGCTGGAAAAACAAGATTTGATCAAAAATATATTGAGAAAAAACTAAACGTTACAGCAACAATTAGAAACTGGAATACGGTGACTAATTTGTTGAATATGTACGCTGAGTAATTAGATAATTCTAGAACTCTCTATAAATTATCTCATTATCTAATTGGCTATTTTTCGTTTTTAGGAATCAAATCATAATACCAAAATCCGTAATCAAAAGCATCAGTAGAATTGGTGTCGCAAGCAGTATTTGAAGAATTTTCTGTTTTTGGTTTTTCATATTTTCGATAAACGATTTCTCCGATTTCAAAGTTTATAGGTTCCGAAAAAATTGGCCCATCAAAAGTAAAAGTATGAAATTCGCCGTTTTCACCACAAACATCTACATTTTCAGGTAGATCATTTATGAAACTCTGATCAATTACGCGTCCAACGAAGCTTTTATCAAGATAACGCTCGTTTACACAAACCACAATAGTTTTGAATCCTAAGGAAATAAATTCCTGTATCAAGTCGTGAGTCGGGACTTTCCAGATTGGAAAAACGCCTTCAAATCCTATTTTAGCCAATTGATCTTCACGGTATTTTCGTAAATCTTCCAGAAAAATATCTCCAAAAATTGAATGTGTTATACCTTGTTCTTTTAATTCTGTTAAGGTTTTGGTCATTACATTTTCGTAAACTTCCATTGTTGGCATTTCGGGAATTTGCAGAATTTTCAAAGGTAAACCAATACTTGTTGCCTGTTTTTCAAGTAATTCAACACGAACGCCATGCATCGAAATACGCCGGAATTGTTGGTTGACACTCGTCAATAAACATTCGATTTTAAAATCAGGATTTTGTAAAATTTTATACAAAGCAAGTGCAGAATCTTTTCCGCTGCTCCAGTTAAATATGGCTTTTTTGGGTATTGACACGATAATGTAATTTTCTGTTGGTAAACTTACAAATTTCGTTCGATTTGTTGACGAAACCTTTGTAACTTTGGATTTCTTACACGCCAAAAAATGACATTATTTAAAGATAAATATAAAATTGATTCTAAAAGATTGAAAAATTGGGATTATTCGAGTGAAGCAATTTACTTTATTACATTAGTTGCAAAAAACAGAGAATGTATTTTTGGATCTATTAAGAATGATAAAATGATCTTGAATGAGAGTGGACAAATAATCGAAACAGAGCTTTTAAAATCAATAAAAATTCGCAAAAATTGGTTTTTCCATAATTGGGTTGTTATGCCCAATCATATTCATTTATTAATTGAAATTCAAAATAATCAAATTCCCATAATCGACACAGATATCGTAGAGGCGCACAGCAGTGCGTCTCCGTCCAGTATATCGACAAATGAAAACACAAACATTGAAACAAACATTGAAACAAAGATTGAGTCAAACATTGCCGAGACGCACTGCTGTGCGCCTCTACGTGATAATTGGGATGGAATTAGAAATGAGAATGAAAATCGATTAGACACAGTAAATGCGTATAACGTCGACACAGATATTGTAGGATCGCATATCGTAGAGGCGCACAGCAGTGCGTCTCCGTCCAGTATATCGACAAATAAAAACACAAACAATGGAACAAACATTGCCGAGACGCACTGCCGTGCGCCTCTACATGATAATTGTGATGGAATTGAAATCAGTAATATGAATCGTAAAAACGAAAACAAAAATGGTAGAATTGAAAACGACAACCAAAATCCATTGAGCACAACATTGTCACGAAAACCCAATTCAATATCTTCATTTGTTGCGGCATTTAAATCGGTAACAACCAAACAAATTAATGGAATCGAATCTATATGGCAATCCAATTATCACGATCATATTGTTCGAAATCACAAAAGATTTGAAATTATTTATAATTATATAAAAACCAACCCAAGACTTTGGGAAATGGATTCTATAAAACTTTAACCGTCAATGAAATATATTCTTCTATTTTTTACCACTTTCATTTTTGCACAACAAACTCAATTTGTCGATTTCAAATCGGTTAATGCGCAATTGAAATTAAACACATCGGACAAAACAATTGCCGGTTCAGTAGAATATCAGTTTGAGGTTTTGAAACCAATTGATACGATTAAAATTGATGCAAAAAACATGGAATTTACAAAAATCCGAATCAATCAAAAAGAAGTCAATTTTGTAAATACAGGTAAAGAATTACAACTTATTGATAATTTTCAGAAAGGAAAAAATGTATTGACTTTTGATTATTGGGCAAAACCAAAACAAGCTTTGTATTTTATCAATATAGAAAATTCAGAAGTTCAGATTTGGACACAAGGACAGGGAAGATATACGAGTAATTGGTTTCCGAGTTTTGATGATGTCAACGAAAAACTGATTTTTAATTTCGGAATTACTTTCAATAAAGAATATCAGGTTATCTCAAACGGAGTCTTAAAGGAAAAAACAGCAAATGGAGACGTAACGCAATGGCAATACGAAATGGAGAAGCCAATGAGTTCTTATCTGGCAATGCTTGCGATTGGTAAATATGATAAAACAGAATTAACTGCGAAGTCAAAAATTCCGCTGGAATATTACTTAGAGAATAAAGATGTTAATCGTTTCGAATCAACATATCGTTATTCAAAACGAATTTTTGATTTTCTGGAAAAAGAAATCGGAATCAAATATCCATGGGAAATTTATAGAGAAATTCCCGTTCGTGATTTTCTTTATGCAGGAATGGAAAACACAACTTCTACACTTTTTGCAACACGTTATGTAGTGGATTCAATAGGTTTTGAAGATCGCAATTATACAAATGTAGACGCACATGAGTTGGCACATCATTGGTTTGGTGATTTAATTACCGCCGAAAGCAGCACACATCATTGGCTTCAGGAAGGTTTTGCAACTTATTATGCCTTGCTTGCTGAAAGAGACATTTACGGAGAAGATTATTTTTATTCAAAATTATATGATTCTGCACAACAAATAAAATTTGCTTCCAGAACAGATTCTGTTCCGGTTTTGAATGCTAAGGCAAGTTCTCTGACTTTTTATGAAAAAGGAGCTTGGGCATTGTTTGTTTTAAATGAAGCAATTGGGGATAAAGCATTCAAAAAAGTGATAAAAAACTACTTGAAAAAGTATTCCTATCAAAATGTAAATACACAAAATTTCTTTGACGAAATAAAGAAAGTTTCTGATTTTGATTTAGACAAATTTCAGAAAACATGGTTGGAATCACCGGTTTTTGATACACCAACCGCAAATGCTTTATTAAGTAAAAACAAAGCAATTCAAATACGTTTAGAAGTTGATAAATTAAAGAAAACACCATTGTCTGAAAAAGAAGTTTTTTTGAAGAAAACTTTAGAATCAGATGTTTTTCAAGGTGTAAAACAAGCAATTGTAGATCAATTAGTAAATGAAAAATACGAAGCCAAAAAAGATCTTTTGATTACAGCTTTAAAAACAAACAATATCCAAGTTCGTCAAGATGTTGCAAGTACGTTAACCAAGATTCCGGAAGATTTTAGGTTAGAATATGAAACTTTGCTTGACGATAAGTCTTATCAAACGCAGGAAATTGCTTTGTTTTGGTTGTGGAAAAACTTTCCGGATCATCGCTCAGAATATCTTGATAAATCAAAAGATTGGATAGGTTTCAATGATTACAATCTTCGCACAATGTGGCTTTCATTAGCTTTGTCTACACCTAATTACAGCAATAATCCCGAAGGTTTAGTAACGGAATTAATTTCTTTTTCTTCTACGAAATACGAAGCTACAACAAGACAAAATGCACTCGAAAAACTAATTTCCTTCAAAATTATTAACGATCAGGTTTTGACTAATTTAGTATCGGCAACAACGCATCATATGTGGCAGTTTTCTAAGTTTGGAAGAGATACAATTCGGTTTTTATTAAAAAATTCAGAGATGCGTGTTTCATTTGAAAGAATTTTGCCTAATTTGACCCCCGATGAGCAATTCCAATTGGATCGTTTGTTGAAAGAGAAAGTAGGAGAGAAGTAGAGAATAGAATATAGAAGCAAGAGGCAAGATTATAGAATAAAGATTATAGAATAAAGAGAATAGAATAAAGAGAATAGAATAAAGAGAATAGAATAAAGAGAATAGAATAAAGAGAATAGAATAAAAGAAGCAAGAGGCAAGATTTTGAGATTTAAAGAAAGTCTTTGTTCTTGCCTCTAAAAATCTTTCCTCTCCTTCTAAAAGCCCAAAAAAACAAATACAAATACCTACAATAAATTTATGAGAGCATTGGTTATTTCTGGTGGAGGAAGTAAAGGCGCATTTGCTGGTGGTGTGGCGCAATATCTAATTGAAGAAAAAAATCACGAATATGATTTGTTTATTGGCACTTCTACAGGAAGTTTGCTGATTCCGCATTTAGCGCTGGGGCATATCAAGAAAATTCATTCGGTTTATACCAATGTTACAATGGGAAGCATCTTTAATATTTGCCCATTTGTGGTTAAAAATAAAGATGGAGTCGATATTGTAACCATAAATCACTTCAATGTTATACGTCAGTTTTTTAAGGGAAAGCGAACTTTTGGCGAAAGCAAAGGATTAAAGAAATATATTCAGAATAATTTCAGTCTTTCGGATTTTAATAAACTGAAAAAACTGAATAATGACGTTATAATCACCGTAACCAATTTTACCAAAAATGAATCGGAATATAAATCTATAAAAGATTGTACTTATGAAGAGTTTTGTGATTGGTCCTGGATTTCCAGTAATTATGTTCCGTTTATGAGTTTGGTTGAGAGAAATAATTCCGAATATGGCGATGGCGGATTTTCGAGTTTGGTTCCTATTCGGGAAGCTATTAATCGCGGAGCCACAGAAATTGATGTAATTATTCTGGAAACTGAGGTGAATATGGATAAAACAGTTATTGGTAAGAATCCTTTTTCGCTAATGATTGACTTGTTTAGAATTGCCTTAGATCAGGTCGAAAAACACGACATTGCTATAGGAAAACTTATGGCAACTAACAAGAATGTGAAACTTAACTTATATTACACGCCAACAAAACTGACTAACAATGCGCTTATTTTTAATAAGGAAGTCATGAAAGTTTGGTGGGAACAAGGTTATGAATATGCTCAGAATAAGTCTGAAATTATGAGTGATAATAGGTAATATAAAAGTTAAAAGTAAAGAATGAAGAAATACTACGGAATTATATTTGCTGTTGTTTATGCAATGCTTTTTAGGGTTTTAGTTGAATATAATATTATTGAATTTAATTCACTCGATTACCTGATTATTGTCCCAATTATAATGGGATATTTACCTTTTGTTATTGATCCTAAAGTTTTTGCAGACAGTTGTTTAAAAGCGGCACTTTTTCCGTTGATAAGCTCATTTCTATTTTTATATTTTGCTTTCAGATCACGATTTGAAGATCTTGGATGTTTGATTATTTTGCTTCCGCCTTATGTGATTGCTTCTGTCTTGGCAAGTTTGCTTTTTAGACATTTTATCAAAAGTAAATTAGAAAAGGTAAAAGAAAACACTAATAGAAATAGTTTGTTATTAGTTTTAATTCCAATTGTTTTAGGAAATATTGAAAAGTACGTCGAAAAAAGAGAATCTAGTTTTCAGGTTTCTCAAACAGTAGAAATTAATACTTCAGATGAATTTGTTTGGAACAATTTAGCTTCTGTTCCTGTACTTACAAACGATATAAATAATTCCTTTTATAATTATCTGGGCTTTCCGAATCCGGTAAAATCCGACTATAATTCAAAAACAAATACCAGATTGGGATATTTTGACAACGGAATAATATTAAACGAGAAGATTATAGAATTGGACAAATTTAAGAAAATGTCTTTTGCGATTAATGTTGATAAATCAAAGCTGGAGAATAGTCAAACATTTAACCATGTTCTTAAGAGTAAAAGTTTGATTTTTAGCGCCATCACATATGAGTTGGAAAAAATAAGTGAATCAAAAACGAAACTAACTCTTGTTTGTGATTATAAAGTAAGAACAAATGTTCCGCTTTATGGAGAATTTTGCTCGAAGAATATAATTGCTGATTTTGAGAGCAAATTGCTAAATGCTTTAAAGAAAAATCTTGAGTCTAAAGAAAAAGAGATTTAAACAAAATTAAAAGTAGTTTATGATTATATCTTTTGATCTGGATGATACATTGATTTCTAAAAATAAATTTCAATTAGAAAAAACAAATTTTCTTCAGCGTTTTTTTGGAATTGAGTGTCTGAGAAAAGGAACGATAGATTTATTTAAAGAGCTAAAAAAACAAAAACATCAGATTTATATTTACACCACTTCATATAGAAGTGAATTAAGAATAAAGTGGACATTTTGTTCTTATGGAATTTCTGTTGATTATATAATTAACCAACAGAAACACCAAAAAATGATTAGTAAAACAAATATTCATTCTTCTAAATTTCCTTCAATGTTCCATATTGACATCCATGTGGATGATTCAATTGGAGTTGAAATGGAAGGTCAAAAATATGGTTTCAAAACTATTATAATTTCTGAAACAGATGAAGATTGGACTCAAACCATTTTAAATAAAATAGTCTAAGTTCTTTAGAGTGTAAATTTCAATAATTTTGTAAAGTTGATTTTAGATTTTAATTCATAATTTAATAAGAAATGTAAAATCTAAAATCTGAACTCTACAATAAAGTTTACCAAAGTTCAGCAACTTCATTTTTAATATATGCCAAAGCAGCATTACTTGGAGATTGTTTTTCTAATAAATCATTCAAAATCTTTTCTCGTAATTTGTCTGCGCTTTCAACACGGTCGCTCATGGCAGCTTTACGAATGATTTGTATCGTTGAGTTTTTTGCAGTTGTAATAATTGTCCAACATTCATCAGACATATAAATTTGTTGCGTTAGATTGTGTTCAAATTCTTGTTCGATTTGGTCGATTACAAAGTTTTCATAATCGTGTTTTTCTGGAGAAATTGGAGCAATTCTGATCAATAATTTCGTAAGATTGATACGCTCTAGATACAAAGTCATACGTTCGTAAGCCTGCAAACGTATTGGCAAAGATTGTTTCTGATATTCTCTGTTTAATAAAAAAGTACGCTTTTTATCGTTGTTTTTTATGTGTAGTTCAAAAAAACTATAAGCCACAAATCCGGTAACAATTGCAGGTAAAGTATAACTGGCTAATTCTATAATTCTATTAAAATCCATTTGGTTCAATTTTTCAACAAAAATATACTTTTTGAGGAGAAATCCGCTTTAAATTTATTGTAATAAACAAAATGGAAGTTTACTTTTGTTTCCTTCTTCTAAAATCTACTGAAACACAACATTAATGGATTCATACGTAATACTTTTTCTTTGTTTAGCTGCTTTTGCAGCAGGATTTATTGATGCAATTGTTGGCGGCGGCGGATTGATTCAAACGCCAATGGGATTAATTTTGTTACCAAATTTACCTGTTTCAACCGTTATTGGAACACTGAAATTACCGGCTTTTAGCGGAACGGCTTTTGCAGCTTTTCAGTATTTAAAAGAAGTAGTTATTCAATGGAAGTTGCTTTTGATAATGATGTGTTTGGCGGTTCCGTCTGCATTTTTAGGCTCTACTATATTGACCATGGTAAGTAATGATTTTATGAAACCACTTTTATTGGTTGTTTTATCATTGTTGTTTATCTACACTTATGCAAAGAAGAACTTCGGACAACATGAAGCCAAAGATCATTCGGCTACAACGCAAATTATTTATGCAGTAATTATCAGTGTAATTGTTGGTTTCTACGATGGATTTATTGGACCGGGAACAGGAAGTTTTTTTGTAGTTGCCTTTATTGCTTTGCTTGGTTTTGACTTTTTACATGCTTCTGCAAATGCAAAAATGGTGAATCTGGCGACTAATTTTGGTTCGATTTGTTTGTTTATGATTAAAGGAAAAATCATTTGGTCAATCGCAATTCCGATGGCAATCAGCAATGGACTTGGCGGATGGCTTGGCGCCAAATTAGCGATTAATAAAGGAAATGGCTTTATTAGAATTTTCTTTTTGGTTGTGGTAATTGGTACGTTGATCCGATTTGCTTATGATGTGTTTTTTAAATAAAAGGTACTAAGAAACTAAGATTCTGAGGTACTAAGTTTTCTACTTAATTATAGGAATTTATATGTAAATAATTACTTATTTTTGTTTGATACATATTAATAAGTTATGACAGAATTAGATGATGATTGCGAGAATGGTTTAGAAAAAGTGTTAGAGAAATTAAAAAAAAGTGAAAAGGATATAGTAGCGGGCAGAACAATAGATTTTTCAGATTTTAAAGAAAAACTTAGAATTAAGTATGGTCTTTTAAATTTAAAGAATACTGTTTATAACCTCAAAAAATAAAAACTTAGAACCTTAGCAACTCAGAACCTTAGTACCTTGTGTAAAAGAAGCCAATTGTGTTAATCTAGCCCCGATAGAGGCGGTATCCTCGAAGTGAAACGAAGAGATAAAGCCGAAAGCGGGAACTATGTTTGAAGAAAATGCCAAATGTTTTGCTTCAAAAAAAAATAAAAAAAACTTAGAATCTTAGCGACTTAGTATCTTAGGAACTTTCTTTTATAATTCTTATTTTTGCATCATATGGAGAACAATTTCATGCAAAAGTACATTGATCAACTCAATGAAGCGCAACGACAACCCGTTCTGAAAAAAGACGGGCCAATGATTATTATTGCTGGTGCGGGTTCTGGAAAAACCCGTGTTTTAACTATTAGGATTGCTTATTTGATGGCGCAAGGTATTGACGCTTTCAATATTTTATCGCTTACGTTTACGAACAAAGCGGCTCGTGAAATGAAGCACAGGATTTCGGATATTGTGGGAGCATCTGAAGCAAAAAACCTTTGGATGGGAACTTTTCACTCAATTTTTGCTCGTATTCTGCGTGCGGAATCAGATCATTTGGGTTATCCTTCCAATTTTACAATTTATGATTCTCAGGATTCGGCAAGACTGATTTCTTCTATTATTAAGGAGATGCAGTTGGATCGTGATATCTATAAACCAAAACAGATTTTAGGACGTATATCTAATTATAAAAACAGTTTAATTACGGTAAAAGCGTATTTCAATAATCCCGAGTTGGTCGAAGCCGATGCAATGGCGAAAAGACCAAGATTGGGAGAAATTTATCAGCAATATGTAGAGCGTTGTTTTAAGGCTGGAGCAATGGATTTTGATGATTTATTGTTGAAAACCAATGAGTTATTGACTCGTTTCCCTGAGATTTTGGCTAAATATCAAAACCGTTTTAGATACATTATGGTTGATGAGTACCAAGATACGAATCACTCTCAGTATTTGATTGTAAGGGCTTTATCAGATAAGTTTCAGAATATTTGTGTAGTTGGTGATGATGCGCAGAGTATTTATGCTTTCCGTGGAGCAAATATTAATAACATTCTGAATTTTCAGAAGGATTATGAAGGTGTAATCATGTTCCGTTTAGAGCAAAATTACCGTTCGACAAGAAATATTGTTGAAGCAGCGAATACTGTAATGGAACATAATAAAACCAAACTGGATAAAGTTGTTTGGACGGCGAATGATTTTGGTTCAAAAATTAAAATACATCGTAGTTTAACAGATGCCGAAGAGGGACGTTTTGTAGCCAGTACTATTTTCGAACAAAAAATGCAAAATCAATTGCACAATGGTGCATTTGCAATTTTGTACCGTACCAACGCACAATCGCGTGCAATGGAGGACGCATTGAGAAAACGTGATATTCCATACAGAATTTACGGTGGATTATCGTTCTATCAACGTAAGGAAATTAAGGATGTTTTGTGTTATTTACGCTTAGTAATTAACCCCAAAGATGAAGAAGCGCTTGTGCGTGTAATTAATTATCCGGCTCGTGGAATTGGTGATACTACGGTTGAAAAATTAACTATTGCTGCTAATCATTACAAACGCTCTATTTGGGAAGTAATGGTTAATATTGATAAAATTGACTTGAAATTAAACGCTGGAACGAAGAATAAAATCAATGATTTTGTTACAATGATTCAGAGTTTTCAGGTAATTGATCAAAATCAGGATGCTTTTTATGTTACTGATTATGTAGCTAAGAAAACCGGATTAGTTCAGGAATTAAAGAAAGATGCGACTCCGGAAGGAATGGCAAAAATTCAGAATATCGAAGAACTTTTGAATGGTTTAAAAGATTTTACTGAAGGACAAAAAGAAATTGACGGCGCAAGAGGAGCTTTGTCTGAATTTATGGAAGATGTGGCGCTTGCAACTGATTTAGATAAAGATACATCTGATGAAGATCGTGTCGCTTTAATGACAATACACCTTGCAAAAGGACTTGAGTTCCCTCATGTTTTTGTGGTGGGAATGGAAGAAGATCTGTTTCCGAGTGCGATGAGTATGAGTACCAGAAGTGAATTAGAAGAAGAACGTCGATTATTTTACGTAGCTTTAACTCGTGCAGAACATCATGCTTATTTAACTTATGCACAATCGCGTTACCGTTGGGGAAAACTAACAGACAGTGAACCATCGCGTTTTATTGAAGAAATCGACGGTCAATATCTGGAATATCTAACTCCTGCGGAAACTAATTACAGATACAAATCGCCTATCGATGGTGATATTTTTGGAGATATTGATAAATCTAAATTGCGTTTGGCAAAACCAATTGGTTCAACGCCACCAAAACATGTTACAGATAATCATCCAAAACCGGATTTGAATATTCGCAAATTAAAACCAGTTGCAGGAACTAATCCGAATACTCCAAGTGCACCAAATTTATTCGATAATAAGCTGACGATTGGGAATGTCGTAATGCACGAACGTTTTGGAAAAGGTGAAGTTGTAAATCTTGAAGGTGTCGGTCCTGATAAAAAAGCCGAAATAAAATTTGAAGTTGGAGGTCTTAAAAAGCTTTTGCTTCGTTTTGCTAAATTGGATGTGGTAGGATAGAAAAAGAGTATAGAAGAAAGAATATAGAAGAAAGATGATAGAAAATAGATTTTAAAAGTTGATTTTTTTGTTACTGGATTCGATTTTCTTGCTTCGCAATTTCTCGTGACTTTTCAGATGAATATGGATTTTTTAGTTTTAAATTAAATCTATTTTTAATTGAGGATTTTGTTATCTATTAAAAAAAAATAAAAAGAATTAAAGAGTAGTCTTTATTCTATAATCTAACTTCTTTATTCTAAAAAAAAATGGCTGAGTTCATAAAAATATATCCGGATAAACCTAGTGAAGCTGCAATTGCCAAAGTTGTAAAAGTACTTCAGAATGGTGGATTAGTAATTTACCCAACTGATACAGTTTACGGCTTGGGTTGTGATATTACAAATTCGCGTGCTTTAGAGAAAATTGCAAAGATTAAAGGTGTAAAATTAGAGAAAGCAAATTTCTCGTTCATCTGTCATGATTTGAGTAATTTATCAGATTATGTTCGTCAGATTGATACATCTACTTTCAAAATTCTGAAAAGAGCTTTACCGGGACCTTATACTTTTATTTTGCCTGGAAATAATAATTTACCAAAAGAGTTTAAAAAGAAAACGACTGTTGGTATTCGTGTTCCTGATAATAATATTATTTTAGAAATTGTTCGTCAATTAGGAAATCCAGTGGTTTCAACTTCTATCAGGGATGAAGATGATGTAATTGAATATACTACTGATCCTGAATTGATTTTTGAAAAATGGCAGAATATTGTTGATTTAGTAATCGATGGAGGTTATGGTGATAATGTTGGTTCGACGATTATTGACTTATCAGATTACGAGCCTGTTATTGTGAGAGAAGGTAAGGGGGATATTGGTATTTTGTAAATAAATACTGAAATTGAATAATAGTTAAAAATAAATAACTAACTTTATTATAGTTAAAATTTAGTTAGTTAATTTAAAATAATGCTATTCTTGATTTATATTTAATTGGTTATTAAAAAAATTAAGGATACATAAAAGCAGGTCAATTGACCTGCTTTTTCTGTATTATAAAGTATGTAAAAACTAAGATTATTTAGCTTGTTTTTTCATCTCTTTTTCAATCATATCATAGAACTGATCGATTTTTGGCATAACCACAATACGAGTTCTTCTGTTACGAGCTTTGTTCTCTGGAGAATCATTAGCAACTAATGGTACGTAAGAACTTCTACCAGCAGCAATTAATTTTGCAGGGTTAACTCCTAGGTCGTTTGTTAATACACGTACAATAGATGTAGAACGTTTAACACTTAAATCCCAGTTGTCTAAGATTATACCGTTGCTTTTGTAAGGAACGTCATCTGTGTGTCCTTCAACCATACATTCGAAATCTGGTTTGTCGTTTACTACTTTTGCAACTTTAGCTAAAACAGATTTTGCTTTGTCGCTTACGTCATAGCTTCCGCTTTTAAATAATAATTTATCTGCAATAGAGATAAATACTACTCCTTTTTCTACGTTGATTTCGATATCCGGATCATTAATACCAACTGCTCCTTTTAAACTAGTAACTAAAGCAAGTGTAACACTGTCTTTTTTAGTTAAAGCATCTTGAAGTCTAGATATTTTTAAATCTTTTTCTTTTAAACTTTCTAAAGATTTTTCAAGATTTTCAGCTCCTTTAGTAGTTAATACAGTTAAATCTTTAGAGCTATTGATTAAGTCTTGGTTATGTGCTTTGTAGCTTTCAGCTGTAGCTGCAAGTCCAGCTTTTTCTTCAAGACAAGAATTTAATTTTACGGTGCAAGAGTTTAATAAATCCTGAATCTCTTTGTTCTTAGCTTCTAATGCTGCATATTCTTTTTTCGATACGCACGAAGTTAAGGCCATTAATACTGTTAGTGCGATAACTATTTTTCTCATAGGTATTATATTTAATTAAACGTTGATTACAAATTTAGTTTTTAAAATTTTGATTACTGTTAAAGATTTCTTTAAAAACAGCCAATTTCCTGATGTAATATAGGTAAACGATACTTTTGACTGTATAGTATTGTTGTATTTGAAAATCTTTTCTTTTACTTAGATATTTTAAAGATAGGCAATAAAAAGAGAAATGTGCCTTTAAAATGGCAAAAGTATGGCTGAACTTACCTTGTGTAAGAAAGCGGATACCTGCAATTCCGTCTAAAACCATTCGGAAGAAAATCACAAAAAACAACCCTTTTTTAGGTAAGTTTTTGACAAGCATTAATAGTGAATTTCTAAAATTCAAAAATGTCTTTTTCGGATTTCCTTGTTGCAATGTAGCACCTCCAACATGATATACAACTGATTGTGAATTGTACTTTATAATATGTCCTTCATTTGCAGCTCGCCAGCATAGATCAATTTCCTCCTGATGTGCAAAAAACGTTTCGTCAAAACCTTTTAACTCGTTATATACTTTGCTTCTGATAAAAAAACAAGCTCCCGAAGCCCAGAATAATTCACAATTATCATCGTATTGACCATTGTCTTTTTCAATTGTATCAAAAATTCGGCCACGACAGAAAGGAAAACCATATTTATCGATAAATCCTCCCGCTGCTCCGGCATATTCAAAGTATTCCTTATTCTTAAAATCAAGAATTTTAGACTGAATGATAGCGGTTTGTATTTCAGTATCAAAAGTTTGAATTATAGGCTCAAGCCAATTTTCTGTAACTTCAATATCTGAATTTACTAATGCATAAATTTCAGCATCTATATGTTGTAAAGCATCATTATAACCTTTTGCAAAACCATAATTCCCACTATTCTGAACAATTTTAATAGTAGGGAAGTTTTGTTTGACAAAATTTATAGAATCATCTGTAGAAGCATTATCTGCAACATATATAGTGGCTCCTTCTGAAAATTGAATGACTGAAGGTAAAAATTGTTCCAACAACTTTACACCGTTCCAATTTAAAATGACAACAGCTATTTTATCCAAAAGTAAAATTTATTTGTTTTTAGTATTTTTTATTTCTTATAATCCGGCAAGTCTCTTAAAAACACATATTTTTCGTTTTCAAAATCCATTTGACAATTAAAATGGCTGAGACCATTCGTTACATTCAAAAACCGTGCCTTCATTGTCATGTTATAACGGGCAATTTGATCAAAAGTTGCCTGAGAAATTTTTACTTCAGGCGCTTTGCATTCTACTAATATATGTATAGAACCGTCTGAATTAAAGACCACAACATCGTATCGTTTTCGTAATCCGTTGACCGTCAAAACTTTTTCTACATTGATAAGTGATTTGGGGTATTTTTTTTCATTCATTAAAAAATGAACGACATGTTGACGAACCCATTCTTCAGGAGTAAGAATGATAAATTTTTTCCTGATTTCATCAAAAATAGACACTTTATTTTCGCTATTTTTGAATCGGAAAGTATAGGTAGGAAAATTTAATTGCTGCATACTACAAAAATATTAAAATAGTTTAAAGTTTCAAGTTGTTGAAGCCAGAACCTGAAACTTTAAACTTGAAACAAAAGATTGAATGGACGAAGTTGTAAAAATTGTTAACGATATAAAGGCCGGAAATATCAAACCGATATATTTTTTAATGGGTGAAGAACCTTATTATATTGATAAATTATCGGAGTATATTGAGCAAAATATTCTTTCTGAAGAAGAAAGAGGATTTAATCAAACGGTATTATATGGTAGAGATGTTTCTGTAGAAGATATTGTTTCAACGGCCAAGCGCTATCCTATGATGGCTGATCGTCAAGTTGTTATCGTGAAAGAAGCGCAAGATTTATCAAGAACAATTGATAAAATAGAATCGTATGTTAACAATCCGATGGAAACAACTGTCCTTGTATTTTGTTATAAATACAAAACACTTGACAAACGTAAAAAAGTAACCAAACTATTAGCTCAAAACGGAATCGTTTACGAAAGTAAAAAACTATACGAAAATCAAGTTGGAGATTGGATAAAACGTGTTCTTGCCGGAAAAAAATACACAATTGATCCTAAAGCAAATGCTATGTTGGTGGAGTTTTTAGGTACTGATTTAAGTAAAATCAATAATGAATTAGAGAAATTACAGATTATTTTACCTCAAGGAACTGTGATTACGCCGCAACATATCGAGGAAAATATTGGTTTTAGTAAAGATTACAATGTTTTTGAACTTAGAAAAGCTATTGGTGAACGTAATCAGTTAAAAGCGTATAAAATTGCAGAGAATTTTGCACACAATCCAAAAGAATATCCATTGGTAATGACAACTGGATTAGTTTTTGGTTTTTTTGTTCAGCTTTTAAAATACCATGGTTTAAAAGATAAAAATCCTAAAAACGTTGCTGCTGCGATTGGTGTAAATCCTTATTTTTTAAAGGAATATGATTTAGCCATAAAAAATTATCCAATGCGAAAAGTAAGTCAGATTGTTGGAGCGTTGCGTGATGTTGATGTCAAAAGCAAAGGTGTAGGAGCGAATGCGTTACCACAGTCAGATTTACTAAAAGAAATGCTTTACAAAATATTTAATTAAGCCGTGGAAATTCACGATATTTGCACTTCTAAAAATAAATCACATTAAAAAATAATTATCACAATTATGGGAATGAATAAAAATACCGTTTTAGGATGGGCTACTTTTATAATGATACTTATGGGATTATTACTTATAGGTCTTGGAGCTTTTAGATACAGAGATGTGTCAGGCTGGGGATTTGTAGCTGTTGGTGTTGGCTTTTTTGCGAATGCCTGGGTTTTTAATGCGTTGAAAGGCAGAGTTTAGGCCATTTCAAAAATAATTAGAAAATTCAATAGAAATAATAATAAAATAAAAATCATAACAAATGTCAGACGATAAGAAAGTAATTTTCTCAATGCAAAAATTGAGCAAAACCTATCAGGGAGCAGACAAACCAGTGCTTAAAAACATTTATTTAAGTTTCTTTTACGGAGCTAAAATTGGTATTCTTGGACTTAACGGTTCTGGAAAATCTTCTCTTTTAAAGATTATTGCCGGAGTAGATAAAAATTATCAAGGAGATGTTGTTTTTCAACCAGGTTATACAGTTGGTTATTTAGAGCAAGAGCCAATTCTTGATGATTCTAAAACAGTTATCGAAATTGTTCGTGAAGGAGCAGCAGAAACAATGGCAGTTTTAGAAGAGTACAATCAAATTAATGATTTATTTGGTCTTGAAGAGAACTACTCAGATCCAGATAAAATGGATAAATTGATGGATCGTCAGGCAGCTTTACAAGACAAAATTGATGCTCTTGGTGCTTGGGAAATCGATACAAAACTTGAAATTGCAATGGATGCTTTACGTACTCCAGAAGGAGATACGCCTATTAAAAACCTTTCAGGAGGAGAGCGTCGTCGTGTAGCTTTATGTCGTCTGTTGTTGCAACAACCTGATGTATTGTTACTTGATGAGCCTACCAACCACCTTGATGCTGAGTCAGTTCTTTGGTTAGAGCAACACTTAGCACAATATGCAGGAACCGTAATTGCTGTAACGCACGATAGATATTTCCTTGATAATGTTGCTGGTTGGATTCTTGAATTAGATAGAGGAGAAGGTATTCCTTGGAAAGGAAATTATTCTTCTTGGTTAGATCAAAAATCAAACCGTATGGCTCAGGAGGAAAAAGTAGCTTCAAAACGTAGAAAAACTTTAGAGCGTGAGCTTGACTGGGTTCGTCAGGGAGCAAAAGGTCGTCAGACAAAACAAAAAGCTCGTTTACAGAATTACGACAAATTATTAAACGAAGATCAAAAACAACTGGATGAAAATCTGGAAATCTATATCCCGAACGGTCCACGTTTAGGAACAAATGTTATTGAAGCTAAAAATGTCGCAAAAGCTTTTGGAGAAAAATTATTGTACGATAATTTAAACTTCACTTTGCCACAAGCCGGAATTGTTGGAATTATTGGACCAAACGGTGCAGGTAAATCGACTATTTTCAAAATGATTATGGGAGAACAAGCTACTGACAGTGGAGAATTTTCGGTTGGAGAAACTGTAAAAATCGCTTACGTAGATCAATCTCACTCTAATATTGACCCAAATAAATCTATCTGGGAAAATTTTGCAGATGGTCAGGAATTAATCATGATGGGAGGAAAGCAAGTAAATTCTAGAGCTTACCTTTCTCGTTTTAACTTTGGTGGAGGCGAGCAAAATAAGAAAGTTTCAATGTTATCAGGAGGTGAGCGTAACCGTTTGCACTTAGCAATGACGTTGAAAGAAGAAGGAAATGTACTTTTACTAGATGAGCCTACGAATGACTTAGATGTAAATACGCTTCGTGCACTTGAAGAAGGTTTAGAGAATTTTGCGGGTTGTGCCGTAATTATTTCACACGACAGATGGTTCTTAGATAGAATTTGTACGCACATTCTAGCTTTCGAAGGAGATTCTGAAGTTTATTATTTCGAAGGAGGTTTCTCTGAATATGAAGAAAACAAAAAGAAACGTTTAGGTGGTGATTTAACTCCAAAACGTTTGAAATACAGAAAATTGATTAGATAATTATCTAAATAAATTTCCAACTTAAAAATCCCAAATTCCAAATTGTAATAAATTTGAAATTTGGGATTTTTTGTTTTTTTATAATAAACCGAGAGTCTTTTTGTCATTTCTGTAAAGGTTACTTATTTCGGTAACGGATTTATCATTTCGATTGGTTTTTTTCCATCAATACCTTGATGTGGTCTTTCATGATTATAATAATATAAGTATTGCAATAATTCTTCTTTTAATTCTTCATGAGAATCAAAATCTGTGTCTCTCAATAAATCATCTTCAAGAGTTCTCCAAAAGCGTTCAACTTTACCATTAGTTTGTGGTCTGTAGGGTTTTGTGTACCTATGAACAATACCTAATTCCATTAACATCCTCTCAAAAGGGTGATTATTTTTCACTTTGCTTGTTTTAGGTCCAAATTCAGCTCCATTATCAGATAATATCTCTTCAAATTTTATTTCATAATGATCACTTAGGATGTTTAAACATTTCAATGCCGCAAACATAACTGTTAAACTGGTAATATCAGAAACTAATTCAGCCCAGGCAATTCGACTGTAATCATCTATTACACAAACTAAATAGCGATTTTTATTTTCCCCTTTAATTATACTTTTGCTCAAATAATGACAATCAATATGACCAAGTTGTCCCATTCTTTCCTTGATTATTTTTTGATGATTCTTTTTAATCTTCGGAGTTAATCTATTTATTTTATTGCGTTTTAAAATATTATAAACTCCTGAATATGATGGTGTATGCTTCCCTAATTTGGGCCTTAAGATACTAACAATTTCATATTTGTTGTTTCCTTTTTCTCGTAATGCAATTACTTTTTGCTCTATAAAAGGCAAAGGACGTCTTGTTTTATATTTGGGACCTCTTTTTTGGGGCAATAAATCAATAGATTTCCCACTTTGTTTAAAGCGATTATAATACTTTAAAAAACTCTTTCGGCAAGTATTATTTGCTGCATAAAAATCCATTGCTTTTTTATACAAAGGATGAGTTTTATTTTTTACCTGTTCATATTCTTTTATTAGAAAACGATACTTCTCTAAGTAGTTCCGCTCTAAAGTGGAATCCTGACTATTATTTCTCATCGTAACAAAATTTATTAAAGTTAAATTTTGTTACCGAAATATCTAACATCTACAATTTCGACCGAGGGGAGAAATCACACTAGGTGATCGACAAAGATTATTGATATACTTTATGGAGTTTCATGTGTGATTTCTCCTTTCGTCAAAATGACATAAAAAATAGAATAAAAAAATCTTCTTAAATCCGTTTAATCAGTAAAATCGGCGGGCTGCTTTTACAAAAGCAATTATAAAAATTTACTCTTCAACTCCGGAGTAGGAATCATACAGCTTTCTTTTTTACCATACCATTTGTAACGATTCTTTGCAATGTAATCGTAAATATAATTTCGGATTTTTTCCGGGAATATTCTACCTATAGAAATCAAACTATAAATTCCTCCAAGTTCTTCGGCAATTTTAATTGCGGCTGTAGATTTGTAATAATAAGCAACTCCAGGATTGTATAAAATTATGCTATCAATTTTGGTTTGATCAACTCCGATATAATTGCAAATTTCAATTCCCAATTCTGATTGCAAAGCCACAAAACGGAAAATATCTTTTTTGTCATTTTTGATAATAAACTGAACAGCACCATTGCATAAATTGCAAACGCCATCAAAGAGGATTATTTTTTTGTTTTCTGGAAGGTTTTGCATTTGAGTAAAAGTTTAAGGTTTCGAGTTTTAAGCTTTGTCAAAGTTTGAAACTTTGACAAAGGTATTACATTAGATTTGTCATTTCTGTAGATGTTAGATATTTCGGTAACAAAATTTAACTTTAATAAATTTTGTTACGATGAGAAATAATAGTCAGGATTCCACTTTAGAGCGGAACTACTTAGAGAAGTATCGTTTTCTAATAAAAGAATATGAACAGGTAAAAAATAAAACTCATCCTTTGTATAAAAAAGCAATGGATTTTTATGCAGCAAATAATACTTGCCGAAAGAGTTTTTTAAAGTATTATAATCGCTTTAAACAAAGTGGGAAATCTATTGATTTATTGCCCCAAAAAAGAGGTCCCAAATATAAAACAAGACGTCCTTTGCCTTTTATAGAGCAAAAAGTAATTGCATTACGAGAAAAAGGAAACAACAAATATGAAATTGTTAGTATCTTAAGGCCCAAATTAGGGAAGCATACACCATCATATTCAGGAGTTTATAATATTTTAAAACGCAATAAAATAAATAGATTAACTCCGAAGATTAAAAAGAATCATCAAAAAATAATCAAGGAAAGAATGGGACAACTTGGTCATATTGATTGTCATTATTTGAGCAAAAGTATAATTAAAGGGGAAAATAAAAATCGCTATTTAGTTTGTGTAATAGATGATTACAGTCGAATTGCCTGGGCTGAATTAGTTTCTGATATTACCAGTTTAACAGTTATGTTTGCGGCATTGAAATGTTTAAACATCCTAAGTGATCATTATGAAATAAAATTTGAAGAGATATTATCTGATAATGGAGCTGAATTTGGACCTAAAACAAGCAAAGTGAAAAATAATCACCCTTTTGAGAGGATGTTAATGGAATTAGGTATTGTTCATAGGTACACAAAACCCTACAGACCACAAACTAATGGTAAAGTTGAACGCTTTTGGAGAACTCTTGAAGATGATTTATTGAGAGACACAGATTTTGATTCTCATGAAGAATTAAAAGAAGAATTATTGCAATACTTATATTATTATAATCATGAAAGACCACATCAAGGTATTGATGGAAAAAAAACAATCGAAATGATAAATCCGTTACCGAAATAAGTAACCTTTACAATTTCGACGAAAGGAGAAATCACACTAGTAATTCTATACAGAATGTAGTTAATCTTTGTCGAGTTACGTGTGTGATTTCTCCTTTCGTCGAAATGACATAAAAAGTGGGTATTAGTTTTAATTATTGAAAAATAGAAAATAATAAATTTTACGAATCAAAAACAGCTTCCATAAATTGTTTTTTAAGTGTTTTTGAAAAATTTCCATCTTCGTAGTTCTCTTTTTAAAAACAATTAATTAAATCGCTTTATTTTAATTTTTGACCAATTTTCAAATTTTTAAGACTGAAAACTGCGACTGAAAACTGAAATTTTACTTCTTTCCAGCTTCAACAAATTCCAATTCATCTAAACTTACTTTCGAAGTAAAGATTCCATAATTAACAGTTGCTTTGTTTTTTTCTATAGAATCAATGCTTCCAACAGATCTTCCGTCTTGCATTCTCACGCGATCGCCAACTTTTAAAACTGGTTTGGGCTTTTCGATAACAGGTTTAAGTTTCTTTTCTTTTTTCTCTTTTCGAATTTCTTCAACCTGAACTGTTACTTCTGCAATGACTTCTTTTTTCTTTTCGATTATCGCTTTAGCTTCTTTTGGAGTTGCTTTTTTGCGTTTTGAATTTTCGATTTCAATAATTTTCAAGAATTCGCCAATAAGTTCTTTCTTGTTTTTATTGTTGAAATATTTCTCAGAGATATCTTCAATTTTCTGACCAATGTAAATTGTCTTCTGATTACTATCATATAATTCCTGATAGCTTTCCAATTTCTGCTTGATTTTTACATTGATGTTTTCCATCTTTTTGCTTTCCTCACGCGCTCGGGTTTCTTCTTCTTTAAGATTTATAGAAGTTTTTTCGAGTTTTGATCTTTCTTTTTGAAGTGTTGCAATAGTTTTATCAAAACGAACTTTACCAACTTCGATTTTCTTTTTGGCGCGATTGATTAATCCAAACGGGATTCCATTTTTCAAGGCAACTTCAAAAGTAAACGAACTTCCGGCTTGACCTAAAGCTAACTTATACATTGGTTCCAAAGATTTTTCATCGAACATCATATTTGCATTTGTAGCAAAAGGTAATTCGTTGGCGAGAATCTTTAAATTTGAATAATGCGTTGTGATAATTCCGAAAGCTTCACGATGATAAAATTCTTCTAAGAAAATTTCAGCCAAAGCTCCACCTAATTCAGGATCAGAACCTGTACCAAATTCATCAATTAAAAACATGGTTTTCTTATTGCATTTCTTCAAGAAATAATTCATGTTTTTTAATCGGTAACTATAAGTACTTAAGTGATTTTCAATAGATTGGTTATCTCCAATATCTGTTAAAATTCTGTCGAATAAAAAAGTTTCGCTTCGTTCATGGACAGGAATCAACATTCCGGATTGTAACATCAATTGCAGTAAACCAACTGTTTTAAGCGAAATTGTTTTTCCTCCGGCATTTGGACCAGAAATTACAATGATTCGGTTATCTTGTTTTAATTCAATAGTTTGCGGATGCGTGACTTCGTTTTTTTGCTTATTATTCAAATACAAAATCGGATGATACGCTTCTCTAAAAAACAATCTTCTCTCTTCTGTAATTGTTGGTAGGATTCCGTTTATTCTATTGGCGTATTTTGCTTTTCCGGCAACAACATCAATATCACTTAAAAATTCCTGATACTCAATTAATAAAGGTAAGTACGGACGAATTTGATTTGATAATTGCTTTAAGATTCTGGTAATCTCTTCTTTTTCTTCGTATTCAAGATTTGCTAATTCGCGAGAATATTGCAAAGTTGCTTCTGGTTCAATATAAGCGATACTTCCGGTTTTGGAACTTCCTAAAATTGAGCCTTTTACTTTTCGACGATACATTGCCAAAACCGCCAAAACTCTACGGTTTTGAACAAAGCTTTCTTTAATATCGTCTAAGTAACCAAGACTATTATTGTGAGTAAGTGCAACTCCAAAACTTTGATTTACTTTGCCTCGAACAATATTCATGTTTTGGCGAATACTCAATAAAGCCGGTGAAGCATTGTCTTTTATTTCGCCATATTTATCTACAATGGCATCGATTAAAGTAACAATGTCTTTGGTATATTCAACTCGTGATGCTCTTGCGTTTAAATTTGGATAATAGTCATCGAACTTTTTAAGGAAATTCAGCAAGAAATTCGATGTCGAAGAAAGTGTAGCAATTTTTCTAAAACTTCCTACTTCAAGAAAGCTGTCTTCAATTGCTAAAAACTTAATTTCGTGTGTTATAGCGTCAAATCCATGATTAGGAATTGCGTTGTTATTTTGAAAAGACGAAACATATTCTGATGTCTGCATCAAGGCTTGCATCAAAGTTTCTTTGTCTCTAAAAGGTGTTATTTGTAAAGCTTTTTCTTTTCCAATGTCAGTATTACAGCCTGCTGAAATGGTTTCGAGTACTGTTGGAAATTGTAAATCTTGTAATGTTTTTTCGGTAATGGATATCATTATATATCGTAAGTTGTAAAGTTCAAAGTTACAAAGTTTTAAAACTAAATAGCACTATTAATTGGTACTTTGAAAAAAACTTTGCGTAATTTGTATAAAATTTAATAAAATGAAAATTAATCTCTCTCCTGAGTGGCAAGCAATTTTAAAAGACGAAATCGAAAAGCCATATTTCAATGAATTGATGTTGGCTTTAGACGTCGAATACAAAACTCATACTTGCTATCCTCCGGCAGAATTAATTTTCTCGGCTTTTAACAACTGTTCTTTTTCAGATCTAAAAGTTGTTATCATTGGTCAGGATCCTTATCATGGAGAAGGAGAAGCCAATGGTTTAAGTTTTTCGGTAAATGATTCCGTTAAAATTCCGCCTTCATTGCGTAATATTTTTAGAGAATTAAATGATGATTTTGATTCCATTTTTATGGCGACTTCCGGCAATTTAGAAAAATGGGCTCAGCAAGGTGTTTTGCTTTTAAATGCTTCATTAACAGTTCGCAAAGATAGTCCAAATAGTCATAAACACTTAAAGTGGAATCTTTTTACGGATGCTGTGATTCAGGCAATTTCTGATCAAAAAGAAAATGTTGTCTTCTTATTATGGGGAAGTTTCGCTCAGAAAAAAGGTCTTAAAATAGATCGTTCAAAACATTGTGTTTTAGAATCAGGACATCCTTCGCCAATGAGTGCTAATCAAGGAAAATGGTTTGGGAATAAACATTTTAGTAAAACAAATGACTTTCTACAATCAAAAAGAATTAAGGAGATTGAATGGTAATATTTAAACCATATAAGTGATGTAAGTCAAATATAAGATTGGTTTTAAATTATAATTTCACAATCTTGTCATTTCGATTGAAAAGAGAAATCACACAGGAAACTACGCAATCTTAATCGCTAATCTTTGCCGAATCCCGAGTGTGATTTCTCGTTCCTCGAAATGACAAAAAAGCTCGTTTTAGCAACTATTTTTCTGCTGTTTTCTTAACGATCTCGTCTAGAATTGCTTTGTTTTCGTAGTTAATTACCTTAAGAATAATCTCTTGGTTTTTAACTGTTTTTCCTTCTATAATATATAGTTTACCTTTTTTGAAAGGAATATTACTTTGATCAAAATCAACGTCTCCGTATGTTAATGTGTTTTTAATATCTAAAGTATCAACCCATTTTTCGTTTAAAGTCTGGATTGCTTTTGGAGAATATTGAAACGGTTTTGTTCTTAAATTATTCAAAACTCTGGCGTTCGGGAAATAATTACAACGAGTATCTTTTCCACTAAAAACAAGGGCTACAAAAAAGCATCCCATAATCAAACCAATCAAATAATATGCAAAACGATGTACGAACTTCATGAAATAAAATTTTTGCAAAGGTAAGCTAAAGTTCCCTTAAAATACAAGTAAATTAATATCGTTATCAGGCAAATCAAACCATTCGCCAATTGCTTTGTTGGTAAGGATTCCGTGGTACAAATAAACTCCGTTTTTTAAACCTTTATTACATCTGATTGCGCTCTCTAAGCCACCATCTTCAGCTATCTGAATTAAGTAAGGAGTTAAGATGTTACTAATTGAAAGTGAGGCAGTTTTGGAATATCTTGACGGAATATTTGGTACACAATAGTGTAAAACATTACTTTTTATAAAAGTTGGTTTTTCGTGAGTTGTAACTTCAGAACTTTCGAAACAACCTCCTGTGTCAATACTCACATCGACAATTACAGCTCCTTTTTTCATGTGCTCAACCATAGTTTCTGTCACGACAATCGGGCAGCGTTCTTTTCCGCGCATCGCACCAATAGCTACATCACAACGTCTTAAAGCTTTTAATAATGCTTTTTGCTGAATGGTAGAAGTAAATATTCTTTGGTTTAAATTATTTTGTAAACGACGTAATTTGGTAATCGAATTATCAAAAACTTTTACGTTTGCGCCAAGTCCAATTGCGGTTTTAGCGGCAAATTCACCTACAGTTCCCGCACCAAGAATCACGACTTCAGTAGGAGGGACGCCGGTAATATTACCAAACAAAAGTCCTTTTCCAAATTCGTCTGTGATCATTAATTCGGCAGCAATTAATATGGAAGCCGTTCCTGCAATTTCGCTTAATGATTTTACAGCAGGATAAGAACCGTCTTCGTCCTTAATATATTCAAAAGCAAGTGCGGTTATTTTTTTCAGAGCTAAGGCTTCAAAGTATGCTTTCCTTTTTGTCTTTAACTGAATTGCCGAAATAATAATCGTTTCGGGATTTATCATTTCAATTTCAGCCAATGTTGGAGGTTCAACTTTAAGTAATAACGGACAGCCAAAAACTTTTTTAGTGTCTTTTGTTACTTCTGCACCAGCATCTGCATATTCTTTATCAGAATAGCTAGAGCTTTCTCCGGCACCAGATTCAATCATAACACGATGACCTTCGTAAGTCAAAGAGTTTACGGCATCTGGAGTCAGGCAAATACGACGTTCCTGGTAACTTGTTTCTTTAGGAATTCCTATAAAAAGTTCACTTTTGAATCGGCCAATTTCAAGTTTTTCTTCTTGTGGCAACAATTGTTGTTTCGTAAATGGAGTTAAGGTAATTGACATGGGTTGTGCAAAATATTAAGAGTACAAATTACGTAAAAAGTTTTAAAATCAATGTAAAAATTGTGCTAATACTGTTTTAATAATTAAGGCATTAGTTTTTCCATTTTAATGTCGGCTCTTTCGTAAATCCCATTTTCTAAAGGAATTTCTTCAAAACCAAATTTTCTATAGAGATGAATTGCGGGAAGTAATTTTGTATTTGAATATAAGAGTACTTTCTTAATACCGTTTTCTTCGGCTATAGCCAAACAATGAATTAATAGTTTATTCCCGATTCCAAGTCCTTGTGCTTTATCAGAAACAGCCATTTTACTCAACTCAAATGTTGTGTCATCAATCTTCATTAAAGAGGCTGTTCCAATAATTTCGTTATTATATTTAGCATAAAAGATAAGTCCTCCTTTATTGATAATTTCTTCCTGCGGATTTGAAAATACGATTTCATCTTTTTCTTCAACTCTAAAATACTTTTGAAGCCATTCTATATTTAAGGTTTTGATGTGATCTTTTAAATCTGGAGAAAAAGGGATTATTTCTACGGTATTTTGGGTATTCATTGAATATTATTTTATTCGTAAATTACTTCTACTTCAAATAATTCTTCTGAAGCTGCTTGATTTCCATTGCTATTCAGATATAAAACTTTGAAGGAATTTCTTTTTCTTTTTGGATCCATCAAGAACATTACCGGGAATGTTATTGGATTTCGTGTCCCAATACTCTTTCCAGCCATTGTAACTTGGTTATCCTTTGCTTTCAGCACTATTCCTGTCAAGCAATCGTGACATGGAGTATCTGAGTAGTATTTTACTGTAATAGAATCGCCAATTTTGTAATCACTTGCTTTTAAAATAAGCGGAGACTTATTAGGATATCCATTATATTCCTTGATTTTTATTTTATTATAAAAAACATGCCAATAACCTATAGTATCTGACGCTCTACAAAATGAAGAAAATAGAAAAAAAGCTATAAGGATATTTAATGTCTTCATATTTTTAAACTAATTCTAAGCTTCTTTTTCCATCCGCCAATAACTCAATATTAATGGTAGAAGTTTCTTCAGGAAGTAAATTCGCAATTTTTTCAGACCATTCGATAAAACACCAATTTCCAGAATACAAATAATCATCAACACCCATATCTAGCGCTTCGGTTTCTTTGTTTAATCTATAGAAATCAAAGTGATAAACGATTTGATTGTTCGAAGTGGTGTATTCGTTAACTAAAGAAAAAGTTGGGCTGCTTGTAGCGCTTTCAACTCCTAAACTTCTGCATAATTGCTTGATAAGTGTAGTTTTTCCAACTCCCATTTCTCCATTAAAAAGAATGATCTTTTTAGGATTTGAAGCTAAAATTTGTTCTGCTACTTCTTGAATTTGATCTAATGAAAAAACGATATTCATTGTTAATATTTAATTTGATTTTATTTCTTTTTTGCAAGCTTCCTAACTTCCGGATTGATTAAGTTAGGATCAATTTCGTCTGTTTTTTTGATGTATTTATTTAAGCTGTCTTTTTGAGAATAATAAGCATAAGAATTTGCCAATTGCGCATAATAACTACCATTCTTTGGTTCAATTTTAACAGCTTTATTTAAATTTTGGATAGCTAGATCTAAAAATTTTTTATCATTTTTCTCCATGAATATTTGACCGTAACTTGTAGCTGCACAATAAAATACTTTTCCGTTATTTGGATTTAATGCAATGGATTTTTGTAAATAAATAACAGATTTTTCATATTCTTTTTTCTTTCCTGAAATAATTCCAAATCCCCAAAAAGCGTTTGGGTTTTCATTATCCAAAAGCCAAGCCTGATTGAATCTTTTCATTGAAGTATCAAGATCATCTTTATAGAAATATTCCCATCCTTTACTGGCGTAATATTCCGAAGCCTCTTTTTTATTTTTAAATTGTTTTTCAGCTTCTTCAATAAATTGATTATCACTTTGTATTTGCTGAGGGCATTTTTTGACTTCACCATACATGGGAATCAAATTAATTCCCTGAGGACAATCTTGAGCGCAACTATAATTAATATTAGCTAATAAAACTAAAAAGAATAAAAAATTTAATGGTTTCGTCATATAAAAGGCGTCTCTCTATTTTGGATTAAATTCTATACTTATTATATAAGTCTCTGTCGTAGTCGCAGTTCTAAGTCTCAGTTAGAAACTGAAAACTGTGACCGGGACTGAAAACTCATTTTCTATTTCGGATTAAAAACTAAAAACGGAATAATCATTTCTTCTAACGAAATTCCTCCGTGTTGATACGTATTTCTGTAATAACTTACATAATGATTATAGTTGTTTACGTAAGCCAAAAAGTAATCATTTTTAGCAAAAATAAACGAACTACTCATGTTTATAGCCGGTAAACCAATGTCTTTTGGCTCTTTGACAACATACACATCTTTTTGTTCGTAAGTTAAACTACGACCTGTTTTGTAACGCAAATTTAAGCTTGTATTTTTATCTCCAACAACTTTCGAAGGATTTTTTACATTAATTGTTCCGTGATCCGTGGTCAGAATTAATTTAAAACCTAAAACTTGTGCTTGCTGAATAATCTCTAAAAGCGGAGAATTCTTAAACCAGCTTAATGTCAGAGAACGATATGCTTTATCATCAGAAGCAAGTTCTTTTACGACTTCCATTTCCGTTTTGGCATGCGATAACATGTCGACAAAATTGTAGACAACCGTAACTAAATCATTTCCTTTTAAGGCTTTGAAGTTTTCAGCCAATTTTTTTCCGCCAGCGTAATTTGTGATTTTAAAATAATCTTCCTTAATATTTAATCCTAAACGCTTTAATTGTGCTGAAAGGAATTCAGCTTCAAAAAGATTTTTTCCGCCGTCTTCAACATCATTTTTCCAGTATTGCGGAAATTGTTTTTCCATTTCAATAGGCAGTAAACCAGAGAAAATGGCATTTCTGGCATATTGCGTTGCTGTTGGAAGGATGGAGAAATACGGAACTTCTTTTTCTAATTTGTAATAGTTAGAAACTACAGTTTCGAAAGATTTCCACTGGTCGTAACGCAAATTATCAATAACAACAAACAAGATTGGTTTGTCTTTCTTTTTAAGTTCCGGAACAACTAATTCTTTAAATAAATTATGCGATTGAATAGGTTTATCGGCTTTTGGTGCAAACCAGTCTTCGTAGTTTCGTTCAATATATTTTCCGAATTGTGAGTTGGCTTCAACCTTTTGAGATTCAAGGATTTCTATCATTCCCTGATCATTTATATTCTCTAGTTCTAATTCCCAGAAAATCAATTTTTTGTATAATTCAACCCAATCTTCAAAGGAATTTACCATAGCTAATTCCATAGATATTTTACGAAATTCTTTCTGATAATCTAAAGTGGTTTTCTCTGAAATTAATCTCGAATGATCCAGATTTTTCTTCAAACTCAATAAAATCTGATTCGGATTTACAGGTTTTATAAGATAATCGGCGATTTTAGAACCAATCGCTTCTTCCATTATATATTCCTCTTCACTTTTGGTAATCATAATCATCGGGATTGCCGATTTTTTTTCTTTCATTTCCGAAAGCGTTTCCAAACCACTCATTCCGGGCATATTTTCATCAAGGAAAACAATATCAAAATTGTCTTCTTCAAATAATGAAATAGCGTCCAAACCATTATTACAAGTAGTTACAGCGTAGTTTTTTTTCTCCAGAAATAATATATGTGGTTTCAAAAGATCGATCTCATCATCGACCCAAAGTATTTTTATCTTGTCCATAAACGATTTTATTTTTAATGCAATTTAGAAGTATAGAACTTAAAAAGTATTAAAAATAGTATAAATTTCAGAATAATGATTTATGATTTTTGTGGAATATCTTTTTTTTATTTTGTTACTATATTGAGAATCAGGCTGAATAATTGTTCATTTTTAAGTAAAAAACACGAAGTTGATTATAGTTATTTACTTATATTTGTTGATCTAAAAATAACCAAATAGTGACTCAGATCAATAAGTTAAAAATATTCAATGATCCCATTTATGGGTTTATTTCCATCCCGAACGAACTTATTTACGACTTAATCCAACATCCGTATTTTCAGCGTTTACGCCGCATTTCGCAAATGGGATTATCGTATTTGGTTTATCCCGGGGCAAATCATACCCGTTTTCATCACGCGTTGGGATGTATGCATTTAATGCAGAAATCTGTTGATACGCTTCGTTTTAAAGGAGTTGCGATTTCTTCCGAAGAAGAAAACGCATTATACATTGCTATTTTACTCCATGATATTGGTCATGGACCGTTTTCGCATGCTATGGAAAAGAGTATTGTTGAAGATGTGAATCATGAAGCTATTTCGTTATTATTTATGAATCAGCTTAATGAAGAATTTGATGGAAGATTGAGTTTGGCTATTCAGGTTTTTAAAGGTGAATATCACAGGAAATTCATGTTGCAATTGATTTCAAGTCAGTTAGATATGGATCGAATGGATTATTTGAAACGTGATAGTTTTTATACAGGAGTTGCAGAAGGAAATGTAAATTCTGAACGTTTGATTCAGATGATGAATGTGGAGAATGATGTATTGGTGATTGAAGAAAAAGGGATTTATTCGGTTGAAAAATTCTTGCTTTCGCGAAGATTAATGTATTGGCAGGCTTACTTGCATAAAACAAGTTTGGTGGCCGAATTAATTTTAATGAAAGTATTAAAAAGAGCTAAAGAATTGACTTTAAAAGGAGTTGCGTTGCCTTGTAGCGAGCCTCTTATGTATTTTATGCAAAACAAAGTTGCTTTGGAGGATTTTGATGCCGAAAAGCTTGATTTGTTTTCTCAATTAGATGATTTTGATATTATTAGTGCGTTAAAAGCGTGGCAAAGACATAGCGATTTTATACTTTCTACATTAAGTAAAATGATCATTAACAGAGATTTACTTAAGATTAAATTGAGCGCAGAAAAAATTCCGATGGAAGAATCACAATCTTTAAAAGAAGAATTTGCTGAAGCGCATCATATTTCGGCTGTAGATGCAGGATATTTCATTTTTAGAGGTAAAATAAAAAATCAGGCTTATAGTAAAGAAGCCGAACCAATACGAATTTTGAAAAAAGATAGAACAATTGAGGATGTTGTGGAAGCGTCTGATCAGTTGAATTTGAAATCGTTATCTAAATTGGTGACAAAATATTACATCTGTTTCCCAAAACAACTTATCTAAAATTAACATTTAAAATCTATTTTTTATATTTTTGTCGCAATGAAATTTACAGCAGAACAAATAGCAGGAATTTTAGAAGGAGAAGTTGTTGGGAATCCCAATGCAGAAGTTTCTCGGCTATCTAAGATCGAAGAAGGCGAGGAAGGTTCACTTACTTTTTTAGCTAATCCTAAATATATCAACTACATATATACTACAAAAGCATCCGTTACTATTGTTAATGATAGCTTTATACCTGAACAGGAAATTACGACAACTTTAATAAAAGTCGAAGATGCTTACGCGTCTTTTTCGAAGCTTTTACACTTTTATAATCAGGTAAAATTGAATAAAAATGGCATCGAACCACAGTCTTTTATGTCTGAAGGAACTAAACACGGAGAAAATCTATACTTAGGAAGCTTCAGTTATATAGGGCAAAACGTAGTTTTAGGTGACAACGTAAAAATTTATCCAAATAGTTTTATTGGCGATAATGTTGTTATTGGCAATAATGTATATATTTTTGCAGGCGCTAAAATTTATTCCGAAACTATAATAGGAAACAATTGCACGATTCATTCAGGAACTATTATTGGTGCTGATGGTTTTGGTTTTGTACCTAATGAAGAAGGAGTATATAGCAAAGTGCCTCAAATTGGTAATGTTATCATAGAAGATAATGTTGATATTGGAGCAAATACAACAATAGACAGAGCAACTCTAGGTTCTACAATTATTAGACAAGGAGTTAAATTAGACAATCAAATTCAGATTGCTCATAATGTAGAAATTGGGAAAAATACGGTGATTGCAGCGCAATCAGGTGTTGCCGGTTCTACAAAAATTGGAGAAAACTGTATGATTGGCGGGCAAGTTGGTATCGCAGGTCACTTAACAATAGGTAATAATGTGAGATTGCAAGCTCAGTCAGGAGTTGCAAGAAACATCAAGGATGGTGAGATTTTGCAGGGCACGCCGTCACTTGGATATACTGATTTTAACAAATCGTATGTTCATTTTAAGAATTTGCCTAAAATCGTAACCGAAATTGAAGAATTAAAAAAACAAATAATAAACCCAAAAAATGGAAATAATGGTTAAACAGAAGACCATCAAAAATGAAATTTCACTAACAGGCGTTGGATTACACACTGGAAAAGAAGTTACAATGACTTTTAAACCAGCTCCAATTAATAATGGTTTCACTTTTGTAAGAGTAGATTTGCAAGGTCAACCAGTCATTGAGGCTGATGCTAATTATGTTGTTAACACGCAAAGAGGTACTAATTTAGAAAAATTAGGTGTAAAAATTCAAACACCAGAACACGTTTTAGCTGCTTTAGTTGGATGTGATTTGGATAATGTTATCATTGAGTTAAACGCTTCTGAGCTTCCAATAATGGATGGTTCTTCAAAATATTTTGTTGAAGCAATTGAAAATGCCGGAATCGAAGAACAAGATGCTAAACGTAATGTTTATGTTGTAAAAGAAGTTATTTCGTTTACTGATGAAACTACAGGAAGTGAGATTTTGGTTATGCCAAGTGATGATTATCAAGTAACTGCAATGGTTGATTTTGGTACTAAAGTTTTAGGTACTCAAAACGCAACTATGAAAAGTATAGCCGATTTTAAAGATGAAATCGCTAATTCAAGAACTTTTAGTTTCTTACATGAATTAGAATCTCTTCTTGAAAACGGATTAATTAAAGGTGGAGATTTAAACAACGCTATTGTATATGTAGATAAAGAAATATCTGATTCTACAATGGAAAACTTAAAGAAAGCTTTCGGGAAAGATAAGATTTCTGTTAAGCCAAACGGAGTTTTAGATAACCTTACTTTACATTATCCAAACGAAGCTGCAAGACATAAATTGTTAGATGTTGTTGGAGATTTATCTTTAATTGGGGTTAGAATTCAAGGAAAAATTATTGCTAACAAACCTGGACACTATGTGAATACACAGTTTGCCAAAAAATTAGCGAAAATTATCAAAATTGAGCAAAGAAATCACGTACCGGTTTACGATTTAAATCTTGAGCCGTTGATGGATATTCATAAAATCATGGCCGTATTGCCACACAGACCTCCATTTTTGTTAATTGACAGAATTATCGAAATGTCTGACAGTCATGTGGTAGGAATGAAAAATGTAACAATGAATGAGAATTTCTTTGTTGGACATTTTCCTGAAGCTCCGGTTATGCCAGGAGTTTTAATTGTGGAAGCAATGGCGCAAACAGGTGGAATTTTGGTTTTAAGCACAGTTCCGGATCCTGAAAATTATTTGACATATTTCATGAAAATTGACAATGTTAAATTCAAACACAAAGTATTACCTGGTGACACCTTGATTTTCAAGTGTGAATTGATTTCTCCTATCAGAAGAGGAATCTGTCATATGCAGGCAAATGCTTACGCAAACGGAAAATTAGTAACTGAGGCAGAATTAATGGCTCAAATTGCTAGAAAACAATAATCATTTAATCGATTTTATTGTTTACGTTTGTTGCCCAAATTAGATTATTTTAAATTTAAAATATAAAACATACAGATGAATCAACCATTAGCATATGTTCATCCCGGCGCCAAAATCGCTAAAAACGTTGTAATAGAGCCTTTTACAACAATTCACAATAATGTTGTTATTGGTGATGGTACTTGGATTGGTTCAAATGTGACCATCATGGAAGGTGCTCGTATTGGTAAAAATTGTAATATTTTTCCAGGAGCGGTAATTTCTGCGGTGCCACAAGATTTAAAATTTGGAGGAGAAGATTCTCTTGCCATTATTGGAGACAATTGCACAATCAGAGAATGTGTTACTATAAATAGAGGTACAGTTGCGTCTGGACAAACTATTCTTGGGAATAATTGTTTAGTTATGGCATATGCGCATATTGCTCACGATTGCGAGATTGGTAATAACGCCATTATTGTAAACGGAGTAGCTCTTGCAGGTCACGTAGTTGTTGGTAATCACGCCGTAATTGGTGGTTTAGCTGCAATTCATCAATTTATTCACATTGGTGATCACGCTATGATTTCTGGTGGATCTTTGGTTAGAAAAGATGTTCCGCCTTATACAAAAGCTGCAAAAGAACCATTATCATACGTAGGAATCAATTCAGTTGGTTTAAGGAGAAGAGGTTTTAGTACTGAGAAAATCAGAGAAATACAGGAGATCTATAGAATTTTATACCAAAAGAATTACAATACAACACAGGCTTTAAGTATTATAGAAGCTGAAATGGAAGCAACTCCTGAGAGAGATGAAATTCTTGACTTTATCAGAAATTCATCACGAGGAATTATGAAAGGTTATTCAGGAAACTATTAGATAAAAGTTTAATCGTTTATTTGTTTATCGTTAAATCGAAAACAAATAAACGATTTAACGATTCAACAAAATATTAAAAAAAATAACAGAATGGAAGGTTTGCTCTTGTTGAGAATTTAAAATCTACATTCTAAAATCTAAAATAAAAAAAAATGGCATCTACATCAGATATTAGAAACGGATTGTGTATTAAATTCAATCACGATATTTATAAAATCGTTGAATTTCTTCACGTAAAACCTGGAAAAGGTCCAGCTTTCGTAAGAACAAAATTAAGAAGTTTAACTACAGGAAGAGTATTAGATAATACATTTTCAGCAGGACATAAAATCGACGTTATTCGTGTAGAAACACATAATTACCAGTTTTTATATGCTGAAGGAGATGAATTTCATTTTATGAACACAGAATCTTTTGAGCAAATTTCTTTAAATAAAAATATCTTAGATGCTCCAGGATTATTAAAAGAGGGAACAAGCGTAATGGTTCAGGTAAATACTGAAACTGATTTACCTTTATCGGTAGATATGCCATCTTCTGTAATTCTTGAAGTTACTTACGCTGAGCCGGGAGTAAAAGGAAATACAGCTACAAATGCTACAAAAAATGCAACAGTAGAAACTGGAGCATCAGTAAACGTTCCGTTGTTCATCAACGAAGGTGATAAGATTAAAATTGATACAGCTTCAGGTTCTTACATGGAGCGTGTAAAGGAGTAATTTTTAATTAGATAATTTGTCAATGAGTCAATTAGAAAATTAATGCATACGCAGAAATTGAATAATTTTTATTTTCTAATTGACTCATTTTCTAATTGACAGATTTTCTAATTGACAAATTTTCTAATTTAAATATATGAAATTTCCAAAGATTCATTCTTTACAAGAAATTGCAAATTTGCTTCAATGCGAATTTATTGGTGATGAAAACTTTCCGGTTTCAGGCATGAACGAGATTCATGTTGTTGAACCTGGAGATATAGTTTTTGTAGACCATCCTAAATACTACGATAAAGCTTTACAATCAGCTGCGACTATTGTTTTGATCAACAAACAAGTAGATTGTCCGGAAGGTAAAGCGCTTTTAATTTCTGATGATCCTTTCAGAGATTTTAATACTCTCACGAAACATTTTAGACCTTTTCAAGCCACAAATGTATCAATTGCTCTTTCTGCAACTATTGGAGAAGGAACCGTGATACAACCCAATTGTTTTGTTGGAAACAATGTTACAATTGGTAAAAACTGTTTGATACATCCTAATGTTACCATTTACGATCATACTGTAATTGGTGATAACGTAATGATTCATGCCGGAACTATTTTGGGCGCCGATGCATTTTATTACAAAAAACGTCCGGATGGTTTTGATCAGTTAATTTCTAGCGGAAGAGTTGTTATTGAAGATAATGTTGGTATTGGTGCGCTTTGTACGATTGACAAAGGTGTAACAGGCGATACGACAATTGGAGCAGGAACAAAATTGGACAATCAGGTACATGTTGGACATGATACCGTGATTGGAAAAAAATGTTTGATCGCTTCACAAACTGGTATTGCAGGCTGTGTTATTATCGAAGATGAAGTTACAATCTGGGGACAAGTAGGAACAACTAGCGGAATCACAATAGGAGCGAAGGCTGTTATTATGGGGCAAACAGGTGTTACTAAGTCAGTTGAAGGAGGGAAATCTTATTTTGGAACTCCTATCGAAGAATCAAGAGAAAAGCTAAAACAATTAGCCAACATCAAGAAAATTCCTGAAATTTTAAATAAATTGAAATAATATGTCTATTAAAGAATTTGTTCAGAAATTTTACAAGTCAGATGCCTTAATCGATAGCGAAATCATGAAAACATATTTACATCCCGATGTAAAGTTAGATTGGAATAGCACAAAAGGACTGATCGAGATGGATTATAATTCGATGTTAGATATGGCGAATGAGCTAAGTCGTGCTTATGTGCGTTCTAAAGTTAGAATTAGCCATATTATTGCTGAAGAAGACTTGGTTTCAATTCGTTATTCTCATTTTGTGAAAACGATTGAAAACCCAAGAGAAGAGATGTTATTGGCTCACTTTTCTACAATTTGGCAAATAAAAGACGATAAATTATATCGTGGTTATCAAATGAGTCAATTTTCTTAATTTTTTTGAAGACAAAAAGGTTAAAATACGTTACAAAACCTTACTTTTGCATCACAATTTTAAAAACTACATAAAATATATATCATGAGTGTTTTAGTTAATAAAGATTCCAAAATAATTGTTCAAGGATTTACAGGAAGCGAAGGAACTTTCCACGCTTCTCAAATGATTGAGTACGGTACTAATGTTGTTGGTGGAGTTACTCCGGGAAAAGGAGGAACTAGCCATTTAGATCGTCCGGTTTTTAACACAGTAAAAGACGCTGTTGACCAAGCTGGAGCTGATACATCTATTATTTTTGTACCACCAGCTTTTGCTGCTGATGCAATTATGGAAGCTGCTGACGCTGGAATTAAAGTAATTATTGCTATTACAGAAGGAATTCCTGTAGCAGATATGATTAAAGCAAATAATTATGTTAAAGAAAGAAATTCTAGATTAATTGGACCAAACTGTCCAGGAGTTATTACTCCAGGTGAAGCTAAAGTTGGTATTATGCCAGGTTTCGTTTTCAAAAAAGGTACAGTTGGAATCGTTTCTAAATCAGGAACTTTAACTTACGAAGCTGCTGACCAAGTTGTAAAACAAGGTTTAGGAATTACTACAGCTATTGGTATTGGTGGAGATCCAATTATTGGAACTACAACTAAAGAAGCTGTTGAATTATTAATGAACGATCCAGAAACTGAAATCATCATTATGATTGGTGAAATTGGTGGTCAACTTGAAGCTGATGCTGCAAGATGGGTAAGAGCTGATGGTAACCGTAAACCAGTTGTTGGTTTTATCGCTGGAGAAACTGCTCCTGCTGGTAGAACAATGGGTCACGCAGGTGCTATTGTTGGTGGTTCTGATGATACTGCTGCTGCTAAAAAACAAATTATGAGAGACAACGGAATTCACGTTGTTGATTCACCAGCTGAAATTGGTAAAAAAGTAAAAGAAGTACTTGGATAATCTCCAATATTCGAAATAATAAATTCAAAAAAAAGTCTCAATATTTACTTGAGACTTTTTTACATTTAAAAATACTAAGGTATAAATATTAAAAACTTAGCAGCTCAGATCCTTAGTATCTTAGAAGCTTAAAAAAGAAATATGTACAAAGAATTAGAAAAGTTTAAAGTAAGCAATAGTTTTACTTTTACAATCGAAGATAGTTTAGAACAAACTTGTAATGCTCCGGAATCTGGTGCTGGAGTTTTTGTGGTTTATGCTGTTGAAGGTGATGCAAAAGAATTAATCATGGTTGGTTCTACAGGAACAGTTCAAAATGATGGAACTTTGAAAAGTAAAAACGGTGGTTTATACGACAAAATCGTAAACGGACACCAATTTGCTAAAACAGGAAGAAAATATTCTTGGCCAGCACAAATGAAGTTAGAAAATATCGATGCTCTTGAAGTAGTTTGGTATGAAACTTTTAATGCTGATGTAAAAGGAATTCCTACAACTGTTGAAGGGCAAGTTTTGCAAAATTTCTTAGATGAAAATGCAAAATTACCAAGATGGAATGTAGCTTTCTAAAAAACTGCTTTTAGAATAAAATTCATAGAACCTTGCTATTTTTTAGCGAGGTTTTTTGTTTTATAGATTTGTTTCTGAATGAAAAACTAAATTTTCATACTAAAAAGAAGGAAATAGGGCTATGAAATTATTGGAGTAAAATCTCACAATTGATATATTTAACAAAATAAAATTAAGATTTAAATAACAGGGATTAGATTAACCAAACCGCAATAAAGAAGCAGTTTTCTAATATTAGGAAACTGCTTCTTTTGTGTAAAAAAATTTGTTTTAAACTTTTGCTTTTATATATTTATCGCACAAAATGAAAAGATAATGTTAAAAAAACATATTCTTTGTATTAAGTAGAAGATTTACTTTTAGAATATCAGCCACAAGAACCATGAAAACCTCAATCCTTGAATTTAGCACCTTTGATGACATTACCCTTTGGACTAACCTAAAGGAAGGAGATGAAAAATCATTCTCAATGTTGTTTGAAAGATATTATGCCGATTTAGTAAGTTACGGAAATTCTCTTTCTCCATTTCACGAAAAAGTGCAGGATTGTGTTCAGGATGTTTTTACTGATATCTGGGTCTATCGTAATTCGTTGCAAGCGTCTGTGGTTGTAAAAGCCTATTTGTTATCAAGTGTTCGCAAAAGAATTGCAAGACTTCATGAACGTGATCATATTTTTAGAAAAGCTACAAACACAGATTCAATTGCATTTTTGTTGGAATTTTCGGTTGAGCACGAGCTTATAGATGATGATTATGCAACTAAAGAGAAAGTTACTTATCTCAATAAATTATTAAACGATTTACCGCCTCGCCAGAAAGAAGCTTTGTATTTAAGATATCATCAAGGACTTACTGTAGAACAAATTGCCGAAATGCTTGATGTAAATTATCAATCGGCTAGTAATTTGTTGTATCGTGGTTTAATGGCACTTCGTAAAGAATGGAAAGGTAGTTTTTCCTTATTTTTACTACTATCTTCAAGTAGTTTTTAAATTTTTTCAAAAAAATATAAAAAAAATCACAATTTGGTGAGTATATAATCAGAGAACTGTCCTCTATGTTTTTGTAACCTTATTTTTAGATGCAAAAACGAAATACATATACCGAAATAGAGGATTTTTTATCTGACGAATCATTCCAATCATGGATTTTATTAAAAATTGACAATGATGGTTGGGAAGAGTGGACTTTAGAAAGTCTTCAACGTGCCAAATTAGTCGAAGACGCAAGGCATTTATTGTTGGCAATGAAAGTTCCGGATTCAAAATTATCAAGCTCAGATATTCGCAGAGCGTTAGAAACAACGTGGTCGAAAATAGAGCGAAAAGAAAATCAAAGCAATTTATCTGAAAACTCAAATAGTAGATTCGTTAGAAAATGCTTTTTTACCGGAGTTGCAGCAACTTTGGTTTTTGGATTAATATCAGTTTGGTTTTACAAAAACAATTTCCAGACAGTCAATAAAGTTGTCACTTACAAAGAACTTATCGATGAAAATAGTGAAGGATTGGTGGAGCAAACCAACAATTCTGATAAACCGCAAATTATTACATTATCAGACGGTAGTTCGGTTTTGTTGCAGCCAAATAGTAAATTAAGTTATCCTAAAATCTTTACCGGAAACGAAAGAAAGGTGTATTTATCCGGCGAAGGTTTCTTTGAAATTAGTAAAAATCCTAAAAAACCTTTTTACGTTTATGCAAACGAGATTGTGACAAAGGTTGTTGGAACTAGTTTTAGGGTCAAAGCTTATTCTGATCAGCCTGATGTCGAAGTTCTTGTTCGCACCGGTAAAGTTAAGGTTAGGTCTAATGAAATGATTTCAAAATCGGATCATGAAGTCGTTTTACTTCCTAATCAGGCATTGCGATTTGTACGTAATGATCTAAAATTCAATAAAATTACCAATATTACTGAAGATGTTGAACTGACACAAAGTGTTGGAAACATTGAACAATTAAGCTTTGAATTTAGTGATATTCCGGTTTCTCAGATTTTTCAAACTATCGAACAGGCTTATTTAGTTGATATTGATTATCCTAAAGACAAATTAAAAGATTGTCACCTTACAACTTCACTGAGTGATCAGCCATTGACAGAAAAATTGAAAATTGTTTGCAGAAGCATTGGAAACAATACCAGTTTTGAAATGAATGGAAATCAGATTACTATAACATCAGAAGGTTGTAATTAATCTCATTGTTTAACTGTAATTAAACAATAGAAAACCAGCTCTGAAAAATAATATTTTGAAGTAAATACTTTCTTTTTAAAACAAGAATGTAATTTATTTCTTTTGAAACAAACCAAAACCAAAGTATAAACCAAAACCAAGAAAAAAACAAAAATGCCTATGTAAAAGAGAATGCATAAAAAAAGTGCCGAAATGCTGTAACATTCCGACACTTATTAAAATTGAATTTCTCTCTGTAAAGAGTTATTCAGTACGTTTCTTAAAATACACTCGAATCAGTATTAATCAAAACAAACCAAAATTATGAAAAAACCAGTTGTTAAACAACGATTACTCCATCGAATCATGAAAATAACACTATTTCAGTTTGTCCTTGCGCTTGTGTTTTCAAGTGGTGCAATGGCGAACGATGTAAATGGGCAAAAAAAATTAGATACCAAAGTCACAATTACAGTTGAAAATTTGACATTGGATAATGCATTATCTAAAATTGAAAAGTCTGCACATGTAAAATTTTCCTATAATTCCAGATTACCACAATTGAACCAAAAGGTTAGCATTGAGGCAAATCAGGAAACATTATCTAGTATTCTTGACAGAATATTGTTGCCGTTTAATATAACATTTGCAGAAGTTAGTAACCAGATTATTTTGCAAAAAAATGTTAGTAATCCGTTTGCAAATTCAGATAATCATGATTCATTATTTGAAATACTAGTAGGTCCAACTATAAAAGGAAAAGTTACTGATTCAGCTGGAAATCCTTTGCCTGGAGCAACAGTAATGGCAAAAGGAACTAAAACGGCTGTATTAACAGACTTTGATGGTAATTTTACTATCGAAGTACCCGCTAATAGCGATAAATTGATCATTTCTTATGTAGGTATGGAGACAAAAGAAATTGATACAAACAATACAACACCAACTATTGTTTTAAATGAAGTGGGACAAAACCTGAAAGAGGTTGTTGTTACTACTGGTTATGAAAAAACGTCTAAAAGAACATTTACAGGAGCTATTAGTAAAATTTCGGCAACTGAATTAAAAGTTGATGGTGTAGTTGATGTTAGTAGAATGATTGAAGGAAAAGCTGCAGGGGTAACGGTTCAAAACGTAACAGGAACTTTTGGTACAGCGCCAAAAATCACAGTTCGTGGATCTTCGTCAATCTTTGGAGACACAAAACCTTTATGGGTTATTGACGGAGTTGTTCAGGAAGATATCATTAATATTTCGTTTGCTGATTTGGCTTCTGGTAACTCTGAAACTTTATTGAGTTCATCTGTTGCAGGTTTAAATGCAAATGATATTCAGAATATAGAAATCTTAAAAGATGCATCGGCAACTTCTATTTATGGTTCAAGATCATTAAATGGAGTTGTGGTTGTGACTACAAAACAAGGACGTAGAGATTCGCCTTTAAAAGTGAGTTATTCTGTTGAAAATACAGTAAGAACTGTTCCGAGTTATTCGCAATATGACATTTTAAATTCTCAGGAATCTATGAGTATTTTAAAAGAATTAGAAGGATACGGCGGAGATGGTAAAGGTTTTCTGGAAATTGCATCATCGCTTAACGGAAGATTTGGTGGAGTTTATAATATTTTGGCGAAACAAATCGATACTTATAATAAAACAGGAGGTCAGTTTGGAGTTAGAAATGACGAAGTTAGCCGTAATCAATTTTTAAAGAAATATGAATTAGGCAATACAGATTGGTTTAGTGTTTTATTCAGACCATCGATCACTCAAAATCACTCTTTGAGTTTTTCTGGCGGTGGAAAAAACAATACTTTCTATGCCTCTCTTGGTTATTATACAGATCCGGGATGGACAATTGCTGATAACGTAAAACAATTGACTTCTAACATTAAAGGTACATTCTTTATCAATGACAGATTAAATATTACTTTATCTACAATGGGTTCTGTACGTAATCAAACTGCACCGGGAAGTTACGAAAGCAAATCAGATCCTGTATACGGAAGCGTAAACAGAGAATTTGATATCAATCCATTTAAGTATGTTTTAAATACAAGCAGAACTTTAAGACCTTATGACGAAAATGGAAATTTAGAATATTACAGAAACAACTGGGCTCCAATGAATATTATCAATGAGCTTCAGAATAATACATTGGATATTAAAGTAAATGATATTCGTTTTCAATTGGATTTAGAATATAAATTAAACAATCATTTAACTTATAATCTTACAGGTTCAGCAAGATATGCTAACACTTCAAGAGAACATAAAATTTATGAAGATTCAAACGTAGCTGCAGCTTACAAAGCTGGTACTGCTTTGAGTTCTGAAGGTGAAAATGCGATTGTTCAGGAGGCAAATATCTTCTTATACCGTGATCCGGATAATTTGACTGCACCAAAAATTTCTGTACTTCCAAATGGTGGATTTTTAAGAAAATTTACAAATGATATGACTTCTTACAACATTAGAAATAGTGTTAATTATAGAAATACATTTAACGAAAAACATGAAGTTGAAGGTTTCTTTGGTACAGAGCTTAGATCTGTAGACAGAAACAGCGATAATTTTACTGCAGTAGGGCTTCAGTTTGACCGCGGACTTACACCTTTTATAGATCCTAGATTAATTTCTAAAATCGTAAATGATGGAGATTCTTACTATGGTTTTGATGCCGAAAGAGAAAGAACAGTTGGTTTCTTCGGAAAAGTGGGATATACTTATAATCGTCGTTATACTGCGTCTCTTACAGGTCGTTATGATGGTTCTAACAGACAAGGAAATAGCGGTTCTAACAGATGGTTACCAACTTATACTGTAAGTGGAAAATGGAATGTTACAGAAGAAAACTTCATGAGAAATGTTAAGTCTATCAACAATTTAGCATTAAGAGCTTCTTACGGACTTACAGCAACTGCAGGACCAGCTACGAACTCATTAGCGATTTACAAAAGCTTTATTACAGATCGTCTTTTTCTTGCAAACAGAGAATCTAAAATATCAATTGATGAGTTGCAAAATGGTGATTTAACTTGGGAAAAACAATATGAAACTAATATTGGTTTAGACTTAGGAATGTTTAACAACAGAATACAATTTGTAACGGATGTTTATACTCGTAATGCCTTTGATTTAGTTGATTTTGTGACTACTTCTGGTGTTGGAGGAGAAAGTATCAAGCAAGGTAATAATGCTGATATGAGAACTAAAGGTATTGAGGTAGGTTTCACGACTCAAAATATTGTAACCAATAATTTTAAATGGTCTACAACACTTAATTTCTCTGTTTACGATCAAAAAATTACAAAATTACAAAACAAACCATCAGCTTTTAGTTTAGTAAACGGAAACGGTGGAAATGCATTAGGATCTCCTAGAAATTCAATTTATTCTTATGAATTCACAGGATTAAATAATCAGGGATTACCAACTTTCAAATTGCAGGATGGGGCAGAAAATAATATGACAGATGCAGATTTTCAAGATACGAAAGACGTAACTAAATATTTGAAATATGAAGGTTCTATTGAGCCAAATAAATCTATTGGTTTAGCGAATACTTTTACTTATAAAAACTGGTCATTATATGTATTTATTGTTGGTTCTGGAGGAAATAAAGTTCGTTTGAACCCAGTTTATGACAGTGTTTATGATGATTTGACAGTATTTACAAAAGACTTCACTAATCGTTGGATAAATCCTGGAGACGAAAACATTACAAATGTTCCAGTTATCGCAGACAAAAGATTAATTGAAAATAATGGAGGAGTGCGTACGTTAGCAAAAGCTTACAACACTTATAATTATTCTGATGTTAGAATTGCTGATGGTGATTTCGTGAGATTAAAAAACATCTCATTAGGTTGGGAATTCCCTAAGGATTTCAAGAAAAAATTAGGAGTAAGCACATTTACATTAAAAGGATCAGCAGTAAACCCTTGGTTAATTTACTCAGATAAAAGACTTAACGGTCAGGATCCTGAATTCCGTAATACAGGAGGTGTAGCTTTCCCAATTACATCACAATATACATTCGCCATAAACCTTTCATTTTAATATAATTGATTATGAAAAATATAAAAATAGCTTTATCACTATTAATACTTGTTGGTTTTAGTAGTTGCGATGATTTCCTTTCGGAAACACCGGATAACAGATTACAGATAGACACACCAGAAAAAATATCAGAATTATTGGCAGACGCATATCCAGACGGTACTTATATCGATATTGCTGAAACGATGACTGATAACGTGTCTGATAATAAAAGTTCGCTTATAAATATAAATAACACTCAAAATTACAATTGGGAATTGCAGGATGATCAAACCGGCAGAGATACTCAGGGATTTTACTGGAACGCGGCATATAAAGCAATTGCAACAGCAAATCAAGCATTGGCATCTATAAAAGAACTTGGAGACACGCCTAATCTAAATCCTCAAAAAGGTGAAGCATTGCTTGCAAGAGCATACGCTCATTTTATGCTGGTTTCGATATGGTCCAATCGTTACAATCCGGCTACTGCAGGAACTGATTTAGGAATTCCTTATGTAACAGAACCTGAAAAAGCTTTAATCGTAAACTACAAACGTAATTCAGTAAAAGAAGTTTTTGATCTAATTCAGGCAGATATTGAAGAAGGATTAAAATATGTTACTAACGATTACAGAACTGATTATTTAAAATATCACTTTAACAAAGAAGCAGCAAAAGCTTTTGCAGCAAGATTTTATACTGCAAAAGGAGATTGGAGACGCGTACTGGAACTTACAGATGTATTAGGAAATAAACCAGTAGGAAAACTAAGGGATTGGGTTGCTTATAACTCTTATGATTTTCCTAATAAACCAATCGAATATGCAAAGAATACACAAGTTACAAACCTATTAATAGGATCTCCAAGTTCAATTTGCGGAAGAGCAACAACTTCAAACAGATTTGCTTTTACAAGAGCAAATGAAAGAGATCAGATACTTGGTAGTGATACTAATATATTCAATAAAGATTGGTTAATTGATATTTCAATACAAGGAGCAAGCGGAGCAAATGTGGCAGTGTATAAATTCAATGAGTATTTTAAATATACAAATGTAACGGCGCAAATTGGTCTTCCATTTACAGGAGTTGTACTTTTTTCAAACGACGAAATGTTCTTAAACCGTATCGAAGCTCACGTTATGACAAATCAACTGGATGTTGCTACAGCAGAGTTAGAATATTTCCTGGGAACCAGAACAGATGGATATGATAGTACTACAGATGTGTTGACCAAAGAAATGGTTTTAGAAAAATTTCCGGTTATTGCTAATGAATATACACCTTTTTATTCTTTAACACCAGAGCAAACTTCTTATATCAAAGCAATTACAGAAGCAAGAAGAAGAGAGTTCTTACACGAAGGATTAAGATGGTTTGACATCAAGAGGTTTAATTTGGTTGTAGTACACAATACTTATAATCCACAAGGGCAAATAACTAAGAATAATATCCTGGTTAAAGATGATAAGCGTCGTGCGGTACAAATACCACTAAATGCATCTAATAATGGAATTGAACTAAATCCGAGATAAATTTAATTTAAGCGATTATGAAATTAATTAAACAATATAAAAATATAGTACTGGCTGTTAGTTTTTTGACACTTGCATCTTGTTCTCAGGAAGACCAGCCAAAGGAAAGTTTATTGAATTTTACTCCAAAAGTAAAAACTGATTTAGACAAATGGATTGATCAAAACTATATTGATCCTTATAATATAAGTGTTCAATATGAATGGAATCAAAATGTTGTAGATAATGAAAGATTTTTATTTCCGCCAGAGGTTGACAAAGTACAGCCAGCATTAGAAATAATCAAAAAAATATGGATCGATAGTTATACAACAATCGGAGGAAAAGATTTTGTTAAGATCATTGCACCAAGAGATTTTGTTTTGGTTGGAGGAGTAAATGTGAATCCTGATGATGTCTCAAATACCTTAGGTTTGGCTGAAGGAGGAAAGAGAATTTCTCTTTTTCAGGTTGATTATGTAAATAAGAAAAACCGTGAAAGTGTAACCGAATTTGTTCATACAATTCAACATGAATATGTGCATATTTTAAATCAGACTAAAATTTTTGATGTACAAGCCTGGGCAAAAATAACACCTAAAGATTACAGCTCAGATCCGTTTAGCATTTCAGATGGTGAAGCTCAGGAACTTGGTTTTATAAGTGCATATGCAAGATCAAATTATATAGAAGATTTTGCAGAAACAGCAGCGATAATTTTGCTTAGCTCAAAAGAAGAGTATGCGGCTTTGCTGGCAAGTATTGTAAATCCGGCTGGAGTTGATGCTATTAAGAAAAAAGAAGCACTTGTAGTTCAATATTACAGAGATGCTTTTAATATAGATTTTTATGAGCTAAGAGATGAAGCGCAGAAGAATACCACAGAGGTTCTAAATGATTAAGAATTTAACAAAGAAAAATTATGAAAACTAAAAATATATTGAAGTATTTGCTGCTCATTATTTTGATGTTGCAAGTAAATAGTTGTGTTAGTACAGATGCCGAACAAAAGTTTGACGAAACACCAACGGAGCGATTAAACAAGCGAAAAAAGGAATTAAATGATTTATTACTTTCTGCAGATCAAGGATGGAAAGTAGTCTATTATACAGATGATAATCAATTAGGTGGATTTACACACTTGATTAAATTCTTGCCTGATGGAAAAGTAACTATGGCTTCTGATTTTGATGACGATACAAAGAAGCATGATAGTCAGTATGAAATTCAATTAGGAAGTACTGTGAGTGTGGTTTTTACGACAAAAAATAAAATTCATTTATTGTCAGATTCTGGTAATTCGCCACTTGCTCCGGGAAAAGGTTTTTTAGGTGATTTTCAGTTTTTATTTTACGGAGTAGAAAATGAAGACCTTGTTTTTAGAACAAACCGAACTGTAAAAGAAGTTCGTTTTGTAAAAGCAACAGCTCAAGATTGGGATGATTTAGCAGGAAACACTGTCATGAACAAAAACCTGACAGGTGATATTAATAGTCCGTTATTCAGAACGCTTGAAACTACAGACGGAACAACAGTAAAAAAATACGAGCTTAACTTTAATCCTGTAGTTCGATTTGGAACAGCAACTCCTTTAGAAGCAGGAAATGCCGAAACGCTTAAAGTGGCAGTTGCCTACACACCAACTGGAATAACTGTAAAACCTGCAGTCACTGTTGGAAGTCAAAAATTATCAGTTTTCGCTTATAATGAAACGGATAATAACTTTGTAGCAACAGGCACAAGCGGTGCAAAAGCTACAATTCAATTTACAAATACACCACCAAGATTAACAGATGATTATAAACTGTTTTTAGAAGGCGGAGGACAAATTACAATAGGATATATAGCTGCGAATTTAGCTAATGCCGGTACCAATTCACCTTACGCTAAAGCAATATTAGCGCAGGTAAATGCTAGTTTGCCTGCAAATCAAAAAATTGCGAGAGTTCAGATCGCTTTTAACGATCCATTGAATGGTAATTACATTGCGTACACATTTACCGGAGGAAAAGCACCGATCTATCACTTTTTTACAACTAGTGAAGATGCGGTAAATAAGACGATTATCTTAACCAATGACGGTTGGACAGCCTCTGCGGCAACAAGAGCATTTTTGAAAATCTTAGACGATGAAATTACAAATCCTAAAGGATTATATATTAAAAAAGAATCGTTTACAATCTTCTATACGAATGTTATTTACACTTATGCAAGTGCAGATGCACCGTTTAGATTAACAAACTACAAGTTTTAAAAGAAGAGTTTTTTTTAGTTTTGTTTTTGATTTTGGAAAAAAAGCGGCTCCAATCGAGCCGTTTTTTTTAAAACAAAGTCAATTTTAAGAACTTAATTAATTTGCTTTTTTGTCTGTATATCAAAATTTTAATGAATCCATTTATTGTTACGTCTGAAACTCAACAGACATAAAATGATTGAGAATACAAATATTAAACAACTGAATTATTATGTTAGAAAAAATTTTAAACCTTAGAGGAGTTGAAGTACTTAGTATTAGTGAACAAAAAAATGTAATGGGCAGCGGAACTGTCAGATGTACAATTCCGTGGACTCCATTTCCTTATAATGGACCATGTATTATGGAACCACAAATTTTTCCGGCTGAGCCAATATGCAAAGCAACAATTGATGGTATAGAATGTTTGTAATAAAGTTATTTCTTATAGAACCGTTTCGCAATTCGTGAAACGGTTTTTTTATCCTTTTTCATTTTAAAGAAGCGTTCTTATTCATAAATTATACTATTGCTATTTTTTTAAAAAGGGAATTATCATATATTTGGCAAGTCATTCATAGCCCTGATAGAAGCGGTATCCTTTTTCTTGATTCTTTATCAAGGAAAAGATACAAGTGGATAGCAGGAATAGCTACAAACAATTATTAAAATTAATTTTGAATATGAAATTACTAGAAGGAAAAGTTGCCATCATTACAGGCGCTAGTCGTGGAATTGGAAGAGGAATCGCTGAAGTTTTTGCTAAACATGGTGCAAACGTTGCTTTTACATACAGCTCATCTGTTGCATCTGCAGAAGCTTTGGAAGCTGAGTTGAACAGTTTAGGAGTTAAAGCAAAAGGGTACCAGTCAAATGCGGCCGATTTTAATGAAGCACAAGCTTTTGTTGAAGCTGTTTTAGCTGATTTTGGAACAGTTGACATTTTGATTAACAACGCCGGAATTACAAAAGATAACCTATTAATGCGTATGTCTGAGGCTGATTTTGATCAGGTTATTGATGTCAATTTGAAGTCAGTATTTAATATGACAAAAGCAATTCAAAAAACTTTCTTAAAACAACGCGCAGGTTCTATTATCAATATTAGTTCAGTTGTTGGAGTATCAGGAAACGCAGGACAAACGAACTATGCAGCATCTAAAGCTGGTGCAATTGGTTTTACAAAATCAGTAGCATTAGAATTAGGTTCGCGTAATATTCGTTGTAATGCAATTGCTCCGGGGTTTATCGAAACTGAAATGACAGCAAAATTACCGGAAGATGTAGTAAAAGGATGGAGAGAAGGAATTCCGTTGAAACGTGGAGGAACAGTAGAAGATGTAGCAAATGCTTGTCTTTTCCTTGCTTCAGATATGAGCGCATACGTTACAGGACAAGTCCTTAATGTTTGCGGAGGAATGCTTACATAGAAAGGTCCAAAGGCACTAAGTAACAAAGGTTCAAAGGTTTATTATTGGAATCTTTAAATTATTAAATTTTCTCAATTATTAAATCATAAATATGACTACAAACACGATACTATTATTATTGCTTTCATTAGTAATAGCGGGAGGGTTGTCGTATTTTCAATATTTTTTTAAAGCCAAAAACAAATCCAATGTGATTTGGTTTTTGGCTTTTTTACGTTTTTTAGCCATTTTTGGATTATTGCTTTTGCTGATAAACCCGATAATGACAAAGAATTCTCTCGAAATAACGAAAACACCATTAGCAATTGCAGTCGACAATTCGAGTTCGATTTCAGTTTTGAAATCAGATAAGAAAGTGGCTGAATTGTATCAGAAACTAATTTCGAATCCTGCTATTCAGGAAAAATTCGAGATTCAGCCTTATCAATTTGATGTGGATTTTAAGCCTTTGGATAAATTAGATTTTAAAGGAAAACAAACTAATTTAGACGAAGTTGCTAAAAATCTAAAAAGCATCAATAAAAACCTGATTTTTCCAACAGTTGTAATTACAGACGGAAATCAAACTACAGGAAACGATTATGTATATCGATTTGATCCTGTCAATAAAGTTTATCCTTTGGTTTTGGGAGATACAACCACTTTTCTTGATTTAAAAATCAATCAGCTTAACGTAAACAAATACGCTTTTCATAAAAATAAATTTCCTGTTGAAGTTTTTCTTCAATATTCCGGAGACAAAACTACAAATGCCGATTTTACAATTGCGCAGGGAAACTCAGTTGTGGCAAAAGAGAAAGTTTCTTTTTCTCCTTCTAAAAAAACAGCCACTTTAAATTTGCTTTTACCCGCAGATAAAGTAGGATTGCAAATTTTTAAAGCGAGTATTACATCAGGAACAAAAGAGAAAAATAGTTATAATAACGTAAAGAATTTTGCAGTTGAAGTTATTGATCAAAAGTCAACAATTGCGATTGTTTCGGCTGTAAATCATCCTGATATTGCTGCATTAAAACGCGCAATTGAAGTTAATGCACAACGCAAAGTAATTTTGGTTAAACCAAATGATATTAGTCAATTGCAAGATGTTTCGGTTCTGGTTTTATATCAGCCAACAACAGCATTTAAAGCAATTTTTGATAATAATAAATTAGCAGGAACAAACACTTTTATAATTACAGGAAACAACACCGATTTTAATTTTCTAAATCAACAACAAAATAATTTGGTTTTTAAAATGAGCGGACAAAGAGAAGATTATTTGTCAGAATTTCAATCGCAGTTTAATTTGTTTGCTATTGATAATATAGGTTTTGAAAATTTTCCGCCGTTGCAAAATTTATTCGGAACCATTACTACAAACGGAAATGTTTCTGTTTTGCTTTCGTCAAAAATTAGAAATGTTTCTACAAATGCGCCTTTATTGGCTTTCGCCGAAAATCAAGGGAAAAGAACTGCTTTTCTTTTAGGAGAAAACAGCTGGAAATGGCGTTTGCAAAGTCATATCGATAATCAGTCATTCGAGAAATATGATGTTTTTGTAGATAAAATAATTCAATATTTAGCCTCAACAACTTCAAGAAAATCACTTGTTGTAACGCATGAAAGTTTCTATAATTCAGGAGAAGCAATTGTAATTAATGCGCAATACTTCAATAAAAACTATGAATTTGACGAGAAAGCAAGATTAACAATCACAGTTACAAACGCTGAAACTAAACAAGTAAAAAACTACGATTTACTAAAAGGAAACAATTCTTTCTCTGTGAATCTGGACGGTTTAGTTACCGGAAAATATAATTTTACAGTAAAAGAACTAAATACAAATACATCATATTCAAGTCATTTTGAGATTTTGGATTTTGATATCGAGAAACAATTCGTAAATCCGGATGTTGCAAAACTAAAACAACTGGCGCTTCAAACGGGTGGAAAAGCATTCTTTGAAGATCAAACCGATAATTTGATTAATACACTTCTTGAAAACAAAGAATACAAATCAATAGAGAAAAATATTTCGACTAAAACTCCACTAATTGATTGGGTTTGGTTGTTGATTTTAATTGCAGTTTTCCTGACAACTGAATGGTTTGTGAGAAAATATAATGGATTGCTTTAGAAAAGAGGCAAAGGTTCAGAGGGACAAAGGTTCAAAGTTTTTACGATTAGTTGTTATCTCAGTTTTTTGCCGCGACCCGAGCCTGAAAGAGCGAACAGATGAAGTAATTTCACTAATCTACACAAATTTTATTGAATAGACTCCAGCTTTAGCTGGAGAAAATAAGAGAGTAAAGAATTGGCTTTAGCCGAATATTGAAAATCGATTTTGACTAAAATCATTAAAATTATTTCTAAGAAACATTTAAAAAATTAAGTAAAATCTAAATTTGTCGATAATATGTCTAATTCATTCAAAAACAATAGTAAAGAAGATATTGTTTTTAATAAGTTTAAAACACAGCTTGAAAGCAAAGGCTTAACTATTGATTCTATTGATAAAGATGGATTTATTCTTATAGATGTAGAAGGGTCTGAATTGAAAGTAAGTTTAGATAATGTTAGACGCAATTACGAAAGAGATTCTGACGATAGGCATATTACAGATTTAGTTAATGTAATTGTGTCGCATACATTAGAGAAAGAAGATTGGGAGATTATAAAAGATAAAGTATATATTCAGTTTTTTCCTAATGACTTTGAATTTGAAAACCTTGTATATGAAAAGGTAACAGATGAATTCAGTAAAGTTTTTATGGTAAATACTAATAATAATTTTTCATTTATTTCTCATGATGATTTGGTGGACTGGAACTTAGACTTAGAAGAACTAAAAAAACAAGTTGATTTAAATCTAGATACTTTTGTGGATAAAGTTCAGATACAGGTTGAAGATCTTGATAATCATAAACTTGGAATGATTGATGTTGAGGAAGTCTGGCTTAAAAGCGCTTGTCTTTTTTCATTAAAAATTAAGGATTTAGTTAAAAATAATATTGGTTTTCCATTTTATGCTGTCATTCCTGTGAGAGACTTTTGTTATATTTTTGGAGAGCAAGATTTTGAATATTTTTCTGAACGTCTCGGTCCTATCGTAGTAGAAGAATATGAGAATTCGGGATATCCAATTACAACTGAAATTTTAAAATTTTCAGAATCTGGAGTTAAATCAATTGGAAAATATTAAGCTCCAGCTAAAGCTGGAGCCTATTCAAAAAAAGTATTGAAATTAGTAAGTTGTAGTAGGAGTTAATTAATTTGAGAATTATATGAAGACAAAGAAAATCATTGCTTTTTTCAGTCTATTTTTTTTAAGCATTTTCTCTCTTATTTATATCAACGATAGAAAAGAAAATAGAAAAGATTATCATTTTGTAATTACGAAAGTTATCGAAGAAGCAAAAGGTAATTTGACTGTTAGTAATGCTGATAATGAATTTGGTTTTGCAAATTTTGATTCATATAAAAAAGACATTCAAAAAGAGGATAGTTTGGTCAAAAAAGCATTTTCAAAAAAAGTTTATATTTATAGAAGAGATAAAAAGACTGATAAATATTTTTTAACTTTAGTTATAAATGAATCAGCGATATTTCCAATTGAGTGGCAATAATAAGTTTTCAAAAAAATAAGAAATGGATTTCAGGCTAAAAGTATTCTACACCGTTGCACTCCGCTTAAATTTTACTAAAGCAGCTACGGAATTATATATCTCACAGCCAGCAGTTTCTAAACACATTCAGGAATTAGAAGAAACTTACAAAACAAAACTTTTTGAACGTAATGGTTCTAAAATTGCCTTAACTCCAGCCGGAGAAATTCTGCTAAAACACACCAAAAATATCTTCGAAATCTATCGCGAAATTGATTTTGATATGAGTTCTTTTATTAACGAACGTCAAGGTTTATTGCGTTTGGGTGCAAGTACTACAATTGCACAATATCTTATTTCGCCGGTTTTGGCTCGTTTTCATCAAAAGCAAAAAGATATAAAAGTCAATTTGTTAAACGGAAATACAGAACAAATCGAAAATGCTTTAATCAACAAAGAAATAGAAATAGGAATTGTAGAAGGACAATCTAAAAATCAGTCTATTAAATATATTCCGTTTTTGAAAGATGAATTGGTTTTGGTTTGTAATGTCAATAATCCTTTTGCAAAGAAAAATGAAGTTTCTGTAGAAGATTTAAAAACAATGAATTTCATAACTCGAGAACGTGGTTCCGGAACACTTGAAGTTATAGAATTTGCTTTGAAGCAAATTGGTTTTAAAATAACTGATTTACAAATCGAAATGCAATTAGGAAGCACAGAAAGTATAAAATCTTATTTGTTAAATTCTGATTGTTTTGCTTTTATGTCAATACATGCAGTAGATAAAGAGCTTAAGAATAACGAACTTATGGTTCTTGATGTAGAAAATTTATCTGTCGAAAGGTATTTCTATATCATCACTTTACTAGGAAAAACAGATTCATTGTCAGAACTTTTTATTCAGAATATTTCTTCTTACTATAACTTAGAGTTATAGTCGATTGCAATTTACGATTAGTGATTATGATATAAACGGCAGACCTTTGTAAAAGAAATATCAAATCAATTATTTTGAAAACGAAACAACATACAACGTCACATTTATTAGAAGTTAACCTTTATATACAACAAGCAATTTTTGTTTTGATTATTGCTCTTTGCTTATTTTCTATAATTTCCCCGCCAATTGCATTATTATTAGGAGTTATAATGGTGAATATATTCGGAAATCCATTTGTTGAATTCAATAGCAAAGCGATTACCTATTTATTACAATTTTCAGTAGTTGGTTTAGGTTTCGGAATGAATGCTTCCAGTGCACTTTCTGCCGGAAAAGAAGGCTTTGTTCTAACGATACTTTCAATTTTTAGTACTTTAATATTAGGAACTTTTCTGGGAAAATGGCTTAAAACCGATAAAAAAATATCACATTTAATATCTTGCGGAACCGCGATTTGTGGAGGAAGCGCGATTGCGGCGATTTCACCTGTTATTAAATCAAATGAAAACCAAACTTCAATCGCATTAGGCGTAATCTTTATTCTGAATTCAATCGCATTATTTGTTTTTCCGTTTATCGGACATCAGCTTGACTTATCTCAAAAAGATTTCGGATTATGGTGCGCAATTGCTATTCATGATACAAGTTCTGTAGTTGGCGCAGCAAATAAATACGGAGCTGAAGCTTTGCAAATTGCAACAACCGTAAAACTAGCAAGAGCATTATGGATTATTCCAATTTCGATCTTGACAGCTATGATTTTTAAAAATAAAAACTCAAAAATAAAAATACCTTACTTCATAGGATTATTTATTCTTGCGATGCTTTTTAATACTTATGTACCTGCAACTGCTATTATTGCGCCTCATATTATAGGAATTGCAAAAATTGGATTGACAATTACGTTGTTTTTAATTGGCGCAACCTTAAATATAAATACGTTGAAATCAGTAGGAGTGAAGCCATTATTGCAAGGAGTTTTCCTTTGGATATTTATTGCTTGTTTAGGCTTGGCTTCAATACTATACTTTCATTAAAAGAAAATTATTTTACATTCGAGAATTTCACAATTGGCTTACCAACCATTTTGTATAGTTTTCCTTTAAACGAAAAATGTTTTTCAATCTCGAAGTTAAACTTTTTTTTCGTTTTGGCCATTGCAGCTATTTCTTCGGGAAGAGTAACTTCAAATTCATCGTTTGCCTGTTCAGCTTTATCAAAAGAGCCATTTGTTTTAATGACAATATCTCTGAAATGTTTTTTGATATTGTCGTTTACAACAGTATAAGAGCTTGACCAGGTTACACTTGAAACATTTGTAAGCTGATAATCATAAACTTGCATAATAGGTTGGTATTTTCCTTCAAATCCTGCAACAAGATAAAGAATGCCTTCAAACGGACCTCCGGCACCACCATTAACATGTAATAACGTAAAAGCATATTGATCTTCACCAATTTCGACAAGTTTAGGTTTTGGTGCTTGTGCAAATGCGCCAAATCCAGCAACTGCAGGTTGAAAAGATCTCATTTGCCAAATTTTGTCATTTTTAGCAAACTTGGCAACACCAACAAGACCACCAGTAAATCTACTGGTTTGTAAACCGTCTTCATCATAAACAGAATGATTAAAGAATAACAGTTTGAATTGATTTCCTTTAGAATCTTTATAATCGATGTTTTCCAAAAGTCTCGTCGCAACGCCTTGTGTATAAGGAAATATTTGATCTCCGTCGATCTCATTAACATCTTTAAAGGCAGTAGGTTTGCATTTTTTACAATTCCAGCTTATAAAAGTATTATGATCTGAAAGATTGTATAATTTGCCGGGAAACAACTTCTGCATTGTTTTTACAGCATCCAACGGATCAGAAATCTGTAATGTTCTTTTAGTATTTAAAATAGTATCGCTAACATTTTTTAGTTGCACAACGTCTTGTGCATTACAGGAAAATAGTATCAGGAAATAAAAAACAATAGAGGTAATCCAATTCATTATGTAGGAGGAATTATTTTGAAAATCAAATTTACATAGTTTTATCAAGTAAACTTACATTAATCTTGTCTTTTTAGAATTAGTCACTACTTATAAGTTTTTATTCGATAATTTACAGGAAAGGTTATTGTGTTTTTCGATTGAATCAAGCTTTCTTAATTGTAATTACTTTATTTTTTTAACATAAATTCTATTGTAAATTTATTTTAGAAAGTTAAAAATGCATTTTTCGTATTGTAGTTTGATGAAATAGCATCAGTTTTATCCTACTGAAAACTAAATATTTGCATAGAAGATTTTTATGGCCGTAAAAGCTTTATTAACTATTTAAAAACTTAATTTATGAAAAAACCACATTTTATTAAACAAAGCTTTAAAGGAGCAAATGTTTTATTTTTAGTTTTAAGTATGGCATTTTTAGCTAGTTGTGCACAATCTGAAACAGAAGAAACTTCACTATCTGCAAAAACAGAAACCGTTTCTCCCGAAATTTCAGGATTACTAAAATCCAGTTCTACAGCAAAAACAACTTCAACTTTTGGAGATATTGGCAATGGTGTTAATTTACAACCTTCTTATTACAACAATGGAAATTGCGATTTGGGTTGGAATCTAATGAAGCAAAATACCAAAATTAAAACCGTTCGTATTGAAGTAGAACCAGGCCAGGAAACAAATGCTAAAAGATGGATTTCTGAAGCCAAATTAAACGGATTTACGGTAATTGTCAGCTATCATAAATCGAGTGTATTAGGATCTGATAGTATAGCCGAATTAAATGCAGCGGCGACTTGGTGGAAAAATAACTACAGTTCGTTAGGAGGTAATTTTATAATAAATTTAATAAACGAATGGGGAAGTCACAATATTACGCCAGCGGCATATGCTGCAGCTTATAATACTGCTATTACAGAAGTTCGCAAAGTCTATAGTGGTACTATTATTATCGATATTCCGGGTTGGGGGCAAGAAACTGCTACCGCTGCCTGCGCTGTAAAAGGATGCTCAACCGGACAAACTGTAATCAATGATACTAAAATTATTCTTTCGGCACATATTTATCCCGGAGCTTATAACCAGGGAAAAGGACGATATATGAACACATCAGACATCGATGATTTGGCTTCGTCAGGAAGACCATGCATGATTGGTGAATTTGGAAATAGTGGAGGATCTGGTGCAGATTGGTCCGCAATTGTTGATTATGCCAAAAATAAAGGCTGGACAATTTTAGGCTGGGCGTGGAACGGTGACGGAGGTTCTATGAATATGATTACGCCTCAGTTTCAGTCTTATACAAGCGGAACCGCAAAAACATATAATAAATCGTCTTATTTCAATATTGTTTACAATAAACTGTAAGTAAAGATTTTTTTTCAGTCACGGATACATTAAACATCTGTGACTGAAAATCTCAGAATAAAGTTTTCCCATTTTAAAATTTATTTATAACAATAATAGTGAGTATTGTTTCGAATTCGCTTTAAATGAAATAAATTTGCACCTCAAACAAAATTACAAAATGAAAAACTTTAAAATGAAACCAAAGCTAATTGCATTTTTTGCTTTAGGACTTGGATTTTTGACATTATCTTGGGGAATCGTTGGCCACGAACGCATCAATAAAGCTGCAGTTATGGCTTTGCCTCAATCGATACAAGTGTTTTTTTACAACCACATTGATTTTATTACTCAAGAAGCTTCTGTACCAGACATTCGTAAATATGCTTTAAATTATAAAGACGAAAATCCAAGACATTATTTTGACATGGAAAGTTTTGGTGCGCCAGAGACTTTTCCCAAAACTTTAGAAGAAGCAAAGGCTAAATACGATGCTAAATTTTTAAATGAAAACGGTATTTTGCCTTGGTATATCGAAGATATGATGGTAAAATTAACTAAAGCTTTTAAAGAGAAAAACAGAGCTGAGATTTTATTCCTTGCAGCAGATTTAGGTCATTATATTGGTGATGCACATATGCCATTACATACTTCTGCAAATCATGACGGACAATTAACGGATCAAAAAGGAATTCATTCACTTTGGGAAAGCAGATTGCCTGAGTTATTTGCTAAAAACTACAAACTAAATGTACCACAAGCGCAGTATTACGAAGATGTTCACAAAGCAACTTGGGACATGATTAATGATACACACAGTTTAGTGGAGCCTTTGTTGGCAGTTGATAAAAAACTAAGAACTGCAACTCCGGAGAATCAGGTTTTCGAAATGGATGCTGATGGTAAAATCTCTAAAACAAAATACAATACATCTAAATTCTCTGAGAAATATGCTTCTAAATTGCACCAGGAATTAAACGGAATGGTAGAAAGCCAAATGAGAAAAGCAATTGCTGCAACTGCAAGTTTTTGGTACACTGCTTGGGTAAATGCCGGAAAACCAGATTTAAGCAAGTTAGATTCATTTGAAGTTACTCAACGTAACAACGAAGCTTTGAAACAAGATCAAAAATTATATCAGGACGGATATTTATTCGGAATGAAGAATCAGAATGACTAAAAGAAGTTTTTTTAGTTTCAGGTTTCATGTTTCATGTTGAAATGTGAGTATCGAAATCTAATAATTCTCATTAATAAAATAGCCTCAAATTCATTTGAATTTGAGGCTATTTTATTTTGTATTAGAGATGTATTTTTTATAAAAATCCTTGTATTTAATGCTTTAATAGCGCAATCTTGTCATTTCGACGAAGGAGAAATCACACCAGAAACTCCACAATAAATGTCATCAATCTTTGTTGAATCCCGCGTGTGATTTCTCCTACGTCGAAATGACAAACTAAACGATAATAACTGTTTAAAATTATTGTATTTCGTTCCTAGAATACTTGGAATTTGGAATTTCAAAAATTGGAATTTCAAAAAAAATTCTACTTCTGATATTTCTTTTTCTTCAACATATCTGAAGCAGTTTGATAAAATGAAATAGTTTCATTAATCAAATCAGCTCTTTCTTTATTCGTTGGAATTTCATTATAATCTATCTGAAATTCAGGAGCGATACCAGGTTTTGAATTGATTTCTAAATCAAACTGTTTTACTTGTTGTTTAGGAGATAAAATAGTTAAAACATTATCTTTAATCAAACCTAAATCCTGATAAGTAGCAATAAAAGCTCTTGGTTTGTAATCAGATTTTAAAACATCCTGACCAAAGAATTTGCTTTCATAAGTGAAATTCAATAAACCAAAAAGTGTTGGCATAATATCAATTTGGGACATTGTTTTATTGAATTTTTCAGGTTTTGCACCAGGAGTATAAATAAAACCAGGAATTCTGTATTTGTCTAACGGAAGTTCAGTTTTTCCGGCACTTGAAGCACAATGGTCAGCAACAATAACAAAAACTGTATTTTTGAACCAAGGTTGTTTACTCGCCATTTCAAAGAATTTTCTCAATGAATAATCCGTGTATTTTACTCCACCTTCACGAGATTTAATGTCTCCCGGAATATCAATTTTATTATTAGGATAAGTAAAAGGCCTGTGATTACTAACAGTCATAATGTGGTTGAAGAAAGGTTTGTTTTGCTTTGCTTCAGCATTCATAACCTTAATCGCTTTGTTGTACATATCTTCGTCACAAACTCCCCAAACATTAGAAAACGTAATTTCTTCAGGAGAAAAATTTGATTTGTCTACAATTTCATAACCATTTCCAGAATAGAAATCCTTCATATTATCAAAGAAAGCGTCTCCACCATACATATATTTTACGTTGTAGCCTTTTTGTTTAAAGATAGCTCCTGTAGAGAATTTATTCTTATTATCTTCTCTTTTTACAACACTTTCTCCAGCAGTTGGAGGCAAACATAAAGTTACTGCTTCAAGTCCGCGAACCGTTCTGTTTCCGGCAGCGTATAAATTGGTAAACAATAAACTTTTTTGAGCTAAACTATCTAAGAAAGGAGTAATGTTTTGCTCATTTCCGTACATTTTCATGAATTCGGCGCTGTAACTTTCGATAGTAATTAATACAACATTCTTGTGATTTTCTAGTGAATCACTTGTTATTTTACGCAAAGTATTTTCGCCTGAAATACCAGGGAATTGTTGTTTCAATAACGAAAAAGCTTCCTGATCAGGTAAAGTCTTATAGAATTTAAAATAATCTAATTTGTTATTCTGAAAAGCCAGATAGAATTTATATATTCCGTTTGCTTGTAGCTCGTTAACAAAGACATTTTTAGAATTTTCGGTCTTAGCCAAAGTTGGAATTGCTATCAAAGAAATAATAAACAAAGCTACATAAACGGCACTGCTTTTTAATTTTTCACTAAAAGAAGGGATTTCGTTGATGAAATTTTTAGATTTCTTCAGAATTAAATAAGTAATAATTCCTGTTACTAAAAACAGGGCCGAAAATATTGGAATAACAGGGTAAGACTGCATAATGTTTCCAATAACTTCATTGGTGTAAATTAGATAATTAACAGCGATAAAATTGTATTTAACGCCAAATTCGTTCCAGAAAAAATATTCACTTAAACCGTTTTGAAGAATCAATAAAACATAAAGGAAAACTACAAAAGCAAATAACCAATATCTGATTTTTTCTCTTTGTTTAGGAACAAAAAGTAAAAGAGCAAAAAGAGCCATTTTAATTCCAATAAAAATTAAAACAATATTTGGCAAAGCTCCGCCATATTCTGTAACGATACTTTTGCCGGAAGCGATATAAATGAATAGCGCTACAAAACCACCTAAAATAATATAACCCCAAGGTTTATTGTATTTAGTATTAGAAACCGTAACTAAATACAACCATAAAAAAACACCTGCAACTGTAAAAACAAAGAAGTCTGAAATAAGTCCTAACGAAAAGATTTTCAAGCTCTCAAGAACTGTAAATGAACTCTGAGTTATAGGATGAAAAAATAAAACAGTTCGTAAAATAAAGCTTACGATAAAATAAAACAGTCCAAGATTGAAAAGTGGGGAAAATTTCTTGTAAAAATTCATCTTTTTATTTTTTTTGCAAAATTAATTCCAATTCATTAGTTCTAGATTAAGTTCGACTTTTACCTTACTTAATGTTTTCTTAATATTAGCTTAAGATTAATTTGTTGCTGCTATTCTTGGGTGTTGAAGCAGTTTCTGAGCTCAAAATCTTTATCTTTGATTATAAATTTACATTTTTAATCTAAAAATTTAAAATTAAATGCACATTTTAATAGTTGAAGATGAGTTAGGTATCGTTCAGTTTTTGCAGCAAGGCCTACAAGAAGAAGGGTATCAAATTACAACCGCAAATGATGGTTCAAAAGGTTTTGAATTGGTTCAGGAAAACAAGTATGACTTAATTTTACTGGATTGGATGTTGCCAAAAATTAATGGTTTGGACTTGTGTAAAGCTATAAGAATCAAGGATCAAACAACGCCAATTATTTTTTTAACAGCAAAAGATACGGTGCAGGAAACAATCGAAGGATTAAAAGCCGGAGCAAACGATTATATCAAAAAACCTTTTAGTTTTGAAGAATTGGTAGAACGTATCAAGATTCATTTTAGAAACCAAAAAACTTCTGAAATACTTACTTTAGGAACCATCACGATTGATCTTTCAAAACATGTTGTCTTAAAAAACACCGAAGAAGTTTCACTTACACAGCGAGAGTTTGAATTGCTGACTTACCTTATTAAGAATAAAGGAAAAGTTTGTACGAGAAATCAAATCTTAAAAGACGTTTGGGAGATAAATTTTGAATACGACACCGGCGTAATTGATGTTTTTATGAACGCAATCAGAAAAAAACTCAATTTAAAAATTGAAGAAGATTATATTAAAACAATTCGCGGTATTGGTTATATCGCTAACGACTTATAAATGTTGCAACTTTCTTTTAAAAACAGAATTGCCTTAAACTATATTATCACGACAGGTTTGTTGATTTTGGTAGTTTTTTCGATTATATATTCCATTGTAAAACATACCGTTTACAGTCATATTGACGAAAATATCAATGTTGAAATCAAAAATCACTTAGAGGAGTTAGAGGTTGTAAATGGAAAAGTGATTTTTATTGATGCTGAAGAATGGAAAGAACGAGAACATAATACGGTTGATGTAAATCCGGTTTTTGTAGAGTTTTTAGATTTGAATAAAAAAGTGATAGAAAAAGCACCAAATCTAAAAAAAGAAACACTTGAATTTAAAGATTCTGTCGAAGATTTCAAACTATTCGATACTAAATTAGGCGATCATGCCGTTCGACAAATTCAGGTTCCGCTTCATATTAACAATAAAAAAATAGGATATGTGATCGTCGCAATGTCATTGGCAGATTCTAAAATGGTATTGAATAATTTGTTTGATATAATGTCTTTGTCATTTTTGGTGATCTTAATATTATTGTTTTTTATAGCAAGATTTTTTGCAGGCCGAAGCATAAAGCCAATAAATGAGATTATAAATACCTCAGAAATAATTACAAAAGATAATCTGAAAACACGTATTCCGCTCCCAAAAACTAGAGACGAATTATATACACTTTCCAAAACCATAAACAATTTATTAAGCCGAATTGAAGATGCAATGGAACGGGAAAAACAGTTTACTTCTGACGCTTCACACGAATTAAGAACGCCTTTGACCGTTATAAAAGGAACACTTGAAGTTTTAATTCGTAAACCTCGTGATAATAAGGAATATGAAGAAAAAATAAATTATTGTATAAAAGAAGTAGATCACTTAAATATGTTAGTAGATCAACTCTTATTAATGGCTCGTTTTGAGAATCAAAAGAAAGGCATAAGTCCGGAAACGGTTTATTTGAATGCAATGATTTTGGATGTTTTAACGCTAAATTCTGAGAAGATAGATAAGCTTAATCTTAATATAAAATTTGATGCTTTAGAAGATTATTATATTAAATCAGATAATTTCTTAGTAGTTACAATTCTTAGAAATATTATTTCGAATGCAATTAAATACAGTAAAAAAGATGGAGAAGTTTCAGTTTTACTTTTGAAACAAAATGAAAATATAATCTGTAAAATTTCTGATAACGGAATCGGAATTGCCAAAGAAGATCTTGAAGCAATTTTCAATCCTTTCTTTAGATCAAATTCAACGGATCATCCTGAAATTAAAGGAACCGGATTAGGATTGTCTATTGTAAAAAGAATTACAGAATTACTACATATTAAATTTAAAATCGAGAGTGAAATAGGAGTTGGAACAACAGTTTTTTTGAGTTTTAACGAGAATCAGAAAACGTTATCGTAAAATAAAAAAATGTAATAAAAACAGCATAGATTACGTTTTTTAACAATAAACTGTCGTTAAGTTAAATTAAAAATTGCTTTTTTATTAAATTAACTATTATATTTGCAACCGAATCAAAGAATTAAAAAACAAACCAAGTCATGATTTCTATTCAATTACATCATCATCATTTTCATTATTGCTCTCAAGCGATGTGTTAATGGTATGCATGTAAATCATCATATTTTAAAACCCGTTTGAGTACATCAAACGGGTTTTTTTATACCAATTCTTTGTACTCAAACTATTAATCAAGCAAAAACTAAAAAAAATGAGTACATTAAAAATTGCAATTCAAAAATCTGGTCGTTTAAACGAAGACAGCATTCAAATCTTAAAAGATTGTGGTATTTCGATCAACAACGGAAACGACCAATTAAAAGCTGAAGCTTCAAATTTTCCATTAGAAGTTTTGTACCTGAGAAATTCAGATATTCCACAATATTTAATTGATGGAGTTGTAGATCTTGCTATTGTAGGAGATAATTTGTTGGTAGAAAAAGGAAAACACATTGAAGTAATTCAAAAATTAGGATTTTCAAAATGCAAGGTTTCTGTTGCAGTTCCTAAAGCCTTCAATTACAACTCAATTCAGGATTTGGCAGGTTTACGTATTGCAACTTCTTACCCGAATACTGTAAATGAATATTTCGATTCTTTTGGATTAAAAGTTGATATTCACCAAATCTCTGGTTCTGTAGAAATTGCACCAAATATTGGTCTTGCAGATGCCATTGTAGATATTGTTTCGAGCGGAAGCACATTATTCAAAAACAACTTAAGAGAAGTAGAAGTAATCCTGAAAAGTGAAGCAGTTTTAGCGGTTTCTCCAAAAGTTTCTCCAGAAATTCAGAAACACATCGATACTTTAAAATTCAGAATTCAATCTGTTTTAAGAGCAAGAAATTCAAAGTATATTTTGATGAATGTACCAAATGATAAAATTGATGAAATTGGTAAAATATTACCGGTTTTAAGAAGTTTAACCGTTTTACCATTAGCGCAAGAAGGCTGGAGCAGTGTTCACTCGGTAATAGATAAAGACACTTTTTGGGATGTAATAGATAAACTAAAAGAGGCTGGAGCCGAAGGAATTTTAGTTTGCCCAATTGAGAAAATGGTTCTTTAATGCGCTTTGCGCGCTTTAGGCAATAAGCTTTAAGCTTTACGCCAAAAAAAACACAAAGTTAATTAGCCTAGAGCCTACAGCTTAAAGCTTAAAGCAAAAAATAAAAATGAATAAAATAGACAATCCAAAACCAGAAACCTGGTCAGAAATATTAAAAAGACCAACCAAAACGATCGATGATATCGAAGTGACGGTAAAAGAAATTTTTAAAGAAGTACAGAAAAAAGGAGATGAAGCTGTTGCAAAATATACTTCGATTTTTGACGGAATCGCTTTAGAAAATTACGAAGTTACAACTGAAGAAATTCAGGAAGCAATTGGTTTGATTTCGGAAGAATTGAAAGACGCTATTCAATTAGCAAAAGCAAATATTTTAAAATTTCACACCGCTCAAAAAACAGAGAGAATTTCGATTGAAACTACAGAAGGTGTTAATTGTTGGCAGGAAAAAAGACCAATTCAAAAAATTGGACTTTATATTCCGGGAGGAACAGCGCCTTTGTTTTCAACCGTTTTAATGTTGGCAGTTCCTGCGGAAATCGCAGGCTGCAAAGAAATTGTATTATGTTCGCCACCAGATAAAACAGGGAAAATAAATCCGGCAATTTTATATGCTGCCAATTTATGCGGCGTAACAAAAATCTTAAAAGTTGGGGGAATTCAAGCGATCGCAGGAATGACATTTGGGACAAAATCAATTCCAAAAGTTTATAAAATCTTTGGGCCTGGAAATCAGTTTGTAACGGTTGCAAAACAATTGGCAACACAATTTGGAGTTGCAATTGATATGCCGGCAGGACCATCAGAATTGTTGGTTGTTGCTGATGATACTGCAGTTCCGGCTTTTGTAGCGTCAGATTTGTTATCTCAGGCAGAACACGGAACAGACAGTCAAGTGATTTTAGTTTCGACTTCAAGAAGATTAATTGATGCTGTCGAGAACGAGATTCAGACTCAAATTGAAGCGCTTCCGCGAAAGCAAATCGCTCAAAAAGCAATCGAAAATTCAAAATTAATCTACGTTGAAAATGACCAGATTGCATTAGAATTAATCAATGAATACGGACCGGAACATTTTATTATATGTTCAGAATTTGATGATTTCTATTGCAACGGAATCGTAAATGCTGGCTCTGTTTTTATTGGAAATTATACTCCTGAAAGTGCCGGAGATTATGCTTCAGGAACCAATCATACTTTGCCAACAAACGGATACGCTAAGAATTACAGCGGTGTAAATCTGGATAGTTTCATGAAATCAATGACTTTTCAGAAAATTTCCAAAGTAGGAATTCAAAACATTGGTCGCGCAATCGAAGTTATGGCTGAAGCCGAAGGTTTGCAAGCGCATAAAAATGCTGTGACGCTTCGCTTAAAGAGTTTAGAGTAAAGAAAATAGAATGAAGAAGCAAGAAGCAAGAAGCAAGATGAAAGATTTATAGTGTAAAGATTTAGATTTTAGTCTTGGTTCTTCAATCTTGCCTCTTTCCTCTCCTCAAAAAATAAAAAAAATGAAATTCGATATAAATACAATAACGCGTGAAAACGTAAAAACATTAAAACCTTATTCATCTGCCAGAGATGAGTTCGAGGATTTTGATACAGCTGAAATGATTTTTCTGGATGCTAATGAAAATCCGTTTCAGAATGGGGTGAATCGTTATCCGGATCCGCAACAGAGTTCGGTTAAAGCGATTTTAGCGAAGAATAATAACGTAAAATCAAGTCAGATTCTACTAGGAAACGGAAGTGATGAAGTGTTAGATTTACTTTTCAGAGCTTTTTGTGAGCCAAAAATGGATAATATTATTTCGTTGCCACCAACTTATGGAATGTACAGTGTTTTGGCAAATATTAACGCTGTAGAAAACAGAGAAGTTTTACTTTCAACCGATTTTCAGCCACAAGTAGAGAAAATTTTAGACGCTGTAGATGAGAATACTAATATCATCTTTTTATGCTCACCAAATAACCCAACCGGGAATTCTTTTTCGGACGAAAGTGTGGTGAAATTACTTCAAAATTTTAAAGGTTTGGTTGTAATTGATGAAGCGTATATTGATTTTTCGGACAAAGAAAGCTGGTTGACAGAAATCGATGAATATCCAAATTTGGTGATTACACAAACGCTTTCAAAAGCATACGGTTTGGCAGGAATTCGTTTAGGAATTTGTTATGGTTCTGAAGCTGTAATTTCAGTTTTAAATAAAATAAAACCCCCTTATAATGTAAACGAATTAACGCAGCAAAGAGCTATCACACGTTTGAACGATTCGAATAAAATAAAACAAGAAATAACTTCTATTATTGAGCAAAGAGAAGAATTGCTTAAAGTTTTACTTGAAGTGAGTTTTGTCGAAAAAGTATATCCTACAGAAGCTAATTTTGTATTAGTAAAAGTTGATGATGCTAATAAAAGATACGATCAATTAATCGCAAAAGGAATTGTAATCAGAAACAGAACAACTCAGCCTTTATGCGAAAATTGTCTTCGTTTTACGATTGGAATTCCAGAGGAAAATGCAGTTTTGATTAAAGAACTGAAGTTGTTGAAGTAACAAGTTTAACCGCAAAGTTCGCAAAGAATTACGCTAAGTGCACAAAGTTTTTGCTAGAATAAAAATTATGATTTATGATCCCTGTTGAAACACGAATGAATGATGATGAAATGAAAATCTTAAAAAACAAGATTAGACAAGTTAGTATTTTGATTGCTTTTCTTTCAGTATTTATTATTGGTTTTACAATTACTTGTTATTATTTTTCGGGATCTTTTTTTATTGTTTTTGCTGGTCTTATTATTTTGTCTGTACTAATTTATTATTACTCGACACAAATTTTTGGAGCCAGAAAAGATTTGAAGGAAGGAATTAAGATTATTAATGAATTTAAGATCATTGACAAAGAAGAAGGTTTTAGAAGAAAAAATCCTTCAACATTTAAAATTATTTTTGATTCGAATGTAATAAGAAGCTGTAATGTCAGTGAAAAAGTTTTTTTAAAATTAAAGTTAAATGATGTTATCGATATTGAATACACAAAGTACGGTAATTGGCTGTTAAGTGTACAATTCAAAGGAACCGATATTGAAAGTAAATATCATATAGCATAAAAGTAATTATAAAGATCTCGAAAACCGTTTTTGCGTGAGGGATAGAGGCGGTATCTCCCGATTTAGAAAAATAAGGCTTTTTAGCCGTAGTTTTTGTTAATCAGGAATATAGCCGAAAGCCCGACCCGGAGGGACACGCCCAAAATATAAATAAACTATGAAAAAAGTACTTTTTATCGATCGTGATGGAACGATTGTGTTAGAACCAGAAAATTATCAATTAGATGCTTTGGAGAAAGTAGAATTTTACCCGAAAGCTTTTCAATATTTGGCTAAAATTGCCAATGAATTAGATTACGAATTGGCGATGGTGACCAATCAGGACGGATTAGGAACGGATAGTTTTCCGGAAGATACGTTTTGGCCAACGCAAAATTTTATTTTAAAAGCCTTTGAAAATGAAGGAGTTTTGTTTGATGATATATTTATAGACAGATCTTTTCCGGAAGATAATGCGCCAACACGCAAGCCAAGAACGGGAATGTTGACGAAATATATTGATAATCCAGAATATGATTTGGCAAATTCGTTTGTTTTAGGAGATCGTTTGACTGATGTTGAATTGGCGAAAAATCTTGGTGCAAAAGCAATTTTTATCAATGATAATGATGGAATTGGAAGCAATGAAATTTCATCAAAGCGTGAAGAACTTGACGAAACGATTATTCTTCAAACAATGAGTTGGAAGGAAATTTATGAGTTTTTGAAGTTAGAAGCACGTTCGGCTTCGATTATGCGTAAAACCAATGAAACTGACATTTTTATTAATTTAAATCTTGACGGAACAGGAAAAAGTAAAATCGAAACCGGAATTGCTTTTTTTGATCATATGTTGGATCAAATCGCACGTCACGGTCAAATGGATTTGGAAATTCTTGTAAAAGGAGATCTTGAAGTTGATGAACACCACACGATTGAAGATACTGCAATTGCTTTGGGTGAAGTTTTTGCTAAAGCTTTAGGAAATAAATTAGGAATCGAACGCTACGGTTTCTGTTTGCCAATGGACGATTGTTTAGCGCAAGTTGCAATTGATTTTGGCGGAAGAAACTGGTTAGTTTGGGAAACGGAATTTAAACGCGAAATGGTTGGAAAAATGCCAACAGAAATGTTTTTTCATTTCTTTAAATCATTCTCTGATGGCGCAAAAGCTAATATCAACATAAAAGCCGAAGGAACAAACGAACACCACAAAATTGAGGCGATTTTTAAAGCTTTCGCGAAAGCCATAAAAGTAGCAGTGAAAAGAGATACAGAGAAAATGATTTTGCCTTCGACAAAGGGAATGCTTTAATTTAGTCAAAAGTTGAAAGTCATAAAGTCGAAAGATTTCTGTATTATGGATATCAAGAAGCGACTTTAAGACTTTAGACTTTAGACTTTAAGACTAAATAAATGAAAATAGTAATTATAAATTACGGAGCGGGAAATATTCAGAGCATTATGTTTGCTATTGAAAGGCTTGGTTTTAAGGCTGTTTTGAGTAATAATCCCGATGAAATTCTGGCGGCAGATAAAGTGATTTTTCCCGGAGTTGGAGAAGCAAGTTCGGCGATGAAAAAACTGAAGGAAAGCGGTTTGGATAGTTTGATTCCGAATTTGAAGCAACCAGTTTTGGGAATTTGTCTTGGAATGCAATTAATGTGTAAATCATCTGAAGAAAGAAATACTAAGGGACTTGGAATTTTTGATGTTGATGTGATTAAATTTACTTCAAAAGTAAAAGTGCCACAAATGGGCTGGAATCAGATTTATGATTTAAAATCGGATTTGTTTAAAGGAATTTCTGAGAATGAATTTATGTATTTGGTGCATAGTTTTTACGCCCCAAATTGCGATGAAGCCATTGCTATCACGGATTACGAACTTGAATACGCATCGGCTTTGCAAAAAGATAATTTTTACGGAACTCAATTTCACCCAGAGAAAAGTGGAGCAGTTGGGGAGAAGATTTTAGATAATTTCTTAAAAATGTAAAATTCTAAATTCCAATTTTTAAAATCAATATCAAAAAAACAATTTCAATTTTTAGAATCTAAAATCTAAAATATCAAAATATGAGAATAATACCAGCTATAGACATCATCGACGGAAAATGCGTTCGTTTGTCAAAAGGAGATTATGACACTAAAATAATTTACAATGAAAATCCTCTTGAAGTAGCAAAATCATTCGAAGCACACGGAATCGAATATTTACATTTAGTAGATTTAGATGGCGCAAAATCGAGTAAAATTGTCAATTACAAAATATTAGAGCAAATTGCGTCGCAAACTAGTCTGCAAATTGATTTTGGCGGAGGTTTAAAATCTGATGATGATTTGAGAATCGCTTTCGAAAGTGGCGCAAGTCAAATTACGGGTGGAAGTATTGCTGTAAAAAACAGAGCAATTTTTGAAAAATGGATTTCGGAATATGGTTCGGAAAAAATTATTCTTGGTGCTGATGCTAAAGATGAAAAAATTGCCGTTTCTGGTTGGTTAGAAGATTCAGACGAAGATTTGATTCCGTTTATTCAGGATTATCAAATTAAAGGAATTCAGTACGTTATTTGTACGGATATCGCAAAAGACGGAATGTTACAAGGCCCAAGTTTTGATTTGTACAAGAAAATTTTAGCTGAAGCAAATGACGTAAAACTGATTGCCTCGGGTGGAATTTCGACATTCGACGAACTTCCTAAATTAGCCGAATTAGGTTGCGAAGGAACCATTATTGGAAAAGCAATTTATGAAGGAAGAATTAGTTTGAAACAACTTGAAAATTATATTATTGGTAAAATGTAAAAAGTGAATTGTAAAATGGCAGTTTTACGTTTTACAAATAACATTTCACATCTTACATCCAACAATTAACAAAAGAAAAATGTTAGCAAAAAGAATCATTCCTTGTTTGGATATAAAAAACGGAAGAACCGTAAAAGGTGTTAACTTCGTTGACTTGCGTGATGCTGGTGATCCGGTGGAACTGGCTGAAATATATTCGGCTGAAGGTGCGGATGAATTGGTGTTTTTGGATATTTCGGCTACCGAAGAACGTCGTAAAACGTTGGTCAATATGGTGCGAAGCGTTGCAGAGAAAATCAATATTCCGTTTACAGTTGGCGGTGGAATTTCGTCTGTTGAAGATGTTGAAATTCTATTAAATAATGGCGCTGATAAGGTTTCGATCAATTCATCGGCAGTAAAAAATCCGCAATTGATTAATGATTTGGCTCAGAAATTCGGAAGCCAATGTGTTGTTGTTGCAATTGATGCTAAGCAAATTAACGGGCAATGGATTGTACATTTAGTTGGTGGAAAAGTGCCTACAGAACTTAATTTATTCGATTGGGCAATAGAAGTTGCTGAACGCGGCGCAGGAGAAATTCTATTTACTTCGATGGATAATGACGGAACCAAAAATGGTTTTGCAAACGAAGCTTTGGCCAAATTATCGACTTTAATAAATATCCCGATTATTGCTTCTGGCGGTGCGGGAAATATTCAGCATTTTGTAGATTCATTTAAGGTAGGAAAAGCAGACGCTGCTTTGGCTGCGAGTGTTTTTCACTTTAAAGAGATTGAGATTAAGACTTTGAAGGAAGAACTTAGGGATAATGGTATTGAAGTTAGGCTTTGAGAAATGGAGAATAGAAGCAAGAAGAAAGAAGCTAGACTTTAGAAAATAGAATATAGAAAATAGAGTATAGAATCTGGACTTTAGGGAATAAAAGCAAGAAGAAAGAAACAAGATTTAAGATGAAATAAAAATATAGAATTCAGCAATCTAAAATCTGAACTCTAAAATCTACAATAATTATGGATATAGATATAAAAAGCGCACACGGATTGATTCCGGCAATTATTCAGGATTCTGAAACAAAAAATGTTTTGATGCTTGGGTATATGAACGAAGAATCACTGCAAAAAACAATTGAAACTCAAAAAGTAACTTTCTTTAGCCGATCTAAACAAAGACTTTGGACAAAAGGCGAGGAGAGTGGTAACTTTTTGAATCTGGTTAGTATTAAAAATGATTGCGATGGCGATACACTCTTAATTCAGGCAAAACCTGTTGGCCCAACGTGTCATACTGGTGCCGATACTTGCTGGCAGGAAGAAAACAAAGAAAATTATGGTTTTATTTCTCAATTGGAAAATACAATCAAAACGCGCAGAGAAAATGCCGATTCAGAGAAAAGTTATGTAGCTTCTTTATTCGAAAAAGGAATCAATAAAATTGCTCAAAAAGTTGGTGAAGAAGCAGTAGAAGTAGTTATTGAAGCCAAAGACGATAATGATGATTTGTTCTTAAGCGAAAGCGCTGATTTATTATTTCATTACTTAATATTGCTTCAGGCAAAAGGTTTTCAATTGAATGATGTTGTTGATGTTTTGAAGAAACGTCAGAAGTAGTATAACTTTCAAAGGAAAAAAATAAAATTGCATTGCGATTTATAATTATTATAGTTTTAAATCACAATGCAATTTTTGTATATAATATTTAAAAAAAAAGTATTTTTAATACCTCTAAATATTCTTTTATGAAATTGTATATCTGTTTGTTGATGTTGTTTAATACGTGGTGCAATTATGCTTTTAAGAAATATGAATTACCGTATTCAATTGTTATTGCAAAAGCAGATTTAATTGTTGACGGAATAATTTCTAAAGTTTCAAAAAATGAATATGAATTTACAATTAACGAATTTGTAAAAGGAAAATCACCTTCAAAAATTAAGGTTTCAATCTGGAAGGAATGGATTTGTGATCCAAGAATTAAAGAACTAAAAACAGGTCAGAGATTAATTTTGTTTCTAGAAAAATCACCTTACGGTAATTTTACCACAATTAATGGTAGCACTGGAGAAATATATATAGATAATGATTCTTTTATAAATATATTTCTTCCAGAAGAGTTTACTAATCCTAAAGTTTTAAAAGAAGGAATTACAATGTTTTTGCAAACTTATAAAGTTTATGGAGATTTAAATGATCGGTTTTTGCAAAATATTCATATCCAATCCAATAAGTCTATATTTGAAATCTACAAGATGAAAGAACATAATAAGGTTTTTAAATTTTTAGTTGGAAATGATGTGCCTTATTCTGAAGTTAAATTTAATTTGACACCACAGTTTATCAATTAAATATTAAAAAAACTGCTCTAAAAAACAAAGCCTGGTTTGCATAGTTACTTTACGGGGCTTCGACTACGCTCAGCCTGACAAAAAATGCAGTTATATAGAAAAAACAATATAAAAAAATCAGTATAAATCCGCGTTTTCGCAAGGCGAATCCGTGTCATCCGCGTGCCATTTCGCAATACTATTCCACAAACTCAAAAACAGCAAATTCTTGAGGCTGATGAAAACCAAATTTTCCGCTCTTATAAGGTTGTAATGTAAGATATTCAGTTGTGTTACCGTAATCAATTCTAAAAGTGTTTCCTCTCCATTTAGTACCTATTTTTGGTTTATTGAAATTGCCATTTGGAATAGTTTTTAAACTCGAAAACGGAATCTTAATTTCTGTAGTAAAACCTTCTCGGGTTATTTTGCTTTGCGTTTCCATTCCAGTAATATTAAATGCCATAGAAGTATTCCAGCCACCACAAACAGGCGAAATACATTTAAGTAGCATATCGTAATTGGATGAAAAAGCATTTACTCCAATTTCAATATAATTTTGACCGTCGCCATCAGGATCGATAAAAATTTCGACTAAATCATCAGTATTAAAAATTTGAGAATCTTTTTTCTGGTTTGTTCCAACTATTTTAGAATCTGTTGAACGATAAGCAATATATAAATTTTCGTCATTCCACGAAAGTGAAACCATTGTATTTTGTGTTGCTTTTTTGCCTGAATTATGAACTACAAATGGACCTAAAAAAGGTTTTTTCCAATCGGATAAATCTCCATCAATGATTATTTTTTCGCTTCTTTTGTAAACATGAATATTCTGTGAATAAGTTGTTATCGAGCACACAAAGCTTACAACAGCGGCAATTTTAGTAATTTTCATATAGAACAGAAATTATTTTGATTCGCTAAAGTAAAAAAGAATAAGTGAATTTTAACATTAAATTTTCGGAATAGAAATTATAAAATCATTCAAAATTTCATAGGATTGTTTACATTTGTTGAAGATTAAGCTGGTTTAATTACCTTATTTATTACAAATTTATAAATAATGAAAAAATACTTCTGTGGCGCTTTTATCGCCTTTTTAGTTGGTTTTACAGCCAATGCACAAGGACTTCTTAATAAGTCTGAAACGGTTTTTACACATCAGGATACTTTACGCGGAAGCATCACAAAAGAAAGAGCCTGGTGGGATTTGAAATACTATCATTTAGATGTAAAAGTAAATCCACAAGAAAAGACTATTACAGGTTCAAATACTGTTCGTTATACTGTTTTGACGCAGAATAACAAAATGCAAATTGATTTGCAGCAGCCAATGAATATCTATAAAGTAACACAAGACAGAAAAGAATTGAAGTTTGAAAGAGACGGAAATGCTTTCTTTATTGAATTAACGGCTGCTCAAAAAGTTGGTGAAACAAAAGAAATAATCATCTCTTTTGGAGGAGTACCTAAAGAAGCTATCAAACCACCTTGGGATGGCGGAATTACATGGAAAAAAGATAAAAACGGAAAAGATTTTATTGCTTCATCTTGCCAAGGTTTAGGCGCAAGTGTTTGGTGGCCTTGTAAAGATCATATGTATGACGAAGTTGAGAATATGTTAATCAGCGTGAATGTTCCGGGTGATTTGACAGATGTTTCAAACGGAAGATTGAAAAGCGTTAAAAAAGAAAAAGACGGTACAAAGACCTTTAATTGGTTTGTTTCGAATCCTATTAATAATTATGGCGTAAATATTAATATTGGTGATTACGTTAATTTCTCTGAGAAATACAAAGGAGAAAAAGGGGATTTAGATTGTAATTATTATGTTTTGAGAGATAATTTGGCTGTAGCCAAAGAACAATTTAAGGACGTTCCAAGAATGTTGAAAGCTTTTGAAAACTGGTTTGGACCTTATCCTTTTTATGAAGATAGTTACAAATTGGTCGAAGCGCCTTATTTAGGAATGGAGCACCAAAGTAGTGTGACGTACGGAAACGACTTTAAAAATGGTTATTTAGGACATGATTTAAGCGGAACAGGCTGGGGATTAAAATTTGATTTTATCATTATTCACGAGTCTGGACACGAGTGGTTTGCTAATAATATTACGTATAAAGATATTGCAGATATGTGGGTTCACGAGAGTTTTACCAATTATTCTGAAAGTCTATTTTTGGAATATTATTATGGAAAAGATGCCGGAGCTGAATATGTAATTGGTTGTAGAAAAGGAATTAGCAACGATAAACCTATTATTGGGCATTATGATGTAAATAACGAAGGATCAGGCGATATGTATCCAAAAGGAGCGACTATGCTGCACATGATTCGTCAGGTTATTAATGATGATGCAAAATGGAAATCGATCCTAAGAGGTTTAAACAGTACTTTTTACCATCAAACGGTTACAGGTAAACAAATTCAGGATTATATAAATGAAAAATCAGGAATTAACTTTAATAGAGTTTATGCACAATATTTAGCTACAACTCAAATTCCGGTTTTTGAATATATGTTTAAAAATGGCACTTTCGGTTATCACTGGACAAATTGTGTTGCTAAATTTGATATGCCGGTTAGAGTAAAAATTAACGGTGTTGAAACTTGGTTAAAGCCAACAACTGAATGGCAATCTGAGAAAACTACAAATGAAGATAGAAAGCTAGAGGTTGATAAAGATTTTTATGTAACGACTTCTAATATTGTAGAATAACGTTTTTTAAAATTTCAATTTTTTTAAATCCCAAATTCCAATTTCTTTGGAATTTGGGATTTTTTTATTTCGATAGCTTAGTCTAAAGATCTTTGTCAAAGTTTTGAACTTTGACAAAGATTAGGATATAAGTCATTTGGATTTTTTTCATTGAAATTTCTTCTGAATGTTAATTACATATTTTGTACGAATATTAACGTTTTATTTTTCTATTTTAGATTCTATTAATTTGAAAATGAACAAACAAAGCGTAATCCGAAAAGCTAATAGAGTAGGAAACAAATCAAAAATCAAACTATTTATGAAAAATTTAAAAAACCTAAAAAATGTTGAAATCCTAAGTAAAAACGAACAAAAGAATATTTTTGGAGGTGTGCTTCCGTACGTAAACCCAACAATTGGCTTGTGTGATAGATTATGTGGTCCGGCTGGAGGAATTCTTTCAAATACTCCGGGAAGAGGAGATGTTTGTCTTGAGGGAACTTCGACTTGTTGTTATTGCAGATAAAATATTCTAAGAAACGAAAATCAAACTCACAATTTCGTTGCTAAAAGTAAACCCGACAGTTCCGAAGCCTCGGGATTAAAACCTGTCGGGTTTAAGATTTACCTTTAATCTTTTAAGTTTCATTGGTATAAAATTCCCTATATAAATTAATCTCCTCCGCAGCCACCACAAGAACTTCCGCATGAGCTGCCACAAGAACTTGAACAGCTCGATCCGCTGCTATCAGAAGAACTCGTACAGCCTGATCCGCCGCTGTCAGAAGAAATAAAGGTATATCCTTTTGAATGTGATGTCAGTGGAATAAAAGCGCCCAATAATACTACTTCACCATAGAAAAAATAATTCCATTGCCAATCTTTTTCACTTTCTTCATTACGTTTTTCGTCTTTAACTAATGATGGAATTGCATCGATAAATAAGTAATTTAAAATCTTCCTGAGATAAAAACTAGCAACAGGAATCAAAATAATCATTACAAAAAATAGGTATACGACAGGTTTGTGTCTGTTTATCCCTAAGATAAATCTCGTAATACCAATACTTAACAGAAAACCCAAAACCAACATTGCGATTCTTACTATGGCTATATATTCTTTAGAATCACTAATAGTTTTTCTAATTCTAATAACGCTTTTTTCCAGTTGCTTAAATATTGGTTTTTGTTGTACTATTTTATTCAATTGGTGATATTGAAGCGGATCAAACTCTTTCAAAATTTCAATAACACAATTTTCATATCGATTATCAGTTAGCTCTTCATCAATTAAATCCAATCTGTTATTGCTTATAATTTTAATCTTTTTACTCCTGACTAAATTGTTTACAACACCATGAATAACATAATCTAATTTATTTGTTTTAAGAAAAATTAATTCAAAAGGACTTAGATTCGAAAAAATTAAATTTGTTTTTAAATTATCATAAAATGAAGTAAAAGCCTTTGTTATATATTGCATTAACATATAAATTGCAACGCCGAACAATAAAATATAATAGATTAAAAAATCAGGGTTTTTAATTTGAATCAGAATTGGTTTCAGCAAATAATATATTGGAAATAGCGACACTATAAACAATACTAAATATCTGTTTTTAAACCTTGTGATATCGAGATCATTTTTATTTAAATTTAATGCATTACTATAATTGTAATGTTCCCAAATTTCTTTCGGCTGATTCCCGAATTTTTGCTCGTAAAATTCTTTTGTTCTTTCTTTTGCTTTTTGAAATTTTTCTGCCTCAGATCTGTTATGTGTCGACGGAATATGTTCGATTCTTTTCTTTAAAAGCGTACATAAATCAGAATAAGAATTGGTAAATATTAAGTGTTGATGCCAAACGATATCTACAATTTCGGAAGGCGAAACCATTTCAAAAGAAGTAGCTGCCAAATACATGAATTTTTTGTACTCAAGAATGGCTGTTTTTGTAAAATGAATGGTCCAACTATTTTCAAATGCTAATCTTGTTGAAAATCCATATTCCTCATTTGGATTATCTAAATCAAATCTTAAAATTTCTGACCAAAGCACTGTATTCATTAAGATTTCTTTTGTTAAGTTGGAATTTTAATTTATAGTGAAGATAGTTTTATTTTTGATTTTAAGAAATAATTTATTTTTATGTTTATGTGAAAAATTAGTGGTTTTTCGAGAATAACAAACCTATCGGTTTTATTGTTTGTAGGCAATCTTGTCATTTCGACCAAAGGCAGAAATCACACAAGAAACTCGACAAAGATTGACGATTATAAAGCCGAAGCTTCTAGTGTGATTTCTCCTTACGTCGAAATAACAAATCGATGCGTAATCTTTGTCAAAGTTTTAAACTTTGACAAAGATCTCTACGCGAAAACTATTGGAATTTGGATTTTTTTTATTGGAATTTTAAATTTAACGACTATTAAGCTTCGCTTTTTCTCTTATAATATCAGCAATTTTGCGGTTTTCGATTTTGCTTTCGAGCCACGAAATAATGTCTAGATATAAGAAAGCTCTTTTTTCGTAAGTGTTTTTTTCAAGTTCTACAAAACGAGCGCGCATTTTAATGAATTCTTTCTTAATATCTGCAGGATATAAATTGTTTAGGTTTCTTAAGAACTTGATAATTTCCTTTTGAACTTCGTGTAAGTCGTTCATTTTGATTAGAAACTTATAGGTATTTTTAAGGTGATTTTCTAAATAATAATCTTTCCCTAACTCATAATGTGCAATCAATGACAAAAGTCTGGCAAAGCACATTAAATCTTCGCGCATGCTTAGGTTTTTGTTGTTTATGATTTTATCTAAGTATGCAATACATTCATTATACTTCTCATTTCCAAAGTAAATAGAAGCAATCTTATAGTAGAATAACATTTCGTGATGTTCGTCAAGATGTTCGCTGTGTAATTTTATCTTTTCGAGAATTTCAGGAATCAGATATTCGCTTTCGGCAAAAGTACCTTCGAGAATATGTAAATTCAGCTTATTATTGTAAACGTATAGAAATGATAGCGATGCAATGTTATCGTTTACCGGAAATTTAGGATCTTCAATAGTTTCTTCTAAAAGCGTCAAATACTTCTTGAAATTCGATTTATACTTTAACATATATAAGGACTCCAAAAAGTAATGATTTCCTTTTAAGAAAAATACAGGATTCTGAATGATCATATTTGGATTATCATAAAACAAACGAACCCATTTATAAGCATATTTATAACTGGCAAGAAAGTCCTGAACAAGGAAGCTTCGCCATAGATTTGCATTGTAAAACCAGTATTTCTCACGGAAACCAAACTTGCTTTCGTCTAATTTAGAAATGTGTTTGTTGAAATAATCATCAATATATTTATATTCTTCATCGCTTTTTACGTAACCGGTTTTTAGCATTATTCCGTATAGCTGAAGCGATAAATTCGATAACTTACTTGAAATCGTATTTCTATAATTCAATTCTTTGGCCTGAATAACCAATTCATCGGCGCGACCTTGAATACTTCGGGTAATATATTGCGATTCTATAAGTTTTTCGAATTCTACAATTTCATACGCCATATATTTTTCATCATTTTCAAGCGCGATGATTTTGGTTTTGTCCAGAATTTTTAAACTCTGTTTGTATAGTCCTTTATTATATAAAATAACGGCAAAATCTATTTGTTCCCGTAATTGATAACGAATGTTTTGACTAGGAATATTCAATCGAATACTAACCAGGATTTGCTTGTATAAGTATGATTTTAAATTAGATAGCTGAACTTTTTTGATGATTCCGCTCTTTAAAATGAGCTTTTCATCATAGTTTTCAGACTTGTCCAGAATATTAAACAATTCGATGAATTTCGTATTAGAACTGGTTTCTAATCGGCTTGCAAAAATTTTAAACTGTCTTTTTTCGGATTTAGAAAGTGATTTTATTAATACAAATAAGAAATCTTTTTGATGGTTAGCCATTGTAAAATATAATAATGTAAATTATTGATTTTAAGTTGATTAAATCGTTATAAATTGTGTTATGAACAGTATAATTTCATTAAAATGAATTTCGTACTGAAGAAGTACAATATATATTTGTTATCAAGATGTGAAATTACATTAAATAAATGAATATGAATAGAGAGAAAGTTCAAATTTTTGACACCACTTTGCGCGATGGCGAACAAGTTCCAGGATGTAAGTTAGATACTAAACAAAAATTAGTTATAGCAGAACGACTTGATAAAATGGGAGTTGACGTTATCGAAGCAGGTTTTCCTGTGTCAAGTCCAGGCGATTTTTTATCGGTCTCTGAGATTTGTAAAATTGTAGAGAATGCGACGGTCTGCGGACTAACAAGAGCTGTCAAAAACGACATTGATGTTGCTGCAGCTGCTTTAAAACATGCTAAAAGACCTAGAATCCACACAGGAATCGGAACATCTGAGTCTCATATACTCCACAAATTAAAGACCACAAGAGAAGATATTATTGCAAGAGCAAAATTTGCTGTTTCTCACGCAAAATCTTATGTAGAAGACGTTGAGTTTTATGCAGAAGATGGTGGTAGAACTGATAATGCTTTCCTTGCAAAAGTTTGCGAAGAAGTTATTAAATCCGGAGCTACTGTATTGAATATTCCTGATACAACAGGATATTGTCTACCGGAAGAATACGGAGCAAAAATGAAATATTTAAGAGAAAATGTAAAAGGTATTGAAAACGTAATTCTTTCTTGTCACTGTCATAATGATTTAGGAATGGCAACTGCAAACTCTATTGCAGGTGCGATAAATGGAGCAAGACAAATAGAATGTACTATTAATGGTATTGGTGAAAGAGCTGGAAATACGGCACTTGAAGAAGTGGTAATGGTTTTTAAACAACATCCTTACTTAAATCTTGATACTAACATTAATACAAGAGAATTGAATGAAATGAGCCGATTAGTTTCTGAAAGTATGGGAATGTTCGTTCAGCCTAATAAAGCTATTGTTGGAGCAAATGCTTTTGCACATAGTTCTGGAATTCACCAGGACGGTATAATTAAAAACAGAGCGACTTACGAAATAATTGATCCGCTGGATGTTGGAGTAAATGAATCCTCGATTATTCTAACAGCAAGAAGTGGTAGAGCAGCATTAGCTTACCGTGCTAAAAAAGTAGGTTACGAGTTGACAAAAGTACAATTAGACATTGTATATATTGAGTTCTTGAAGTTTGCTGATATTAAAAAAGAAGTTGTTGATGCTGATATTCATCAGATTATCGAGGCTGCTAAAATTCAGGATGAGTTGATTAGAAGCTAGTTTTGAGGAGAGAAGATAGAATAAAGAGGATAGAGAATAGAAGGAAGAGTAAAGAGTAAAGAATAAAGAGTAAAGAAAATAGATAATAGATAATAGATAATATTAGGATTTAAATACATAAAGAACGAGACGTTATGAATTTGAAAATAGCAGTTTTACCTGGAGACGGAATTGGACCTGAGGTAATTTTACAAGCCAAGAAAGCTTTATACGCCATAGGCGAAGTGTATAATCATGAATTTGTTTTTGAAGAGGCGCTTATGGGAGCGATCGCTATCGATAAAACAGGAAGTCCGTTGCCGGAGCAAACTTTGAATTTGTGTTTGAATACAGATGCAGTTTTGTTTGGCGCAATTGGAGATCCTAAATATGATAATAATCCAAATGCAAAAGTTCGTCCGGAGCAAGGATTATTGAAGCTTCGTAAAGAATTGGGCTTGTTTGCTAATATTCGTCCTATAAAACCTTATAAATCATTGCTTGATGCTTCTCCTTTAAAAAGAGAAATTATCGAAGGCGCTGATTTTACTATTTTCAGAGAATTAACAGGCGGAGCTTATTTTGGAGCAAAAACTCTAAATGAAGAAGGAACTCACGCTTCAGATTTATGTGAATATTCAGAAGAAGAAATTACAAGAATTGCACATTTAGCTTTTAAATCAGCACAAAATCGACGCAAAAAATTAACAATGGTTGACAAAGCAAATGTTTTGGAAACTTCAAGATTGTGGAGAAAAGTTGTTCAAAAAGTAAGCGAAGGTTATCCGGATGTTGCTTTAGACTTTTTGTTTGTAGATAATGCAGCAATGCAGATTATCTTAAACCCAAAACAATTTGATGTGATTTTGACAGAGAATTTATTTGGAGATATTTTATCAGATGAAGCAAGTGTAATTACAGGTTCTATCGGATTATTAGCTTCAGCTTCTTTGGGAGAAAAAAATGCTTTGTTTGAGCCAATTCACGGTTCTTATCCACAAGCAAAAGGAAAAAATATTGCTAATCCAATTGCTTCAATTTTATCAGCAGCAATGTTGTTAGAGCATTTTGGATTGTTTACAGAAGCAAACATAATTTATAAAGCTGTTGAAAAAGCAATTGAATATAAAGTTGTTACGGTTGATTTAAAACCGGATTCAAAATTTGGTACAAATGAAGTAGGGGAGTTTGTTTCTAATTTCATTTTTAGCAAAGATGATCTACTTTATTTCAATAATGACAATGTAAGCATAGGTCAATCTACAATAGTTTAGGTTTTTTATTAAAATAATGAATTAAATAACAAGAAGTATGTAAAATGTTGAGATTTTATTTTTTTAGTCCTATAAGTTTTCATACTTTTGTGACACTAAAAAAATAAAGATGCAAATCTCAATTATTATTACTTCTGTCGTTGTTGTCAATGTGTTTAGCACATCTGCATCGGGAATGGTATAAATATAATTGAAAAACTATATTACAAACCTTCCAAATATTGGAAGGTTTTTTTTTGAATAAAAATTAAAATAAATAACACAATAATGGAATTAAATAAGTACAGCAAAACCATCACTCAAGATCAAACACAACCTGCGGCGCAAGCGATGTTGTATGGTATTGGTTTAACTGAAGAAGATTTAAAAAAAGCACAAGTTGGTATTGTGAGCATGGGTTACGATGGTAACACTTGTAATATGCACTTAAACGATTTAGCAAAAGATGTTAAAAAAGGTGTTTGGGATGTAAATCTGGTCGGACTTATTTTTAATACCATTGGTGTCAGTGACGGAATTTCAAACGGAACTGAAGGAATGCGTTATTCATTAGTTTCTCGTGATGTAATTGCAGATTCTATCGAGACAGTTGCAGGAGCACAATGGTATGATAGTATTATTGCGATTCCTGGTTGTGATAAAAATATGCCCGGAGCTTTAATCGCTATGGGAAGATTAAATCGCCCGTCTCTTATGGTTTACGGAGGTTCAATTCACTCTGGAAAATGGAAAGGAGAAACGCTAAATATTGTTTCTGCTTTTGAAGCTTTAGGAAAAAAAGTAAAAGGAGAAATTACTCCGGAAGATTTTAAAGGAGTTATCCAAAATGCATGTCCCGGAGCTGGTGCTTGTGGAGGAATGTATACTGCAAATACAATGTCTTCGGCAATTGAAGCATTAGGAATGAGTTTGCCATACAGTTCTTCAAACCCTGCTTTAAGCCAGGCAAAAAGAGACGAATGTCTTGCTGCAGGAGCTGCAATTAAAATTTTATTAGAAAAAGATATTAAGCCAAAAGATATCATGACTCGTAAAGCTTTTGAAAATGCTATTACAATTGTAGCAGTTTTAGGAGGTTCTACAAATGCAGTTATGCACTTAATTGCAATGGCACATTCTGTTGGTATTACAATTACGCTGGATGATTTTCAGGCTATTAATGACAGAACTCCGGTTCTTGCCGACATGAAACCAAGTGGTAAATATATGATGGAAGATATTCATGAAGTAGGAGGAATTCCTTCAGTAATGAAATATTTACTAAAAGTAGGATTGATTCACGGAGATTGTTTGACTGTAACAGGAAAAACAGTTGCTGAAAATCTAGCTTCGACTCCGGATTTACAAGACGGACAAGAAGTAATTCATGAAATTCAAAAAGCGTTGAAACCAACAGGAAATATTCAGGTTTTATACGGAAACCTTGCTTCGGAAGGAGCAGTAGCAAAAATCAGCGGAAAAGAAGGAGAATATTTTGAAGGACCTGCTGTAGTTTTTGAAGGAGAATTTGAAGTAATTCCAGGTCTTGAGGCCGGAAAAATAAAACCAGGTAATGTAGTCGTCATCAGGTATTGTGGACCAAAAGGTGGTCCGGGGATGCCTGAAATGTTGAAGCCTACATCTGCAATTATCGGAGCCGGATTAGGTAGCACTTGTGCTCTTATCACAGACGGTAGATTCTCTGGAGGTTCACATGGCTTTGTCGTAGGACACATCACACCAGAGGCTTATGATGGTGGTGGTATTGCTTTAGTAAAAGATGGAGATTTAATCGCAATCGATGCTGTAAATAATACAATCAACCTGAAAATATCTGACGAAGAATTTGCAGCAAGAAAAGCGGCTTGGGTTCAGCCACCGTTAAAAGTTACAAAAGGAGTTTTACTTAAATATGCGAGATCGGTTTCAAGCGCTTCTACAGGTTGCGTTACCGATAATTAATTTACAAAACATATCAAAAATCAATTGCAATTTTAATTGAATTTGCAATTGATAAAAAAAATATACTATGAGAATATCAGGGGCAGAAGCCGTTATAAGATGTTTGTTAGAAGAAGGAGTAGACTTGGTTTATGGTTATCCAGGTGGAGCAATCATGCCGGTTTACGACGAATTATATAAATTTCAAGATCAGTTACACCACGTTTTAGTACGTCACGAACAAGGTGCAACACATGCAGCTCAAGGTTATGCAAGAGCTACAGGAAAAGTAGGAGTTGCGATTGCAACTTCTGGACCGGGAGCAACAAATTTAGTTACAGGAATCGCTGATGCTCAGATAGATTCAACCCCGCTAGTTTGTATTACAGGACAAGTAGGCAGACATTTATTAGGTTCTGATGCTTTTCAGGAAACGGATATTATCGGAATTTCGACTCCGGTAACCAAATGGAATTTTCAGATTACTGAAGCTTCTCAAATTCCGGAAATTATTGCAAAAGCCTTCTATATTGCGCGTTCTGGACGTCCGGGTCCGGTTTTGATTGATATTACAAAAAATGCTCAATTTGATGAGTTTGATTTTAGCTATGAAAAATGTACAGGAATTAGAAGTTATGTTCCGGTTCCAAAGCTAAATTTAGATAAAGTGGCCGAAGCTGCTGCTTTAATTAACAGTGCTAAAAAACCTTTTATTGTTTTTGGTCAGGGAATTATTCTCGGTCAGGCCGAAGAACAATTAAAAGCTTTTATCGAAAAATCAGGAGTACCTGCGGGTTGGACTATTTTAGGACTTTCGGCTTTGCCAACAGATCATCCGTTAAACGTTGGTATGCTTGGAATGCATGGGAATTACGGTCCAAATTTATTAACCAATGAATGTGATGTTTTAATTGCGTTGGGAATGCGTTTTGACGACCGCGTTACAGGTAAATTAAGTACATATGCCAAACAGGCAAAAGTAATTCACTTTGAAATTGATCCTGCCGAAGTTGATAAAAACGTAAAAACAGAAGTTGCCGTTTTAGGGGATGTAAAGGAAGCTTTGAACGCAATATTGCCATTAATTGATGCAAAATCACATGATTTGTGGCATAATGAATTTAAAGAATTATACAAAATCGAAGTTGAAACGGTTATTAATGAAGAATTAAACCCAACGAATGGTAAAGGAATTTCGATGGGAGAAACACTTGAAATGATTAATAAACACTCAAAAGGTGATGCAATAATTGTTTCAGATGTTGGTCAACACCAAATGTTTGCTTGTCGTTATGCTAAATTTAATTCAACCAAAAGTAATATTACTTCAGGAGGTTTAGGAACAATGGGATTTGCTTTACCAGCTGCAATTGGAGCCAAAATGGGAAAACCAGAGCGCGAAGTTGTTGCGATTATTGGTGATGGAGGTTTCCAGATGACAATTCAGGAATTAGGGACTATTTTCCAAACGCAAGTTCCGGTAAAAATTGTTGTGCTAAACAATGAGTTTTTAGGAATGGTGCGTCAATGGCAAGAATTATTTTTTGATAACAGATATGCTTCAACAAAAATGATTAATCCAAATTTTGTCGCTATTGCCGAAGGATATCATATTAAATCTAAAAAAGTAACACAAAGAGAAGATCTTGATGCAGCTGTCGCAGAAATGATGGCTTCAAAAGATTCTTATTTCTTAGAAGTTATGGTAGAAAAGGAAAACAACGTTTTTCCAATGATTCCAACAGGAGCTTGTGTTTCTGAAATTAGATTAAGCTAAAGAAAAAGTTTCATGTTTCAATCCCGATAGCTATCGGGATTGAAACAAATAAAACTAAAAAACAAAAATGGAAGATAAAACATTTACCATATCGGTATATTCAGAAAATAACGTGGGCTTATTGAATAGAATATCAGGAATATTCTTAAAGCGTCACATTAATATATTAAGTTTAAACGTTTCAGAATCAGAAATTGAGAATGTTTCAAGATTTATCATTGTAGTAAATACAACAGAGAAATGGGTTCAGAATATCGTAGGACAAATTGAAAAACAAATCGAAGTGATTAAAGCTTTTTATCACACAGATGAAGAGACGATTTATTTGGAAAATGCATTGTTCAAAATTGCTTCAAGTTTGTTATTCGATGAGAAACAAATTCAGAATATCATCAAAGACAGCCAATCAACAATTGTAACTGTTTCTCGTGATTTCTTTGTGATTTCAAAATCAGGAAGACGTTCTGAAATAGAAGAATTATATGAAAAGTTTAAACCTTACGGGATTATGCAATTTGTACGTTCAGGAAGAATATCAGTTTCTAAAGAAAAAATGGAAATTTCGACTTTATTAGAAACATTCAAATAGTATCATTTTATACATATTAATCAATTATTAAATTACAACATCATTAAATATTAAAAAAGAATGGCAAATTATTTCAACACATTACCACTTAGATTACAATTAGAACAATTAGGAGTTTGCGAATTTATGGAGCAATCTGAATTTTCAGACGGAATTGCTGCACTTGCAGGAAAAAAAGTTGTCATCGTAGGTTGTGGTGCACAAGGTTTAAATCAAGGTTTGAACATGAGAGATTCTGGTTTGGATATTTCGTATGCATTGCGTGCAGATGCAATCGCTGAAAAAAGAGCTTCTTATAAAAATGCTACTGAAAACGGTTTTAAAGTAGGTACTTATGAAGAATTAATTCCAACTGCTGACGTAGTTTGTAACTTAACTCCGGATAAACAACACACTGCTGTAGTTACTGCCATTATGCCATTAATGAAACAAGGATCGACATTATCATATTCTCACGGTTTTAATATTGTTGAAGAAGGAATGCAGATTCGTAAAGATATCACAGTTATTATGTGTGCTCCTAAATGCCCTGGTTCTGAGGTTCGTGAAGAATACAAAAGAGGATTTGGTGTACCAACTTTAATTGCAGTTCACCCTGAAAATGATCCAAACGCTTTTGGTTTAGATCAGGCAAAAGCTTATGCTGTAGCAACTGGAGGACATAAAGCAGGAGTTTTAAAATCATCATTTGTTGCTGAAGTAAAATCAGATTTAATGGGTGAGCAAACTATCCTTTGCGGATTATTGCAAACGGGTTCTATTTTATGTTTTGATAAAATGGTAGAAAAAGGAATCGATCCTGCATATGCTTCAAAATTAATTCAATACGGATGGGAAACTATCACAGAAGCTTTGAAACATGGTGGAATCACCAATATGTTAGATCGTCTTTCTAATCCTGCAAAAATCGAAGCTTATGAAATTGCAGAAGAATTAAAAGACATTATGCGTCCGTTATTTCAAAAACACCAAGATGATATTATTTCTGGAGAATTCTCAAGAACAATGATGATCGACTGGGCTAATGACGATGTAAATTTATTAAAATGGAGAGCTGCAACAGGAGAAACGAATTTCGAGAAAACAGCACCACAAGAAGCTCCAATTTCTGAGCAGGAATATTTTGACAATGGAGTTTTAATGATTGCTATGGTTAAAGCGGGTGTAGAACTGGCTTTTGAAACTATGACAGAAGCTGGAATTATCGAAGAATCAGCTTATTATGAATCATTACACGAATTGCCTTTGATTGCTAACACAATTGCAAGAAAGAAATTATTTGAAATGAACCGTGTTATTTCGGATACTGCAGAATATGGTTGTTATTTATTTGACCATGCTTGTAAACCATTATTGACTGAGTTTATGAAAACAGTTGAAACTAATATTATAGGAAAACCATTTTCGACTTCAAACGGTGTAGATAATGCTGTTTTAATAGCAGTAAACAAAGAAATTCGTCAACATCCTATCGAAGAAGTAGGAGCATGGTTGAGAGAATCTATGACTGCAATGAAAAAAATTGGATAATAAATTAGGAATTACCACACATTCGGGTGTGATGGGATTTTGCACTGTATCTCTTTTTATATAATATTTTGAATTAGTAAGCACTTATTAAGAAAAATTGGATATAGATGCATTCTGCATTCACTTAACTTCTGTGAGTAAGTAAGTTAAGTGAAGCTAATCCCTAAATAAGGGAGTATGTTTTGAGAAAAATATACTTGCTGAAGTTTCATTTTTAATTAATAAAGCTGCTGCTATTTTCAAAATAGTGTAAAGCATTGTAATGCAGAATTACAAAATTAATTGTTATTGAAATTGTTAAAATTAAAAAGGCGTAGTATTTATTTATTGCGCCTTTTTTGCAATATGTAATTTTACTTCAAAAACGGAAAAATTATATTATAGGTAGAAAAAAAGGATATTTTTTTTAATATGTGTTTTTTTTTGCTGAAATTTATGAATTAAATAATTTTAAGAATACGTTGATATTTAATACATTTATAAAAAAAATTCCAAAAACATATGAGTTATTATAAAATTGAAAATTTAGAACAATATTTTAAACATTACAATAAGTCAATAAGAGAACCAAGGAAATTTTGGGGAAAAATAGCTGAGGAAAATTTCACTTGGTATCAACAATGGGATAAAGTAGTTGATTTTAATATGGCTGATGCCGAAGTAAAATGGTTTACTGAAGCTAAAGTTAATATTACTAAAAACTGTATCGATAGACATTTAAGCAAAAGAGGCGAAAAAACGGCAATTATTTTTGAACCGAATGATCCTTCTGAAGAAGCTTTACATATAACATATAATGAATTATACGAGCGCGTTTCAAAAATGGCAAATGTTTTGCGTGAGCAAGGTGTTCGTAAAGGAGACAGAGTTTGTATTTATTTACCAATGATTCCGGAATTGGCGGTTTCAGTTTTGGCATGTGCGAGAATTGGAGCAATTCACTCTGTTGTTTTTGCTGGTTTCTCAGCTTCAGCAGTTTCTGCCAGAATTAATGACTGTGAATCTAAAATGGTTATTACATCTGATGGAGGTTACAGAGGAAACAAAACAATTGATCTAAAAGGAATCGTTGATGAAGCATTAGAAACTTGCCCATCTGTTTCTCAGGTTTTGGTTGTAAAAAGAACCAATACTGATATAAAAATGAAAGAAGGACGTGACCAATGGTTACAACCTCTATTGGATACAGCTTTAGACAATAGTGTAGCTGAAATTATGGATGCCGAAGATCCTTTGTTTATCTTGTATACTTCTGGTTCTACAGGAAAACCAAAAGGAATGGTGCATACTACAGCTGGATATATGGTTTATACAGCATATACTTTTAAAAATGTTTTCAGCCACGAAGAAAATGATATTTTCTGGTGTACAGCAGATATTGGTTGGATTACAGGTCACTCTTATATATTATACGGACCATTATTGAATGGAGGAACAACCGTAATTTTCGAAGGAGTTCCGTCTTATCCTGATTTTAGCCGTTTTTGGGATATTATCGAAAAACATAAAATCACACAATTCTATACAGCGCCAACGGCAATTCGTTCGTTAGCAAAAGAAAGTTTAGATTACATTCAAAAATACCCACTTAAATCATTAAAAGTTATTGGATCTGTTGGAGAACCAATCAACGAAGAAGCTTGGCACTGGTTCAATGACCACGTTGGAGATAAAAGATGTCCGGTGGTTGATACTTGGTGGCAAACAGAAACTGGCGGAATCATGATTTCTCCAATTGCTTTTGTAACGCCAACAAAACCAACATACGCAACTTTGCCATTACCGGGAATTCAGCCTGTTTTAATGGATGAAAAACGCAATGAAATCGAAGGAAACCAAGTTGTTGGAAGTTTATGTATTAAATTTCCGTGGCCTGGAATCGCCAGAACTATCTGGGGAGATCACCAACGTTACAAAGACACTTATTTCTCTGCTTTCCCTGGAAAATATTTCACAGGAGACGGTGCATTGAGAGATGAAGTTGGATATTACAGAATCACCGGTAGAGTAGATGATGTTGTAATTGTTTCAGGACATAATTTAGGAACAGCTCCAATTGAAGATGCGATCAACGAGCATCCAGCAGTTGCAGAATCTGCAATTGTTGGATTTCCACACGATATTAAAGGAAATGCATTATACGGTTTTGTAATCCTGAAAGAAACTGGGGAAGTTAGAGATAGAACTAACTTAACAAAAGAGATCAATCAATATATTTCTGACCATATTGGACCAATCGCAAAATTAGATAAAATTCAGTTTGTGTCTGGTTTACCAAAAACACGCTCAGGAAAAATCATGCGTAGAATTTTGCGTAAAATAGCAGAAGGAGATTTTTCTAATTTTGGAGATACTTCAACATTATTGAATCCTGAAATTGTAGAAGAGATTATGAAAGATAAAATCTAATACTTTTTTAATAAAAATAAAAAGCTGTCTCCAATCGAGGCAGCTTTTTTGTTTAGTGAGAGTTTGTGTTTTTATTTTTAATAGGTTTACTTTCTAATCCCTTTTAGAAGTGCGTATATTGCCATTGCGTGTCCGTGACCTAAATCAAAATGAGATTTTAACCAAGTAACAATTTCACCTGCTTTTATTTCTGGTTTTAATTCTCCATTGACTGAAAATCCTTTTTCATCTGAAAGTTTTTTAAAATCATCAGATTCCATTCCTGTTTTTGCTTTAATATTTGTTAAGTATGCTTGAAATGACATAATGTTATAGATTTAATTGTTTAATTAAATATTTTGATAATTAGTTGTTTTGATTTTGGTTAGGATCGTAATTAAACATCCATTGATTTCCAAATTTGTCTGTTAAGTGTCCGAATAAAGCTCCCCAAAACATTATCTCCAATGGTTGCGAAGCGTTGCCATATCTGGATAAACTTGCATAAGTTTTTCGTGTTTCTTCTTCGCTTGAAAAATTAAGCATTAACGAAACCGCATTTCCTTTAATTAAATTTTGAGGTGACATATCTGAACCCATAATTATAAGATTGTCACTTTTAAGCATTGAATGTAAAATGCATTTTTTCATTTGCGAAGGCAGTTGTTCTGATACTGGCGATTCATCAACTGTTTGTATAACAAGTTCACCTCCTAAACATTCTTTATAGAATGTCATTGCTTCACGACAATTGCCGTTGAAAGTCAAATAAGAATTTATTGTTGTCATTTTGCCTTATTTTTTTTATGTTGGTTCTTAATTAAACCAACAAGACAAAGTTGCGATTAGTTGTAAGAAAAAACACTGTACGTAAATGACAACTAAGAGGGTGTTTGCGTCATTTTTTATATCTTTATTGAAAATTAAAAGTGCTAAAGATGAAAAAAGTAAGTATTCTAGTTCCAGAAAGTTCTGTTTTGCAAGCAATTGCTGATCCTCAGTATTTATTTTCGGCAGTTAATCAATTTATGGTTGCATCAGGTAGAAAAGCATTGTTTGATGTGCAATTAGTAGGATTAAAAAAAGAGATAAAACTCAATGATGGTTTGTATTCTGTAAATACTTCTCAACTTTTAAAAGACATTGAAAAAACGGATTTGGTTGTAGTACCCGCTTTATTTGGTGATATGAAAAGTGCGATCGATCAAAATCAGGAATTATTACCTTGGATAAATGAACAATATAATAAAGGTGCAGAAATTGCTTCACTATGTGTTGGAGCATTTTTATTAGCTTCTACAGGTTTGCTTAATGGTAAAAAATGTTCAACACATTGGGGTTTCCAAAATGAATTTCGCGAAATGTTTCCAGATGTTGAAGTAGTAGACGGAAGTATTATAACCGAAGAAAATAGAATTTATTCAAGTGGCGGTGCAAAATCATATTGGAATTTATTACTGCATTTGGTAGAAAAATATACAGATAGGGAAACTGCAATTTTAGCTTCAAAATATTTTGCAATTGATATCGATCGAGAAAGCCAGTTGGCATTTGCAATGTTTCAGGGTCAAAAAAATCATAATGATGATATTATAAAAAAGACACAAGATTTTATTGAAAACAATGTTCAGGAAAAAATAACAATTGAAGAGTTGTCTGATTTAGTGTCGTTGGGAAGAAGAAGTTTTGAAAGACGTTTTAAAGTTGCTACTAATAATTCGGTATTAGTGTATATAAACCGGGTTAAAGTAGAATTTGCCAAACGTAGTTTCGAAACAAGTCGAAAAAATATAAATGAAGTGATGTACGATGTAGGTTATACAGATACAAAAGCATTTAGGACAATTTTTAAAAAAATAACCGGTCTTACTCCAATTGAATATCGCAATAAATACAATAAAATGGCTGTTGCGTTGGTTTCCGAAAACTATTAAAGAAAAATAAAAAAGCCTCTTAATATCTTTAAGAGGCTTTTCTTTGTGTTAAAAATTATATTTTCTTATATCGCTTATATGGTTAAAAAAAACTATTTAATTCCTAATCTGGATTTAAGTTTCAAAAACAATAAAGCAATTTTATATGCATCTTCAGCAGATGAATTTCGATCACTTTTCGGAATTTTAAATATTTCGGTTAAATCGTCAAGCGAAAACTGTTTGTCATTGATATCAGTTAATTTTCTGTACATCATATCAACATCTAAGGCTTCGTTTTTTAATCTTCCGCAATCAAGACGCTCTAATGCAGCATTTAGCATTTCGATGTCAAAATTAATATGATGACCAACCAGAATTGAATTACCGATAAAATTCACCAAAGATTCAATAGCATCAGGTTCAGGCATTTTGAGCATTTTACTTTCTATGATAAACTCATTCGAAAGACCATTATCCTGCAAAAATTTGTACTGTAACAAAACAGCTTCAAAATTATCCTTTATTATAATACTATCATCCACTACAGAAAAAGCACCCAAAGACAAAATAACATCTTTATTTGGGTTTAGTCCCGAAGTTTCAGTCGATAAGACCACAAATCTATTAGGTTTTGTTTCGAATTTAGTCAGGTAATCTTTCCAGAAATCCGGATACTCCTTATTGATATTTTTAATCCAGTCTAGCATATTTTATGAGAATTGGGTCAATTGAAATTTACTTTTAATTAATTCCTCAAGATCTTTCATTGGAGTCAAAGCATTTTTTAACTTCTCTTTGTCTGTTTTAGACATTTCTCTCAAATTTATATATTGACCAGAATCGTCATTTTTTAATCCTTCCACAGTTCTAAATTTTGACAAAGTTAAAAAAGCTTCGGCACAGCTCAGGTATATCTCAGCATTTTTAGAATCTGTTATTGCTAATTGTTTGAATCTTAAATAGGTATTCTTGATTCCTTTAATATTCGAATTTAAAATTAATAAACGCGCGCCATCAATCAAAGGCATTAATGCACGTGTTTTGATATCAAATTTTCCTTTTTCCGGACCTTCTTCCTCAACAATGAATTTTTTGAAAAAACTCAAAGGAGAATTCTTTTTCAAAGCATCATTTCCTAAAAAGTCAAAGAATAAAGTATTGTTAACGGCATTTTTAAAAATGACATTTTCAATAACTTCTTCAATTTTAGGTTCTCCAAAAACGATCTCATAATCAAAGAAAATACTGCTTAAATCATTACTGTTTTCACCTGGAGTATTCATCCAACTGTTGTATTGTTTTGTCCAGTCAGTCAATGACTTACACCAAAGCATATTGCTTCCCATATGCCCATTTGGACAAAATTCATAACCAACTTTTTCCAGTATTGATGTAGCTCTTTTTGCTAATCTAAGGAAATAATCTTTTACTTCTCTGTATTTTTCCGGAGCAACATCTTCAAAAATCAAAATACTATCCTGATCTGTTAATAAAAGTTGTTCCTTACGCCCTTGACTACCAATGCTTAACCATGCAAAACGAGCAGGAGGGGAGCCTAAATCTAATATAGACAACTCAACAGCACGTTTGATTATCGCTAAATTAATTTCGCTTACAATATTACTAATATGCGAAATCGGAATATTCTTTTGAATCGAATTCTGAATCAAATCAGATAAACGATCACGTATTTGTTTTAAGTCTTTTGGAAGTTGCGAACGTTTAATCTCTTTGATTAAAACACCAGGGTTACTTGCTTGAGCCACAATTAGATCGTGTTCAGAAATTATTCCTTTTACAGCAGATTTACTTGTACCGTCTTTTGTAACACACAAGTGCGTTACATTATGTTTTAGCATTAGTAATTGTGCTTCGGCAAGAGAAACATTTTCAATTACGGTAACTACAGGCGACGACATTATTTTGTCAATTGTTTCTGTAATCGGGTAACGTCCTGTCGCTATCTTAGACGCTAGATCTGTAGCTGTAACAATACCAATTGGGCGATTTTTTTCGCATACAATGACATTATCCATCATTGCATCGGTCATTAATATAGCAACATCTTTAACAATATGGCTTGCGTCAGTTGTTAAAGGTGAATTATTATAGTTAAGAGACTGAATATATTGCATTTCTGATTGCTGATCTACATAAAATGAGGTATCAGAAATCATTTTTCCATTAGAACTAACGCTATCTTTTGTATGTCTTGAATTTGTAGCGAAACTTTCTAATAAAAAGTTCAAAACATCTGAATTATTAGCAACAAAAGGCCTGAAAACAGCGATAGGAATTGCGTAAATAATACTTTCTTCACGAGCTTTCGCGGTCATCATGTAGTTATTCTTAGCAAAAAACGGACGTAATCCAAAAATATCACCTTCATGACATTTGTTAATAATCGTTTCTTCGGCGTCGGCAATTGTTGTTAAATTTATGATACCAGAAGCTACAACATAAAAACTGTCGTGAAGTAAATCATTGTTTTGAAATAATACCGCATGTTTTTCTAAATTTATAACACGAATATTGGTTGCAATATCAGATAATTCCTGAAAAGTTAAATTATCAAATGGCGGGTATTCTTTTAAAAAATCTGCAATATGCTCAGCTATTGTATTCATATATTTTGATAATTTTTTTAAAGTATCGAATGTAAAAATAATAAAATAAACTCTTACAACGAAAGCATCTTTGTGAGAATCTAAATATTTTAAAAAATTACAAAAAAATATTTAATTCTAAGGCTTAAAATTCATTTAAATATTTTGAAAGCCTTAAAAAGAGCAGATATTTGGAAGAAATAAAATTTGTTTAAGGAATACAGCAAGGAAACTGAACAAGGGCAAATTCTAAAACATTCTATTTTACATAATATAAATTATAGTTCAAAATGTATACGCTTTTAAAAGCGCTTATTAATCGTATAACTTAGTCAGAATCGTTTCTTTTGGGATTAAATCAGATCCGCCTCTTTTATTGAATTGCATTGCGCCATCATTTGCAACAAGAACTGCACTTGCTGATAAACCATCTTTGCTTTTAATCCTAATCTGAGCTCTGTCGCCTAAAACATAAACATATCCGGTAATTTCCATAATTCCCGAATTTAGCTCTTTGTCGTCGCTTACAATTTCGGCGGTTCCATATATTTGACTCACAGATTGTGCTATATTTATTTTTAAAATATATTTTTTGCTGCAATCCTTGCAATTTTCAGTGCTCCAGGTTCCTGTAAAACGATTTTGAGAATACGCTGTAAATGAAATCAATGTCAATAATAGAATAAACTTTTTCATTAAATAAATTTTCTAATAAATATGCGTCAAATATAAATTAAAAAAAGCACACGCTGTTGTGGCGTATGCTTTTTCTATAACTGTAACTTTTATTGTTTTATTTTAGTTTTTTTGTATAAACTGATTTTCCATTTAAAGAAACGTTTATTTCATTGTTTTTTTCTGAAAAAGTTGTTCTCAAAGCATTTCCTTTAAAAATTGTAACGTCTCCGTAAACTTTTCCGGTTTCATCAGACGAATATTCGAATAATAATTTTTTATTATCCGGCTCAAGTCCAATTTTGTAAGTTGAAAATTTTGAAGTTGCTAAATCAAATTCCTGATGTGTATCAATAATATTACCATCAGCATAAAAGTTTGTAACCGTTTTGTTTAATGTAATGTCGGGATAATATTGATTAACTTTTTGCAATAACGCATACTGCTCCGGATTTGCATCTTCTTTTTTAGATACGATTGTTTGTGCGAATGAAATTGTTGTAAAAATAAGTGTGAATAGTAAAATGTAATTTTTCATAATTTTTAGATTTAAGATTAGTGTTTAAATGATTTTTAGTAATCTAACTAATGCGTAATAAAATCAAACTTTGACTAAAAAAGTTTTTGATTATACTACAAGGTATGAAATCTTTACCTTTGTAAAAAATTATAAGCACTTTTTTAAGAAAATGACAACAAAAAAATACATTCAGCTAATCCTTATTTTAGGTTCTTTAACCGCACTTGGTCCTTTTTCAATTGATATGTATTTACCCGGATTCTCTGGTATTGCCAAAGATTTACATACTACTGTTGCCAAAGTTTCTATGAGTTTATCCAGTTATTTTATCGGAATTTCGGCTGGACAATTGCTTTATGGACCTTTATTAGATCGTTTTGGACGCAAAAAACCTCTTTTTATTGGATTAATGGTTTATATATTAGCCTCATTAGGTTGTGTTTATATTGCAGATATTGATAGTTTTATCTTTTTACGTTTCATTCAGGCAATTGGTAGTTGTGCTGCAACAGTCGCTTCTGTAGCAATGGTTCGGGATTTATTTCCGGTAAAGGATATTCCAAAAGTATTTTCGCTTTTAATGCTTGTTTTGGGGCTTTCGCCAATGTTAGCACCAACAATTGGTGGATATGTAACTGAAGATTATGGCTGGCATACGGTATTTTTGATCTTAATGTTTATGGGAATCGCAATTTTAATCGCATCTCAAATTGGTTTGCCAAATAGTTATAAACCGGATACATCTATTTCTTTAAAACCAAAACCTATTATTCTTAACTTTTTAAAAGTACTTAAAGAACCGCAATTTTATACTTACGCATTTACAGGTTCAATTGCTTTTTCGGGCTTATTTACATACGTAGCGGCCTCTCCGATCATTTTTATGGATATTTATCATGTTGATGCTAAAACTTACGGATGGATTTTTGCCTTTATGTCTGTAAGTTTTATAGGTTCAAGTCAGTTAAATTCAATTTTACTAAAGAAATTTTCAAGTGAACAAATGATTTTCGCCGCATTAATTTTACAATCTTTTATTACAATTGTGTTCTTAATATTAGCATTTAATAATTTGTTGGGATTGTATCAAACTATCGCAATGTTGTTTTTATTCCTGGGTTGTTTGGGAATTTCAAACCCAAATACAGCCGGACTTACGATGGCTCCATTTGCTAAAAATGCAGGAAGTGCTTCAGCTTTGATGGGAGCTATTCAACTAGGTTTAGGAGCATTGGCTTCGTTTGCAGTGGGGATTTTTGTAAAAGATTCTGTAGTGCCGATGATTTTAATCATGACAGTTACTACAGTTATAGCTTTTATAGTTTTGAATATTGGTAAACGTTTTATTAAAGAAAAAGTAGAAATTTCTGAAACTGACGATGTTGTAGTTGGGCATTAGAAAAAGTAAATTAAAAATTTTCACACAATCTTGTCATTTCGACGGAGGAGAAATCACACGCGGAATTCGACAAAGATTGGCGACTTTAGAGATGGAATTTCTAGTGTGATTTCTCCTTCGTCGAAATGACAAACTGGATATAAAAAAAGCCAAAATCTTACTAGATTTTGGCTTTTTTATAAAATTCACAATACAATTGGAATCTGGTATTTACAAAGATTTAAATTTTATTTATCTTCTAAAGATCTTTTCTCTGGTCTGATAATCATTCTCAGAGATTGATCTCTTGCAAAATAAGCAACCATCCAATTCCAGAAAGTATTTAATCTGTTTCTGTATGTTATTAAAGAAATTAAGTGAATGAATAACCAAATAACCCACGCAAAGAAACCTTTAAAATGCCATTTTGGACTTGGTAAATCAACTACGGCTTTATTTTTTCCAATAATTGCCATAGATCCTTTGTCATTGTATGCAAATGGTTTAAGAGGTTTGTTTTGAGCTAAAGCTTTAAAGTTTTTGGCTAAATTTAATCCTTGTTGAATTGCGACCTGAGCAACTTGCGGATGTCCGTCCGGGAAATTTTTATCTCCGGCTAAAATTGCGGTATCGCCAATTGCATAAATGTTTTCAAAACCATTTACTTTATTATATTGATCTGTTGCCATGCGTCGTCCGCGACCATAACTTTCTTGTGGAATTCCGTCAAAAAGTTTGGCAGAAACTCCAGCTGCCCAAATTAAATTTTTAGTTTTGATCGTTTCTCCGTTTGCAAAAAATACTGTATCATCAACATAATCAGTTACCCTGGTATGTAGCTTAACTACAACTCCCAATTTTGTTAATGCTTCCAGAGTATCTTTTTGAGAAGCTTCACTCATAGGAGAGAGTAGTGCGTCTCCCCCATCGACCAAATAAACATTACTGGCTGAAGTTTCTAATTCTGGATATTCTTTCAATAGAATGTTTTTTCGCATTTCGGCAAACATTCCTGAAACTTCTACTCCTGTTGGTCCACCTCCGGCAACTACGATCGTCAATAGTTTACGGCGTTTGCGCATATCTTTTGTAATAGCAGCTTTTTCAAGGTTTTTTAGCAATGCATTACGCATTTCAATGGCATCATTTAAGGTTTTCATCGGAATGGCGTTTTTCATTACGTTTTCCATACCAAAATAGCTTGTTTCGGCTCCCGTAGCAAAAACCAAGTAATCGTAGGTTAATTCTCCATTGCTGAGGATTATTTTATTCTCAGCAGGAACTACAGAAAGTAATTCGCCTAAACGAAATTGTAGATTTTTTTTGCCGGCAAAGAATTTTCTAAAGGGATAACTAATGCTTGAGGGTTCTAAAAATGCGGTTGCAACCTGATATATTAATGGTGGGAAAAAATTGTAATTGTTTTTGTCTACAAGCGTTACTTGTATTTGAGGATGGTTTACAAGCTCTTTTGCGAGATTGATTCCTGCAAAACCACCTCCTATGATGACTATTTTCATATATGTTGTTTATTAAGTAGGATTTATGAGTAAAACTATTTTTACTTTGCAGTTCTATAAATTTAACATTATAATTTCAAATAAAAAATCCATTTAAGATTTTCTTTTGATACTTAGAAAAATTAATTTATTAGTTTGATTTTCATCATAATATCGGTCTGTTCATCATTTCCAAGTCTAAAAATGTGTTTGTCAAATTCAACAAAACCATTCTTTTTATAAAAACTTAAAGCTCGATGATTTTCTTCCCAGACACCTAACCAAACGTAGTCAACATTTTTGTTTTGGGCTATTTGAATCGCTTTTTCGTAAAGCAATTGTCCGACTTTTTTACCATGGAAATCTTTCGAAACGTAGATTCTCTCTATTTCCAATGCCTTATCATCTTGTAACTCGGTTTGAGATTCGCCAAAATTTACTTTTAAATAACCAATAACATTATTCTCAAGCGTAGCAAAATAAAATTCAGAATCTTTATTGTTAAGTTCTTCGGTTAATTTGTCGTTGGAGAATTTTTCGTCAAGATACTTTGTCATATTTTCATCATCATTTGATTCTGAAAATGTTTCCTGAAAAGTTTTTCGGCCAATTTCTTTCAATTGATCAATTTCCTGTATTGTTATTCTTTTTATTTCAATAGTTTCCATAGGTAACTTTCTGTTGTTTTTTTAAGGTTTAGAATACCCTATAAAAATACAACAGAAACTACGAAAATTAATAATTCAGAATGTTACTTTTTGAATTTTTTAACAGGTTTTTCGGCTACTTCAACTTTGTTTTGTAAAACATAATTTGCCATCAATTTTTCAATTAATTCATCTTTAGTAAGATGGTGAAAAACAGTTTTTACCTTTGTTTTTAAATCTGTTGAAATATCGTGATTTGGTTTTGTTTTGAAGATTTGTTTCGCCCATAAAAGCGTATTATTTTCTTCTAAACTTGCAACAGAAGGTTTCTGGAATTTAGTAAATTTAATTCCTAATTCTTTTTCGAATTCCGGAATTTCAACAACTTCTTCCTCTTGCAAAACAGTTAAAGAAAGTCCCTTTGCTCCTGCTCTTGCAGTTCTTCCACTTCTGTGAACGTAGTTTTCATAAGTATCAGGCAAATGATAATTTACCACATATGAAATCTCTTTTACGTCGATTCCTCTCGCGGCTAAATCTGTAGCAACCAGAATATTAATATGTCCTTCACGAAATTGTTCCATGATTCGGTCTCTGATTCCTTGTGATAAACTTCCGTGAAGCGCTCCGGAAGAAAAGCGATTTATAGCCAGATTTTTAGCTAATTTATTTACTGCAGCTTTAGTTTTACAGAAAATGATTCCGCGTTCGCCATCTTTTGAATTTAGAAAATGCATTAAAACATCCAATTTCTCGATTGGATCTACAACAATATATTCGTGATCAATTCCTTGGTTACCAATAGTTTCCATGTTAGCGCTAACCTGAACTACATTTTTGTTTAAGTAATTCTGAATCAATTGTTTGATTGTTCCCGGTAAAGTTGCAGAGAACAATAAAGTGCGGTGTTTTTTAGGAAGTTCAGCTACGATTTCGTCTAAGCTTTCTTTTAGAATTGAAACCATTTCATCGGCCTCGTCCAAAACTAAATATTCAGCTTGTTTTAAGTCAATTGCTTTACGCTGAATCAAATCGATTAAACGTCCAGGTGTTGCTACAACAATATGTGTTGGTTGTGCAAGACGTTCAATTTGTGGCTTAATGGGGATTCCACCACAAGTTGAAGCTATAGAGATATTTGGAATGTGTTTTCCAAAATCCTCTAAATTTCTGAATATTTGTTGTCCAAGTTCTCTGGTTGGAACCAAAATAACGGCTTGAACAACAGAAGATTCTGTATTGATTAATTGCAATAAAGGCAATCCGAAAGCGGCTGTTTTACCGGTTCCGGTTTTTGCTAAACCTACAACATCATGACTTTCAGATAAAAGTAACGGAATTGTTTTTTGCTGAATTTCTGTTGGTTCAACAATATTCAATTCGCTTAAAGCTTTTAAAATTGGTGCTGAAATTCCTAATGATGAGAATTGTTTAGACATACTTTGTATTTTAGTCCCGATAGCTATCGGGATGATTTAGAGATCTGATTTCTGCCACAGATTACTCAGATTAAAATGATTTTTTTTAGAACCTTTGGTTCTTTTATTTTTTTGTCATTTCAAAGAAGGAGAAATCACAACCAATATTTGACAAACTTTGTGTAATACTAGTGTGATTTCTCCTTCTTTGAAATGATATAACTTTATAAATATTATTTCTTAATTCCAACTGAAATATCTTTGTCAAAGTTTTAAACTTTGACAAAGATTATGTAATCTTTTAATTGAAACGCTTCGACTTCGCTCAGCGTGACAACTTGAAACCTGAAACAACAAAACTTGAAACAAATCTTTCCTATTCGTCCGGTTCGTTCATGATTTTTTCACGATACTTTTTACCAATTAACAAAACTAGTTTTAGTTTGTAATCGTCAACCAGCCATTCGCGGTAGTTTTTACTACATTGGCTCAAACATTTTGCATAACGTTTGATACGGCATTCGATATCGTCGTCAAGCTCTTTTCCTAGTGATTTTGCTTCTTGTAATGTTTCTGTATTGTCGACACACATTGCTGCGTGTTGCTCTAATGATTTGTCTAATACAACTTTAGAACGTAAATTTTGCTTGATGATTAGTTTGTGTTCTTCATCAACATCAAAAGTCACATCGGCAGTTTTAGCGAATTTTGCTCTTAATTCAGGTGGCATGCTGTATTTGAAATACAACTCAATTTCGGTATCATCACGTAAGTTCTCCAAATAAAACTCTGGTGATTTAAAAATGTGCTGCCAGTTTACAGGCTCGCTCCAAAGACCAAAACGTGCTGCATTATTTCCTAAATCGATTACTGTAAACTCGTCTTTACCAGGTAATTTACGAGATCCACGACCAATCATTTGGTAGTATAAAGTTAATGATTTTGTTGCTCTGTTCAGGATAATTGTTTCAACTGTAGGTTCGTCAAAACCAGTTGTTAAGATTCCTACAGATGTCAAAATTGCATCCGGAGTCTTTTTGAACCATTGCAAAATGTCTTTACGTTCTTCAGAACTACTTGTATTGTCAAGGTGTCTGATGTCGTAACCGGCTTCTCTAAACGTTTCATATACATATAATGAAGTATGAATACCGTTGTTGAAAATCAATGTTTTCTTACCTAACGAACGTTCTGTATAGGCATGCAAAAGTTTTTCCTGCATGATCGTATTGGTATACAAATCATCTGATGATTTTACGGTATAATCTCCGTTGATACCTACTTTTAGTGATGTCAATCCCACATCATAACTATAAGTTGTAGCACGTGCAAGGAAACCTTTGTCGATCAATGAACTAATAGTGTCTCCCACAATAAGTTCATCGTAACTCTGGTGCATTGGTAATTTTATATTCGAACTCAATGGTGTTGCTGTTACTCCAAGAATAAAAGCGTTTTTGAATGAGTTTAATAATTTTCTGAATGAATTGTAATGTGCCTCATCAATAATAACTAAACCAATGTTGTCAAGATGTAATTTCTCGTCATTGATACGGTTTTTCAAAGTTTCTACCATCGCCACAAAACAAGAGAAATCGTTCTGATCCGGTAATTCTTTTACTTTACTATTGATAATTTTATTAGAAACGCCAAACCCTTTTAACATTTTTGAGGTTTGTTTACAAAGTTCGATACGGTGCGTTAGAACAACCACTTTTTTATCATTATTAGCCAAATAACGGCGCACGATTTCGGAAAAAATTACTGTTTTTCCGCCACCTGTAGGCAATTGGTACAATAAGTGATGTTTCGAAGGAGCATTATCTAAACGTTCAAAAATGGCATCGATATCGCCTTTTTGGTATGCATAAAGTTCTTTTTTCTCTTCTCTTTCTATTTCTAAAGTGTTTTGAGACATTGTTTATTTTTGGATTTTTGCAAAAATACACCGAAAAAACAGTTATTCATCTTATTTTAACTTAAAATAAATGTTTTTTTTAAATAAGATTTTTTATGAGAAGTGCTTTTTTTAGTCGATTTTGTCTAAAATTGCTTCAAAATCGTACTTATTTTTCCATTTTTGTTGAATTGTCTCTTGTTCGATTGCGATAATTCTTTCCCTAAAATCAGATAAAATTCCGTTTGAAATTGAAAAATTTACTGCTTGTTCAAATGAGTTAAACATACTTTTGTAGAATAATTCCTGCTTTACGAAATTTTGCGACGAAAAAGTTTGCGCAATTTCGATGTTGTAAAGCATAATATCGGCAATTACAAAAGGATCAACGCCTAATAAAATAAAATGTTTGATGTATTTCTGCGCGACAGAACGACGCATTTTTGCTTTTGGACGTCGTTTTGAAGTGGGCTTTTTAATAGGAAAGTATTCCTGTGATATTCTGACTTTACATTCCTGCAGCAATTTGTCTTCTTTTGGATTGAAAACAAAGTCGTAATAGACTTTTACAGGACTAAACTTTTCGTACAACTCAATTATTTGTTCTTCGAGTTGTTCTTTGCTCAATTCGGTCAAATATTTTTTTAAATCGCGTTTACTCATTATCAAAGTTTAAGAATACAAAAATAAATTACTTTCCTGATTCATGTCGCAAAAACCAACCATAATACTTAATTTTGCTTCAATAAACTCAAAATATTATATACATGCTCAAGATTTTCAAAGTTACTGCAATTTTAGAGGGAATCTCTTATTTAGTGTTATTTACCAATATGCTTTTCATTAAAACCAACAATCCTGAACTTTATCATACCTTATTACGTCCGTTAGGAATGACACATGGTGTATTATTTATAGGATATGTAGTTTTGGCATTTTTACTTAAAAAACCACAAAACTGGGATTTAAAAACTTTCGGAATTATTCAAATAGCTTCTCTTATTCCTTTTGGAACTTTTTATATCGAGAAAAAATATTTAGAAAATAATGCCTAATCTTTTGAATAAAATATTCAACTTTTTATACCCTCTTTTTAGAGACTGGGGAATGAGCCGCAATTTTGCGTCTTATGTCAGCCTTGTCTTTAATATTGCCATTATGGTCGTGTTGGCGTATGCCATTTATTATATGGCAAAATTTGTTTTGGTAACGCTTACAGCAGTCTTTGCGCAAAAGACCAAAACAAAATTTGACGACTATTTAATTCATAATAAAACCACAAAATACACGGCGTATTTAATTCCGTTTTTCTTTATTTATAAAGCCGTTCCAATTATTCTTGACAAATATGAGTATTGGGAAACCCTTTTTGGAAAAATCGTTGGTATATATATCGTTCTGATCAGTTTATGGATTATTAGAACGATTTTTAATGCCTTACGTGATTATCTAAAACAAAAACCGGAATACAGCGATAAACCTATTGATAGTTTCGTTCAGGTTATTATGATCGTGCTTTGGATTTTTGGTGTTGCCATGATTATTTCGACTTTATTTGGAATTAAACAAGGCGAATTATTGACGATTTTAGGAACACTTTCGGCAATTATTATCTTGATATTCAGAGATACTATTTTAGGATTTGTATCCAGCGTTCAGGTTGCGATCAACGATATGGTTCGTATTGGTGACTGGATTACGATGGATAAATTTGGCGCTGATGGTGACGTAATCGAAATTAACCTGACAACGGTTAAAGTTCGAAATTTTGACAACACAATTACTACAATTCCAACTTATGCTTTGAGTTCAGATTCGTTCCAGAACTGGCGCGGAATGCAAAAATCTGCCGGAAGACGTATTAAAAGACACGTTTTGATCAAAAGCAGCAGTATTCGTTTCTTAACGGATGAAGATCTCGAACAGATGAAAAAAGTGCAGCTTCTAAGTAATTACATCGAAACACGACAATCCGAAATTATAAAATACAATGATATTCGTGGCGTAGACAAAACTTTGGCGCTTAATGGCCGAAATATGACTAATCTGGGATTGTTTAGAAAATATATCATGCAATATTTAATCACACATCCGGGATTGAATAAAGAAATGCATATGATGTGTCGTCAGTTGCAATCGACTGCGCACGGAGTTCCGTTAGAGATCTATGCTTTTTCGAGCGATAAACGTTGGGCAAACTACGAATATATCATGGCCGATATTTTTGATCACGTAATGGCTTCTGTAGAATATTTCGATCTTGAAATATTCGAATTACCATCTAAAATTGGGCATTTTGAATAGTTTTCGGTCTCAGTTTTCAGTCTCGGTTTAAATGAAAACTGAGACTGAAAACTATTTTTTAACTTCCTCAAAAACAAACTCAGCTTTATTATATTCTATAGGCTGGTCCGGCATAAAAAGCGGAAGATTAAAATAAGTTCCAATTACTCCTTTTCCCAGAAAAAGTTTGTTTTCTTTTTTCAAAATCGCAATTGGAGTCCTTTTCCAGCTTCCTCCATTCGAGATATAATGATAATCGCCTCGTAACGTATCACCTTTTATATCTCCCCTTACATCGCCGGAATCTTTCCCAATTTTATAATACGAAATTTCATAACGTCCGTAAAAGCGTTTGTCGTTTATGTTTAGGTTCAAAATGGCTGTGTCTTTATTATGTACAGCACGATACATAACCTGATTATATTGACTTTTATCTTCCTTATTATTGCAGGAAATCAGAAATATAATCGATAAAGAAACCAGTATGATTTTTTTAGTCATTTGTGAGAAGGATTTTTAACCATTTAAGTTATGTAAGGAATTATAAGTTTAGCTTAAATTAACTTAAATGACTTATATGGTGAATAAATTATAAACGATCTTTTACGAATTCGATTTGGGTTTTTCCGTGCGCTTTTGGTTTTCCGTTTTCGTCAAGATTTACCATTGTCGTTTGATCGATTGTAATAATGATTTCGCGAGTCATCATATTTCGAACGGCACAAGTTAAAACCAAAGAAGTATTCCCGAATTTTACAACATCAATTCCAATTTCGACAATATCTCCTTGTCTGGCAGAACTCTTAAAATTAATTTCAGACATGTATTTGGTAACTATTCTGGTGTTTTCTAATTGAATAATCGTGTACAGTGCCAGTTCTTCGTCAATCCACGCTAATAATTTTCCGCCAAATAAAGTTCCGTTTGGATTTAAATCTTCGGGTTTAACCCATTTTCTGGTATGAAATCGCATAATTTTAGTTTAAATAAAAGTTTTTGTATTGGAATTTTTTCTAAATTTAAAGAAAAAACATGGAAGATAGAGATGCTTTTTTAAGAGAATTCAGAGGAGAAACTTTAGGAACTGTAAGCGCTCAATCTTCACCAGATGAGTTGTTTCAAAATCAGACGATTAGACCAATTTTAAAACTTCAAAATGATTTGTTTATTGCCGTTTTTATTAATTATGTAAATAAAAACAAGGCCGATTTCTATTCTTATACTGTAGAAAAGAAACTTCAGGTTATCGAAAATTCCATACAAAAAGACATTAAGTTCAGAAATTCCCTTAAAGGAATTGTCATGGCGCTTTTTACAATTGAAGAATATGAAAATTATATTCTAAACTCTTCAAGCTTAAACAAAAGAATGATGAATTTATTAATTGAACGATTGAAAAGTCAGGTTCAATTGTTTGAATTAGAATCGAATTCGAATTAGTTTTTGTTTAATGGAGATAGAAATTGTTCAAGATAAAAAGCAAAGTTTATATGTTTATAAAAATGATGAGCTTTTATTTTATTCTAATGTAAAATTCAACTGGAATAACAGAATTATATCAATTTATGATCAGAATGATACTTTACTTTTAGAAGTGAAGTATAAAATAAGTTTTTTAAATAATTCTTATAAGATTTTATTCCATAGTGAATTACTTATAGAGAATATATCTGAAATAACAGAGACAAGAATAATCTTTGGTTGCGATAAAAGATTATATACTAAAGAAGATTATTTTATTTCGCTTCAGGGAAATTTTTCTTATTATTTGAAAGAAGTTAAAATTGCTCAATTAAAGCAGAAAGTTTGGGTTTCTAAACCGAAGATGTCATTAAATATAAATGATGAAAATCTAGAGTTTCTAAATCCGGTAATCTTTCATATTTTGGCAATTAGAGCAGGAAATAATTCGGAGTAATAAAGAATATAAAACTATTAAGTTTAATGTAATTAATGAAGAAATTTGTCCTTCTGCTCATAATTTTAAGTTTTTTGTCTTGTAAAAAAGATTCAAAAGAAACCGGAATAGAAATAAAACAAAACCATAAGACTCAAAAAAGAAATGTTTGGGAAAGCATGTCATTTGAAGAACAAGTTAGAAGTATAAAAAATAATACTCCAGAAGATTCTATAACTTCAAATGATATCTCATACATTAATGATTCTATCTTAAGAGGAAAATTTAAACTAGATATTTCTAAATACCAGCACGACAATAAAAAAAACAAATGTTATCCAATTAGATTTAGCAAGAAGATTATTTTGGAGTTTCATAATGAAGGATTTAAAAACTTAGGTGATCTGAATGGAGATAAAAAAGAGGATTCAGTTTTTGTGCTGCAAAATTTAAATTCCTGTGAAGAGGGTGATTCTTATTATTTTACCGACAATAACATTCCGCGAATACAGACGGAATCTTATTGCTGTCATCCGGAAAGTATATTTAGTATTGGCGATATAGATGAAGATGGCGGGAATGAAATAGCAGAATATTATTCTTCGTGTACAAGCAATTTTAAATCTTTTAGAATTTGGACCTTAAAAGATAATAAATGGAAGTTTATAGAACAATTTGGATTCTTTTATAATAATGGAAAGTATGAAGTCTTCAAAGATTTTGACAAATTGTACAAGAAAATTTCAAAGAATAAATTTAAATTTCTAGAAATATCTGATATGCGAGGAAATGGAGAAATGGTTAAAGAATGGCGCACAGTAACAATGGAATAACTTAATTATAAAAAAAATGTTCAGCCAATTCCGAAATAAATTTCCATTAACCGATGAAAAATGGATAGAATACACGAACTATTTCAAGCGTCTTGAAGTTCCTGCTAAATCAGTTCTTTTAGAAGAAGGCGAAATTTCAAAAAGACTTTTTATTATCGAAAAAGGCTGCATCAGAGTTTGGTTTAATAATAACGGAAAAGATTTGACAACTCAGTTTTTTTTCGAAAATCAAAGCGTGGCTTCAATCGAAAGTTTTATGAAAAAATTGCCAAGTCCAGTCGTTGTCGAAACTATTGAAGCGTCTGTTCTTTGGTGGATTTCTAAAAATGATCTGGATAAAATTCTGGAAGAAATAAAAGAAATTCCAACGCTTAGAGATCGATTTATTGATATGCTTTTTCAGCGTACATTCGACTATATGAAATACTTTGTTTCGTTTATAAAAGACTCCCCTACTCAGCGTTATCTTAATCTACTTGAAGAAAGGCCTCAAATCATTCAGCGAGTTCCACAACACTATATTGCGTCTTATTTAGGAATCACTACGGTTCATTTAAGCAGAATAAAAAGCAAATTACTACATAATAAATAGCAAGGTTTTAAACCATATAAGTTATATAAGTTCATTCAAGTTTGGCTTATAATTTCTTATATAACTTATATGGTTTAAAATTCCATTTGATAACAAATGTTATCGTCTGTCCATAATTGTCGACCGAACTTTGCATCATAAAATTTAATAATTATGAAAGCAGCAGTAGTTTATACAAAAGGCGAAATGCCAAAATATGTAGATTTTGCAGAACCTATTCCGCAAAACGAAAATCAAGTTTTAATTTCGGTAAAAGCCGTAGCGATTACAAATCTGGATAAAGGAAAAGCCAGCGGTAAACATTATTCGTCAGAAAATCAAAATCAGAATGGTTTTGTAATTGGCAGTGATGGCGTTGGTTTACTTGAAAACGGAACCAGAGTTTATGCTCGCGGAATTAACGGTACAATTGCCGAAAAAGCGATTATTGATAAAAACATATTGGTTCCTTTGCCTGATGGAATTAGCGATGCCGTTGCGGCTTCATTGCCCAATGCGGTTGCAGGATCTGCAATGGCGTTAAAATTTAGAGCCGGAATAAAAGAAGGTGAAACCGTTTTAATTAATGGCGCTACAGGTTTTACCGGGCAAATGGCAATTCAGCTTGCCAGACATTATGGAGCAAAGAAAATAATCGTAACCGGAAGAAACGAAAAAACACTTCAAAGTCTTTTAGAATTAGGCGCTGACGAGATTATTTCGCTTAAGCAAAATGATGAAGCTATTATCACACAACTTAAACAAATTCACTCCACTACTCCAATAGACATAATTCTGGATTATTTGTGGGGACATCCCGCTGAACTGATTCTTACAGCACTAAAAGGAAATGGCTCTTTTACAAACAAAGTAAGATATGTAAATATTGGCGGAATGGCTGGAGATTCTATTCAATTGTCAGCGGGTATTTTGAGAAGTGTAGATTTGCAATTATCTGGTTCCGGATTAGGAAGTTGGTCTAAAACCGAAGTGAAATTATTATTCTCAGAAATTCTTCCGGAAATGTTTCTTTTAGCAGCTCAAAACAAACTAAAAGTTAATATTCAGGAAGTTAAAATAGTTGATATAGAAGAAATGTGGGCAAAAGAAGCCCTTGATGGTCAACGATTAGTGGTTATTATATAGGTTATTTTTTTTGCCACGAATTGCACAAATTTGCACAAATCAAATTCGGGAAAATTTGTGTAATTCGTGGCGAACTTTTACCTATTTCAAATTTGATTTTATTACTTCTGTTCCATTAGTTTTTTTGGTGCAAAACCAAATAACTTTTTAAAAGCAAACGAAAAATGCGACAAATCCTCAAAACCTAAATCAAGGTAAATATCAGAAGGTTTTTTGTCTTTTTTCTCAATTAGAAAATAAGCTTCTTCCAATCGTTTTTGCGTTAGCCAATGGCTTGGTGTTGTATTGAATATTTTTACAAAATCCCTTTTAAAAGAAGATAGACTTCTGCCGGTTAAATACGCAAAACGTTCCAGAGTCACGTTGAATTTGTAATTGTGAAGCATGAATTTCTCCAGATTAATCTTCTCAGGAATAGTAAAATCAAAGAAAATTGTTGCCAGTTCTGGTTTTAGCTTTAGTAGAATAAAGACTAATTCTTCTCTCTTAATATCCGAAAATGTATCGTCTATATCGCCCGTTTGATTGTAATAAGGTGACAACGACTGAATGAAATTTGGAATTAAATCATTCTTTTCTAAAGTTATAAAAGCTTCTGTAGGTTTAGAATTTGAAACTTGTATTTGATGTCTGTCTTTAATCTTTTTTAGAAATTGTTCATCGAGAATTACAACTACTTTTTCGAATTCTTCATTCTCTTTTTCTTTGTTATATCTGGCGAGATAGTTTTTGCATATAATGCAATAATCTCCTGATTTTAGCGTATAATTTTTATTGCCATCATAACCATGAACAGTGCCTTTTGCGAGATACAAAAAGAAATGCTCAGCGATGAATTGTTCAGGCGAAATCTCGGGTCCGATATAACATGATTTTATTTCTGTAATTTTCATTATTCTCAATTAAATTAATTGACATTTTCCCACCAACGCTTAAATTGCTGCTGATTATTGTTTAAATCTACTTCCTGACCAATCATTGGTGTCACTAATCGATACGGTTTATTTAGAGACAATTGTGTAATTTTTTCCAAAGGTTCATCCCAGGCGTGTTTTCCTAAAGTGAATTTTGAATTATGAACGGGAATCATGTTTTTTGCACCTAAATCAACGGCTGCTTGCGCTACTTCTTCTGGTAAATTATGAACAGATTGCCATGCTTTATCATATTGACCACATTCTAAAATCGCCCAGTCAATTGGTCCAAATTTCTCGCCTATTTTTTTAAATCGATCATCAAAACCTCCGTCTCCGCTAATGTAAATTTTTAAGCTTGGAGTTTGAATCAAATAAGACATCCATAAGGTTTTACCACGCACAAATCCCCTACCCGATTCATGATGAGATGATTCTGTAAAAATAGTAAAGTTATGATCTAATTCGATTTTTTGATTCCAGTCTTTCTCTATTATTTGCTCTGGTTTATAGCCCCAACGTTCAAAATGTGCTCCTACTCCAAGTCCGCAAACAACATGTTTTACTTTGTCTTTTAATCCAATAATAGTTTCATAATCTAAATGATCGTAATGATCGTGAGAAATGAATAAATAATCAATTTCAGGCATATCGGCAACGCTATAAATATCGCTTCCATTGTAGGCACGAACTCCCCAGGGCAATGGCGATGCTTTGCCACTAAAAACAGGATCAATCAGGATTTTTTTACCTTCGAGCTGCATAAAAACCGACGAATGTCCAAACCAAACCAGTGCATTTGAATCAGGGGGAATATTTTTTAAATCTGTTTTTACAGATGGCAATGAATCTTTGGGTTCTCTTCTTGGATATTCTTTAAAAACGACATTGTACATTTCTCCCAACATCGTATATCCTTCTGATAATGTTGGTCTTTCGACTAAATTATTGAATCTGTCATTTTTAAAATGAGCCGATTTTTCAATTTCAACAAGTCGTTTTCCTGAGGGATTTTTGCCAAATTGTGGCAGTTGCAAATACAAAAATGTAATAGTTGCAAGCAGAAATATAATAATAAAAAAAGTGATCATAATTTTCTTAAATCTTTGGATGGATTTCTTCATTTAGAGTTATTTTGCAGCGATTTTTATATCATCGATTTCGAGTATATTTTTCGAATATCCACGAACTACGCAGTTTATCATTGCTTGTCCTACTTGTTTTAACGTTAATGACTTTGTAGGAAGTAAAATCGGAAACAAGAAAATCAACGGTTTAAAAAAGGCTTTTACATTTTTTTGCCCTTTGAATGGTTTCATGAAACCCGGTCTAAAGTTGTACGCTTTTTTAAATGGTAATTTCAATAAATCATTTTCAGTTTTTCCTTTTACTCTCGCCCACATTACTCTGCCTTTTTCTGAAGTATCAGTATGACTTCCGGAAACATAAGTAAAAACCATATTCGGATTTAAAGAAGCTAGTTTACTCGCAAAACTTATTGTCGTGTCATACGTTATTTGCGTAAATTTTGCTTCATCCATACCAACAGAACTTATTCCGGCACAATAAAAACAAGCGTCATAACCTGTAAGTTGAGCTTCAAAAGCTGTTAAATCCATAAAATTTGGAACAATTAACTCCGTCAATTTTGGGTGTTTTACAGGCGATGGTTTTCTATTTACCATTAAAACCTTTTTTACTGTGTCGTTCTCAAGGCATTCAAACAAAACACCTTCACCAACCATTCCTGTGGCACCAGTTATAATAACTTTCATATTTTTTTAAATTAAATTTTTATTCCTCCAAATTGAAATTTATCATTATTAGAATTTGTCAATTTATCAAGAATTAGTAATGCAAATTTCATTATAAAAAGAATTGCCAACTTTGTTTAGAAGTCCAAACTTAGTTTGTTTAAAAGTTCAATTCTAGAATTTGTTATTTCGACGCGAGCAGACCCGAGCGATAGCGAACAGATGAAGTAAATCGTACGCATATATGGCACGCGGATGACACTGATTCGCTATCGCGAAAACGCAGATTCACACGGGTTTTATTTGCTTTTTTGTCATTTCGACCGAAGTAAATCACACGCGTATATGGTACGCGGATGACACTGATTCGCTATCGCGAAAACGCGGATTCACACGGGTTTTATTCGCATTTTTGTCATTTCGAGCGAAGTAAATCATACGCGGGATTCGGCAAAGATTTGCGATTTAGATTGTAGAGTTTGTTGTGTGATTTCTCCCTTCGCTCGAAATGACAAAAAAAACAAAAAAAAAGCCTATCAGTTGATCACTTGATAGGCTTTTGAATTTATTCTTTAGAAAGCATTAATTCTTTTATGTATTTTACTGGAGCGCTTCCAAAACTCAGGAATTTTTCATGAAATTTTTTCAGATTAAATTTGTCTCCTTCTTGTTTTTTAAGTTCTTCTCTAAGGTTATAAATTTCAGTATATCCTGTAAAGTAAGAACATAATTGCACTTGGGATAAAGTGACGCGTTTCCATTTTCCATCGGCTTCAGCTTGTTGCTGAAAAGCTTCTTTGGTCAATAATTTCAATGCATCTTCTTTAGACATATTTTTGGTGTGAACACTAATGTCTAGAATCGTATTGCAAGTTGCTCTTAAATTCCATTTATAGTACATCAACCACATTTCGTCAGAATTTTTATAACCACTTTCAAGCATCATTCTTTCTGCATAAACCGCCCAACCTTCAACCATAGCGCCATTTGATAATATCGATTTGATGATACTTGGAGATTGATTGCTATAAACGAGCTGTGTATAATGTCCGGGAATTGCTTCGTGAATATTAAGAATCTGAAGGATGTAATTGTTGTATTCACGCAAATAACTTTCTGCATTTTCCGGAGTCCAACCAGACATACTTCCTACATTGTAATACGTATTTGCATTTTTGTCATAAGGTCCCGGAGCCGAAATAGACGCGCCGGCAACTCCTGCCATATAAGCCGGTTCTTTGCGTACTACAAGTGGTTTTGAAGGATCTATGTACAATAAATCTTTAGCTTTTACATAAGCTGTTAATTCCGGAATTTGCTTCTCTATTTCAGATTGAAATTTCTCAGGCGTTGTGTGCTGCAAAGAGATTTTGTCGATTACTTGCTTAATTAACTCCAATTTATCAGCAGGTTTTGCTTCAGTTCCCTTGTATTTTGTCCAAAGTTTATCAGCCAGAACAAACATTTTATCATGTAAATCTTTTTTGTGATCTACTGCAATTTTAAAAATTTCATCGGCAGAATAACCTGATTGAATGTCATGATTAAATTTCTTAGCATATAATGCTGCTCCAAGTCTAAAAGAACGAGGTGTTTTATTCGGTAGATTTTTTAACCAATTTGCGTAATCAGCAATTGCTTTCACAGAAACTTGTGCTTTGGCAAGCATTTCTTTTTTCTCAACATCAGTTAATTTACTTTTATCTAATGCTGTTTTTAGTTCATCCTGAAACACAGTCGATCCGCCAAGGTTTTGAGCAATGGCAAGTTCTGTATGTTCAACTGTTGGATTTTTGATATTGTTTTTCGCAGCTTCATAATATGCTGGAATATTATTCATTTTTGCATTAAAAGCACGTAAACGAATCTCTGGAGTGTCATAAGTACCATTTAAAATTTCGGCAAAAGCACCACAAACATTATAACTGGAAGGATCCCACTCGCCTGCTTTTAATTCAGTAATGCTGAAAATATCGCTTTCAAGTTCATTTTTAATCAAATGAAAATCGGTTTTGTTATTGTCCGATAACTCGTCAATATTGAATTTTTTCAAAGAATCTAATTGTGCATTGACAAACTCAAGTGTTATTTTTTTCTGATTATCATTTGGTATAGTCAAAACACTATCTAGTTTATGATAGCCAACACTAGAAGCCCAATTTGGACTAATTTTCCATAAAGCGGTTACAAAACCATCTTTATAAGTATCAAATTTTTGATCTAAAGCTTTATCCTCATTAGACTTAGTACTTTTATTACAAGAAAAAAGTAAAGTCATTGCAAAGAAAGAAACGAATAGTTTTTTCATAAATTATTTTTTTATTGTTTAAAGATAAAAAAAATGTTGTTTATGCAAAACTATTTACTATTTGGGTCTAATATTTTAATAAATCTAATAAAACATTCTCAAAACGATCTTTTGGTAAGAACTGATCTTCCAGCGCTTTAGTAAACGGAATTGGCGAATCTAAGCTCGCAACTCTTTTTACGGGAGCATCAAGATATTCGAAACATTCTTCCATAATTAAAGCCGAAATATCGCTGGCAATTCCACCAAAAAGCGTGTCTTCCTGATAAATAATTACTTTTCCTGTTTTTCTAACTGAAGCAAAAATAGTTTCAGTATCTAAAGGTTGTAAAGTTCTTAGATCGATTAAATCAGCGTCAATTTCAGGATATTTTGCCAAAGTTTCTAATGCCCAATGAACCGGAGCACCAAAAGCGATAATGGTTATAGCATTTCCTTCTTTTAATAAAGCCGCTTTTCCTAATGGAATTGTATAATAATCTGTTGGAACGTCTTGATAAACGCTTCTGTACAATTGTTTATGTTCGAAAAACAAAACCGGATTTGGATCATTTATCGAAGTATTCAGTAATCCTTTTGCATCATATGGAAACGCAGGATATACGACTTTTAAACCCGGAGTTTTGGTAAACCAGGCTTCATTTGTCTGTGAATGAAATGGTCCAGCCTGAGTTCCGCCGCCGCAAGGCATTCTAACGACTACATCGGCTTTTTCGCCCCAGCGATAATGTGATTTTGCCAATAAATTTACAATTGGATTAAATCCTGTAGAAACAAAATCGGCAAATTGCATTTCGACAATTGCTTTATATCCGTTGATTGATAAACCCATTCCGGCAGATATTACAGCGCTTTCGCAAATTGGAGTATTACGTACGCGCTCTTTCCCAAACGTTTCAACAAAGCCTTCTGTAATTTTAAATGCACCACCATATTCGGCAATATCCTGACCCATAATAACCAGGTTTTCGTGGCGTTGCATTGATTGGTCTAAACTGTTTCTGATAGCGTCTATAAACCGAATATTCTTAGATTCTGATTCTGTATTAACTTCTTCATATTGAAAAGGTTCATACACATCTTTTAATTCTTCACTATAAGTTGGAATAATTTCAGGTTCTGCATTTGCAATAGCCCAATTTTCTTCGATTTCATGTTTAATTTCTTCATGGAAAGCTGCGTCATGTTCTTCAGTCAAAATACCCTCTTCTAAAAGAAACATTCTGTAATTATCGACCGGATCTTGCGTTGCCCATTTTCTTAATAATTCATCGGGAACATATTTTGTGCCACTCGCCTCTTCATGTCCGCGCATTCTAAAGGTTTTAAATTCCAATAAAACCGGATGCGGATCTTGTTGCATGTGTTCTTTGAGCTGCAAAATTTTATTGTAGACTTCAAGTATATTATTTCCATCAATAATATAACTTTCGATTCCGTAGCCAATACCTTTATCAGCAAGGTTTTCGCAGGAATATTGTTCATTTGTTGGAGTCGAAAGTCCGTAACCATTGTTTTCGATGATAAACATTACAGGCAATTTCCAGACAGCAGCAATATTTAATGCTTCATGAAAATCTCCTTCACTTGTAGCGCCTTCACCGGTAAAAACGGCTGTGACTTTTTTATTATTCTGAAGTTTATCGGCAAGAGCGATTCCGTCTGCGATTCCTAATTGCGGACCTAAATGCGAAATCATTCCGATAATATTGTATTCCTGCGTTCCAAAATGAAAACTGCGATCTCTTCCTTTAGTAAAACCATTTGCTTTTCCCTGCCATTGCGAAAATAATCGATACAGCGGAATGTTTCTGGTCGTAAAAACGCCCAGGTTTCTGTGCATTGGCAAGACGTATTCATTGTCTTCTAATGCAGCAGTAACTCCCACAGCGATTGCCTCCTGCCCGATTCCGGAGAACCATTTTGAGACTTTTCCCTGCCGAATCAGAATCAGCATTTTTTCTTCGATCAAACGAGGTTTTAGAATTTTTTTATATAAGTCTAATAATTGAGTATCAGAAAGGTTCTGTTTATAGAAAATCATTTGATCCGCTGTTTAAGTATTTCAAATATAGAAAATTATAACAATTTTATTTCTTTTTGTTAGATATTTTTAATTTTATTCTAACTTTTAAAATTCAAATATAAAATATTCTCTACCTTTGTTATTGAAAGGTCTTAATTGACCTTTTATCTTTAAATAAAAATGTAAAGTATGCAAAACATTCCTAGTGTAGACTTACGTGATTTCCTTTCGGACGACCCGAAACGTAAACAAAAATTTGTAAATGAAATCGGCAGTGCATTTGAAAACATTGGCTTCGTAGCCCTAAAAGGTCACTTTTTAGACGATCAGTTAGTAGACGAGCTTTATGGCGAAATTAGAAAATTTTTCGCTTTGCCAGTGGAAACTAAGCATAATTATGAAATTCCCGGTATTGGCGGACAACGAGGTTATGTATCTTTTGGAAAAGAACATGCTAAAGGTCGCAAAGAAGGTGATTTGAAAGAATTTTGGCATTTTGGCCAATATGTTGATGCTTCTTCAAAATATGCTTCGGAATATCCGGACAATGTTGAAGTGACTGAATTACCTCGTTTTAATGTTGTAGGTAAAGAAGCGTATCAAATGCTTGAAAAAACAGGTGTTTATGTATTAAGAGCTTTGGCTTTGCACTTAGGTTTAGATGAATTTTATTTTGACCAATATGCAAAAGACGGAAACTCTATTTTGAGACCAATTCATTATCCACCAATTACTTCTGAGCCGGAAAACGCAATTCGTGCAGCTGCTCACGGAGATATTAATCTGATTACCTTATTAATGGGTGCACAGGGAAAAGGATTACAAGTTCAAAATCATGATGGCGAATGGATTGATGCAATCGCTGCAGACGATGAATTAGTAATTAATGTTGGAGATATGTTGTCAAGACATACAAACAATAAACTAAAATCTACGATTCACCAGGTTGTAAATCCGCCTAGAGAATTATGGGGAACTTCACGTTTTTCGGTTCCGTTTTTTATGCATCCGGTAAGCGATATGCGTCTGGATTGTCTTGAAAACTGTATTGATGCTGAAAATCCTAAGAGATTCGAAGATATTACAGCGGGAGATTATTTATACGAACGTTTAGTAGATTTAGGGTTAATTAAAAAATAAACTTTTTAAATCTCAATTCTTTAAATTCCAAATTCCAATGTAAATTGGTATTTGGAATTTAATTTTTACAAACTATATTTATTGAAACTTATTTTTAGAATAAAAATTCTATGGACTTACAAGATCAATTAAAAAACTTATTTCCCGATCACGTCGAATCAAATGAGCCTGAGGAAATTCAGGAGCAGGATCATGTGCTTTATATTCAAAAAGAGCCTATGATTTGCAAATTTGAAAAACGAAAAGGAAAAGCCACCACAATTATCGAAGGTTATGAAGGATCTGACGAAGATTTTAAAGTTCTCGCCAAAGAAATCAAAACCAAATTAAGTGTTGGCGGAACTTTTAAAGACAGTTCAATCATTATTCAAGGCGATTATCGCGACAAAATCATGGAAATCCTAAAAGCAAAAGGATTTAAAACGAAACGTGTGGGTGGATAATGATTTTAGATTGCAGATGATTATAAAATTTAACCGCAAAGCTCGCTAAGAATTATAATTTGATGCCGAAACGTTGGGCAATAAAAATGCTAAGATCGCAAAGCTTTGTGTTGAAAAAAAGATTTCCAATCATTGGAATTTGGAATTTCAGAAAAAAAACTTAGCGCCTTAGTTGCTTAGAAACTCAGAACCTTAAAAGAAAATAAATCTGTGACAATCAGTTCAATTCGTTAAATCCGTGGGCAAAAAAAAGACGCACTGCTGTGCGCCTCTACAATAAAAAAACATCATAAAACCCCAATAAAAAACCTCAAAACCTTAAAAGAAAAAAATAAAAATCTGTGACAATCCGTTCAATCCGTTAAATCTGCGGGCAAAATAAGACACAAAGTTATACGTCTCGAAAGAAAACCTCAGAACCTTAGTCACTTAGAACCTCAGAACCTCAAAAAAAATGATACAAAACTCAGAATTAATACTAAATCCAGACGGAAGCGTTTACCACTTAAACCTTCGTCCTGAACATATTGCTCACGATATAATTTTTGTTGGAGATCAAAATAGAGTCGAGAAAATCACTCAGTTTTTTGATTCTATCGAATATTCAACTCAAAAAAGAGAGTTTAAAACGCAAACCGGAATCTATAAAGGAAAAAGAATTTCTGTAATGTCAACCGGAATTGGTCCTGATAATATTGATATTGTTATTAATGAATTAGACGCTTTGGTAAACATCGATTTAGAAACTCGTTTGCCTAAAGAAAACCTGACTTCGCTTAATATTATCAGAATCGGAACTTCGGGTTCTTTGCAGAATGATATTCCTGTGGATAGTTTCGTAATGTCTAAATTCGGATTAGGATTAGACAATATGCTTCGCTCCTATTTGATCGACGAAGTTTCGAATGCTGCTATCGAAGATGCTTTTGTTGCGCATACTAATTGGGATATCAGAAAAGGAAAACCTTATGCAATTGCGTGTTCTGAAAAACTGGAAAAAATCATTGAATCTGATAAAATTTTTAAAGGAATTACAGCAACTGCCGGAGGATTTTATGGACCACAAGGACGTGTTTTACGTTTGAATATTCAAGATGAGGAATTAAACAATAAAATGGATAATTTTAATTTTGATAACCAAAGAATCACTAATTTAGAAATGGAAACGGCTGCGATCTATGGGCTTTCGGCGCTTCTCGGACATAATGCTTTGTCTTTGAATGCTATTATTGCAAATCGTGCATCAGGAACTTTTAGTGAAGATCCTTATAAAGCTGTTGATGAATTGATTACTTATACATTGAATAAACTGGCGGGTAATTAATGTTTACTTTTTTCTTTGATCATTTGATTTTTAAACCGCTAAGAAAATTTACTTTAGGTATGGGAGGTTTATTTAGATGGAGTTTTTTTCAGCTTCTAAATGCATCAATCGAAGAAAAATATCCTAAAAGTTTAGATTATTATTGGGATAATGATGATGAAAGTATTGACAAAAATGGATTTACTACTGCTCAGAAAAATTTATTTGCTGGATTTATGCTTTTTATCTGTTTTATAATTTTGATTGAAAAAATAGAAGGTTGATCTGAAATCAATAAAAAATAACTATTCATGCAAGAAGCTATTCTTAAATTTGAAAGATTATTATTGGAAAATGGTTCTTATTTTCCAACAATAAATCAAAATACTTTAGAAGAAAGAAAACCTGGAAAATGGTCTAAAAAAGAGGTTTTAGGACATTTGGTTGATTCTGCAATTCATAATCTGGTTCGTTTTACAGAAATAAATTATGTAGAAAAACCTTATCAACACAGGCCATATAATCAAATAGATTTGGTAAATTTAAACCAATATCAAACAATGGATATTGACGAGTTGACGCAGTTGTGGTTTGTGCTTAATAAACAGATTGTCAGACTTATGAAATCTGTTGATGAGAAAGCTTTAGATTATGAAATTGTGCTAAGTGACGGTTCTGTAATTGATTTAAAGTTTCTGATGACAGATTATGTTGAACATTTAGAACATCATATAAACCAGATAAAAGCTTAAATTATGTTTTTGAGAGTTGCCCGACATACTGATGATTTAGAAAGAATTGTAAACTTTTATGTTGATATTCTTGGTTTTGAGCTATTAGGAGACTTTCAGAATCATAATAATTATGACGGTGTTTTTGTTGGAAAATCCGGTTTGGACTGGCATTTTGAATTTACAAAATCCCATGAAAAAGCCAATCATACCTTTGATCAGGACGATGTAATTGTACTTTATCCAAAATCAATTATAGATTATGATGTATTGATTAGCCAATTGTTACATAATAACATTTCAATAATAACTGCAAGTAATCCTTTCTGGAATGAAAACGGAAAAATGTTTCTCGATCCTGATGGTTATCGCATTGTTGTATCACCGTTGAAAGCAATAATAAATGAAATTAACTAATTAGATAATTAGTTAATTTGAGAATTAGATAATAAAAAAAGATTGCGCTTAAAAAAAAAATATTACAAAAGAAATAATGGCAGATACGCATAAAAAAATCCTATTTAAATATTATAGTACTTACCTCGAAGAAATAGTTTCTGAAACGATGTGGGCTGAAATTATAGATTTAGAAAAAGGATATTATAAATTGGATAATATTCCATTTTTTGGACCTTTGATTGCTACGGATGATATTTTTCGTGCAGAATATGATGAAACCGAAAAGTGCTTTATTCATAGAGAAACAATTGAAAGTTCCGGAAATTCAATTGTTCAGATTTTAATTTTAGACGAAGGTTTTGATAAAGAAATAATCAGAGAAAAATTAAAATCAATTAATTGCATTTCAGAAAGTCTAAACGAGACATTTCTTGCTGCCGAAATTACAAAAGAAGTCGATTATTCGATCGTAAAAAGCATTTTAGATGAGTATGAATCAAATTCAGTAATAGAATTTGCAGAACCTTGTCTTTCTGAAAAACACCGTGCAGATTTATTAAAAAACTAAACCTAAATAAAACACAAACAAACTTATAATACGCATACCAAACTTAACTTAAACTTAAACTATAATGAAAACTGTAAAAATTGTAGGTGTTCCTGAACACTTCAATTTGCCATGGCATCTATGCATTGAAAATGGCGAATTTGAAGCTGAAAACATTGATTTACAATGGAAAAATATTCCGGAAGGTACTGGTAAAATGTGTCAGATGCTGCGTGATGGAGAAGCTGATATAGCGGTTATTTTAACGGAAGGAATTGTAAAGGATATTGTTGCTGGAAATCCAAGTAAAATTGTTCAGATTTATGTGCAATCGCCTTTAATTTGGGGAATTCATGTTGCTGCAAAATCAGATTTTCATACTATAAATGATCTTAAAGATAAGAAAGTTGCGATTTCAAGAATTGGGTCAGGATCTCAGTTAATGGCGTATGTAAATGCACATGAACAGGGCTGGGAAACAGATAATTTACAGTTTGAAATTATAAATACTATCGATGGAGCTGTTGAAGCACTGACAAACGGAACTGCTGATTATTTTATGTGGGAACGTTTTATGACGAAACCTCTTGTTGATAAAGGCGTTTTTAGACGTGTTGGCGACTGCCCTACTCCATGGCCGTCATTTGTGATTACCGTTCGCGACGAATTCTTGAAAAAGAATCCAAAAACTGTCGAAAAAATCCTTGAAATTATAAACAATACAACGCACGATTTTACTCAGATTCCTGATATTGATAAAACTTTATCGGAGCTTTTTAATCAAAAATTAGAAGACATTCAGGAATGGTTAAAGCTTACACAATGGTCTCAAAAGCATTTGAGCGAAAAAGCATTTATTAAAATTCAAAATCAATTATTTGACCTAGGTATTATTGATAAAAAAAGTACTTTTGTTGAAACGGTAAAAGCACTGTAAAAAAACTGCTTTTGATTCTTATGATAAAATTCCCTAAAATTGACTTTCCGCAATTAAAATCCAGGTTACAGGTGAAATCACCTTGGGATAGGGTTATTATTATGATATTGAGTCTTTTGATCACAATCCCGATTTTTATCATTTTACACCAGAATTTAATTGATTTAAATTGGGCTTTTAACTTAGATCGTGTATTCATTTTTATATTTGTTTTTGCTGCAGTTTTCTTTCTTTTAATGCTGTTGCGAACGATTATAATATTGTGTATCGCGGTTTATTTATTGATTTTAGTTTACGGAACTGTTATCGGGAATTATGGCTTCAGTGAGATTTCCGAGGATTATAATTCAATGATTTATACAATGTCTGATAATCCTTTTCCGCAGGATATTATTGTGGCAAAGTTGCTTCCGTTTCCAAATAAATCAAAAATCATAAATGCCATCGAATATCAGAATCCAAAAGTCCGGAATTTTGCTATTATGGCAACTACAAAGCATTTTAAAGGTATAAAAGGATATTCTGATTACAGAACCATTATTCAGTGTTTTGCAGTCTTTAAAGAGATTAATAGCCGTTGGAATTATGTCAACGACCCAAAAGAAGGTGATTATATTGCGACAGCAAGTGAATCGTTAGAATATTTCTCCGGAGATTGTGACGATCATTCTATTCTAATGGCTGCAGCAGTGCGTTCTATTGGCGGAACTCCACGATTAATCCATACAAAAGGACATATTTATCCTGAAATATTAATTGGTTCTTTAATCGATTTAGAGAAAGTCAACTATTTGATTAAAAACGTGCTTTTTGTCAAAGAAAGTTACGGCAAAAAAATACATTACCACGTTGATGATCGCGGTCAGGTTTGGATGAATCTGGATTATACAGCGAAATATCCCGGAGGACCATTTTTGTACGAAGAGATTTTGGGAGCGTTAACTTTAAATTAAGGTTCAAAGGTTCAAAGGTTTTCTGTAGAGGCGCACAGCAGTGCGTCTAATATCTATTCTCTATGTTCTATTCTCTATGTTCTATTCTCTATGTTCTATTCTCTGTGCTTGATCATTGTGTCTAATCTTTGCGGAGACGCATTGCTGTGCGACTCTACGATAATCAATGTTTGTAAAATATATTGGCGTCAATGTTTTCTTTTTATCTTCTTATTAAAAACGTCATTTTAATTTAAAATTCCATATTCAAATCCTGGTTATTTATAAATATTTGATTTTTAGATTTTTAATTAGAAAAATTTTTGTAATTTTCTGTAGTTTAACTTTAATCACAAAATCATGAAAAAATCTAAATTATTTATCTTCGGAATTGCAATGGTGGCAGTATTAATGATTTCATGTCATAAGAGTAGAAATGAATTGGTGAACTCTTGGAAAGTTACCGCTGTTGAGCCAAAAATGCCTATCACTGATTCTATTAAAAATGTAATTCTAACTCAGGGAACATTAACCTTCACTAAAGACGGGCATGTAACCGGATATTTGCAGAGCGAAATCAATAATGGTACTTATGCTTTGACAAAAGGAGGAAAAAGTTTAGTAATTAAAGATGAAACTGGTACTCCATATCCTTGCGAAAGTACTATAACAGAAGACAAACTGGTACTGGATAGTAAAGAAATGAAGCTCACGCTTAGCAAAATATAACCATCAAAGTTCATTGTTTATGAACTCAAAATATTTAACCAAAAACCATATTGTACCCAAAAGCAATATGGTTTTTTGTTTTATATATAAAAAGAGTTTGCCACAAATTTCACGAATTTATGCGAATTTTTACCTTGAAACCGATTAAAAAGTTTGCCACAGATTGCACAGATTCGTACAGATTTATTCAATTGCACAATCAAAATAAAAATTCAAGTAAATTCGTGAAATTCGCGGCGAAAAAAACTTTTTTCACCTTTTGCAAGCTTTCGTATAAAATTATATCTTTACAAAGCTAATAACTAAAGCATTTCTTTATGTGAAAAATAATTTCTTTCAGGCAATTTAGAGAGTAAACCGCAATTTGTGGTGGCTCAATTTATTCATCTTTAGAGAAAGAAATTATGCTTATTCTACAAAACATTTCATATAAACACAATAACAAGGAATTGTTATTTGACAACATCAGTTTTACTGTAAACAATCACGAAAAAATTGCATTAATTGGTAATAACGGTTCAGGAAAATCGACTTTGCTTAAGATTATTGCCGGCGAATCAGAACCTTTAAACGGAGAGTTGAGATTAGGTTCTGAACCCTATTATATTCCGCAGATTTTTGGGCAATACAACGAACTTACAATTGCCGAAGCATTGCGTATTGCCGATAAACTTAAAGCATTTAAAGAGATAATCGAAGGAAATGTTACCGAAGAAAATCTAAACATTCTAAACGATGACTGGACCATTGAAGAACGTTGCGATAATGCTTTAAAATACTGGAAACTTGAAGATTTAGATTTAATGTCAAAAATGAATACTTTAAGTGGCGGACAAAAGACAAAAATCTTTCTTGCCGGTATTCTAATTCATCAGCCGGAACTGGTTTTGATGGATGAACCCAGCAATCATCTTGATACAACTGCCAGAGAATTATTGTATGATTTTATTGAGTCAACGTCAAGTACTTTATTAATTGTGAGTCACGACAGAAGTTTGCTTAACAAACTCAATACAACTTACGAATTAAGTAAACACGACGTTAATGTGTATGGCGGAAATTACGATTTTTATGCTGAGCAAAAGCAAATCGAAATTAATGCTTTAAATCAGGATTTGCATTCCAAAGAAAAAGCACTGCGAAAAGCCCGCGAAAAAGAACGTGAAACATTAGAAAGACAGCAAAAACTAGACGCTCGAGGCAAAAAGAAACAAGAGAAATCCGGAGTTGCAAGAATCATGATGAATACGCTGCGTAATAATGCTGAAAATAGCAGTTCGAAACTAAAAGGAGTTCATGCAGAAAAGATAGATGGTATTTCGCAGGAATTACGCGAATTGCACTCTTCTATACCAGATATTGATCAAATGAAAATAGGTTTTGATAACTCTGTGTTACACAAAGGAAAAGTGCTTTTTAAGGCTACTGAAATTAATTTTAAATATAAAGAACAACTTCTTTGGAAAGAGAATTTAGATATCGAAATCATCAGCGGGAATAGAATTGCATTGAAAGGTGCGAATGGTTCCGGCAAAACGACTTTGATAAAAATTATATTAGGAGAACTTAATCCGCAAATTGGAACGGTTTTCAGAGCTGATAACAAATCTATTTACATCGATCAGGATTATTCTTTAATTCAAAATCAGCTTAAAGTTTACGATCAGGCTCAGTATTTCAACACATCAGGATTAGAAGAACATGAAATTAAAATGCGGCTTAATCGCTTCTTATTTTCCAGAGAAGATTGGGATAAGCCTTGTTTTGCTCTAAGCGGAGGCGAAAAAATGCGATTAATGCTTTGTTGTCTTACCATAAACAAAGAATCTCCGGATATTATTGTTTTAGATGAACCCACAAATAATTTGGATATTCAGAATATTGAGATCCTGACCAAAGCAATTAATGAATATCAAGGTTCTCTAATTGTAGTTTCGCACGATTCTCATTTCTTGGAACAAATTAATAGTGAGGACTTTATAACCTTATAAACTAACGCAATAGATATTCTGCTATAAGCGAAACAGAAAATTGAAACATTAGAATAAAAAAAGAGCCTCCAAAATCCAAGGTTAAGGAGGCTTTCGATTTAGAGATTAGTGATTGAAATTCTCTAAATCAAAGAATTAAGTTATTTTGATATTATTAGCTTATTATGTGTGGTAATATTGAAATTATTCTATTTTTTTAAAGCGTTTTAAGAAGCGCTGCAATTGCAATTTCCATCTTTTTGTAATCCTTTCTTACAGTGTCTGTCATTTCACTTTTTCGGTCACCGGAAAGGCTCATTGTGATAAATCTTTTTGATAAACCGTATTTTTCTTTGATACGATTAAGGATTTCTGTGTTGTAAATGTTTTTCTTTTTCGTTTCTTTGTCCATTGCCTTGTCTGTTCCTGTTGCGGGAACAAATGTATAAACAATAGTCTACAAAATAGCAAGGTTTAGTAAATATTTTCTTATATTTTATGAAAGCAATTGAAAGACTCTATCAATACCTTGATTACAAAGGAATTAAGCCAACTCGATTTGAGAAGGAGAATGGCTTGTCCAATGGATATTTAGGTACCCAATTAAAAAGAAATGGAAATTTAGGAGAAGACGTCTTCAATAAGATAATAGACAATTGTTTAGATTTAAATCCAGTCTGGTTGCTTACAGGAAAGCAAAAAATGATTAAAAATCAGATTTATACTGAAAATTTAAATAACGAGCATAATAATTTTGTAAACGAATCTCCATCAGAAGAAGACAAATATCAAAAGCAAAATATACCACTTTTTGACGTTCACGCATCCGCATCAACATTATTTGATGACGAAAGTACGGAGAAGTTAATCGATCAGATTACTGTACCAAATTTACCAAAATGTGATGGCGCAGTTTATGTAAGCAGCGATAGTATGTATCCGTTGCTAAAATCAGGAGATATCATTATATATAAAAAAATCACCACTTCGATCGGGAATATTTATTGGGGCGAAATGTACCTGATTTCCTTAGTTAATGATGAAGGCGAAGAATTTGTAATGGTAAAATGGATTCAAAAATCTGAGAAAGGTGACGAATTTATAAAGCTCGTTTCTGAGAACAAACACCATCAGCCAAAAGACTTCCACATTGATGCTGTAAAAGGCTTAGCACTTATAAAAGCCAGTATTAGAATAAATGCTACTTATTAACTATTACTTCTACTCTAGCCCGTTGGATATAATGCCTAAAAAAAAAATTAAACACATAGAAACATAGATTTTATCAAGAAAGTAAATAGAAAAATCAGTTTTTGTCAGCGTTTTCGCTTTAGCGAATCAGTAAAATCAGTGTCTAATTTTGACGCGGATAAAACAGATTTACTTCGTAAAAACGCAGATAAATACTGATTTTTTTTAGCTTAACTTAATGAAATTGCACTTCGGGGCAATGTTTTATGTGTTAAAACAATTGCAGTTAACAGGTTTCTACTTTACTCTTTTTTAATGCTTTACATTTAGGTTTTAAAAAATATTTTAAGGTTTTGCTTAAAAAAAGTCTTCAAAAAATTTGCGCAGTCAAATAACTGCATTATATTTGCAGTCAAATAACTGCACAATGGAAATTAGAAGAGACGTTTTTCAGGCAATAGCAGATCCTACTCGCAGAGCAATCTTGAGTTTGGTTGCGCTTCAGGCTATGACACCAGGTACAATAGCCGAAAATTTTAGTTCGTCACGACAAACTATTTCAAAACATATTCAGATTTTAAGTGAATGTGAATTATTACATCAAACACAGAACGGAAGAGAGATTTATTACCATTTAAATCCCGAAAAGATCAAAGAAATTGACAATTTCATTGAGCCTTTTAGAAAAATGTGGGACGAAAAGTTCAATAAACTCGAAGCCATAATGAAGAACTATCAACCTAAAAAATAAAATTCATGGAACCAAAAACTAAAATTCATGCCGAAAATGGCAAACAGGATTTAGTAATTACGAGAGAATTTGATTTGCCTCTTGAATTACTTTTCAAAGCTTATGTAGAGGCTGAAATTGTTGAACAATGGATGGGAACAAAAGTTTTGAAACTTGAAAATGTAAAACATGGCGGTTGGCAATTTGAAACCACCGATGCCAAAGGAAATGTTGTATTTCAGGCAAATGGAGTGATTCACGAAATAATTGAAAATCAAAGAATCACCAGAACTTTTGAGATGGAAAATACTCCTTTTCCGGCACAGCTTGAGTTTTTAGAATTCACAAAAGTATCAGATCAAACGAGCGCACTTACCATGCAAATCGTTTACAAATCACCGGAGCTTAGAGATCAAATGCTGAAACTTCCGTTTGCTCAGGGTATTAATATGGCACATAACCGTTTGCAGGATTCTGTAAACAAACTAAAATAACTATCAACTAATTAAATCAAGTAATTATGACTAAGAGAAACAAGATTATCTATTGGGTTGCAACGCTTTGGCTTGCATTAGGAATGACTGCAACCGGAATTGTACAATTTATAAAAGTAAAAGATCAAGGTGATATGATGGCTCATTTGGGATATCCGCTTTATTTTTTAACGCTTTTGGCAGTTTGGAAATTTCTGGGTGTTATTGCGATTCTTATTCCAAAGTTTGCTTTGTTGAAAGAATGGGCTTATGCGGGATTTTTCTTTGCAATGTCTGGCGCTGTTTTCTCACACGTAGCCAGCGGAGATGCAGCAAAAGAACTTTTTGGTCCACTATTATTAATCGTTTTAACTGTAATATCGTGGTATTTTAGACCAGCTGATCGAAAAACGGTTCTGGCTTAATTAGCTTTAAAACAATTATATATTTAAAACTCCATCGCATTTGATGGAGTTTTTTTATTGTCTTTAAAATCGTTTTCTGTAATAAATATAAAGATAATTGAATTTATAATTTCTATTTTCGTTTGACAAATATCTCGCTAAAGCAAGAATAAAATAGAATATATGGAATTGGTAACTTATAATTTGACAGAAGATATTGAAGTGTCTTACGAGAATATTTTAAAGATGCATTTTATTCCGAATTCTAATAAACTTGCATTGCTTAAGGTTAATTCATCTTGGCGATTATTTGTTGAAATTATCGATTTTAATAGTTCTTTAAAAGCAAAAATTACGCTCGACAATAAGTTGCGTTTTTATTATCGTGAATTCGAACATAATACTTTTGTCAATTATAGTAAGGATTTGAGTCATTTAGGCAAATATTCTTTAACACATATTTTTGAGTTTTATTTATCTGAAGATTTAGAATTCATTTATTTAAAAGCAAGATTTAAAAAAACTAAAGAGGAAGTTTGTCATTTTAAAATTGATTTTGAAGGAAAAGTAGTTCTTGAAAAAATAGAAGACGAATCCCATAACCCTCTGGACGATTACTGTTTTTTGAAGAAATATCTTGTAAGTGATAATTTTATTTTTTTAGATTTAGAGGACTTTAGCGAACATGATTTAGCAGATTTTTTTGATACGGTTTTTTATAAAGACGATTTTTTATTTTTAAGATTCAATGGTGATGAATATCCAATATTTTCATTGCCTGATAAAAATCTTCTTGGTTTGGTTTTTTTCGACAGAGACGGAAATTATCCAAGAGGAAGTTTTAATGTTTTTAGAATTAATGATATAAAAAAACCTGTGCTTCTGTTTTCTTATAAAATCGATGATTTTGGAAGCAATCATATTTTTAATTCTAGTGGAAATAAAATATTGTATTACTATTATATAGATTTATGTGAGATAAAAATTAAAATAAGAGAACTGTCTAAAAATGATTTTGAAAATGCAATTGAATTTACACTTTCCTTTTCAAAAGAGGATTCAGCTCCGCACGAACTGTTTTTTTCTGATGCCAATTTAATTTTATTGGTTTTTTACGATAGAATTGAAGTTTATAACATTCATACCTTAGAACGAATTTCTATTTATAATCGTGATATAGGAACTTCGTATTGTTTTGATAAGAATAAGTTATTCTATATTTATTTGAATAAATTAAAAATGGAGGTTTTGGCTTAAAGAAATCCATTTGAAATTTGTAGAGGATTAATCACAAAGCTTTGTCTTGAAAAACAGATACTTCTAAATTAGCCCCGATAGAGCCGGTATCCTTTGAGAGGGACGAACAAAGATGTAGGTGAAAGCGGGACTTCGGGTCTTGAAAAAACGGTTTGCTTTGCTCCTAAAATTCTCATAAAATAATTAAATATCTTTGTATAAAGAAGCAAAATTATAATGTCTAAAAAAACAAAATCAATTCCTGTAAATCCTGCGGCTGGCGAATTTGAGGCCGGAATTGCTATTATTGGAAGAATTTCCGTTAAAGATTTAGATTCTTTTGAAGAATTTGAAGAGTCACATCGGGATAATTTTCATTTGTTTCTTTTGCAGGAAAGCGGAACTACGGGTATCGAAATTGATTTTCAGACGTATAAAATTCAGCCTTCTTCTCTACTCTATATTCATCCCAATCAAATACATCGTTTAATAGGTTTCGAAAATGTAACTTTTAGCGGATGGGCAATTGATAATGAAAATCTAAATCCCGAATATCTCAAATTATTAGAAGATATCACGCCTGTAAAGCCTTTGTTGATAAATGAGGATACCTTTTCTATTATTTCTGATACTATAACGCTTTGTATGAATTTCTCTGAAAGAAACCACGAAAAGTTATATAATTCGATACTTAAAGAAAGTTGTAATGTATTAATTGGATTGACTATTTCGCAATATTTAGAACATACAAAAACCACAGATTCACTTTCCAGATTTGATACAATAACAAAAGCTTTCAAAGGACTTTTGGAACGTAATTTCATTTCGATGAAAAAACCTGTGGAATATGCTGAAAGACTAAATATATCAACGGCTTATCTTAACGAATGTGTAAAAAACACGACAGGTTTTTCTGTTACATATCACATTCAGCAACGTATTATTCTTGAAGCAAAACGTATGTTGTATCATTCAGATAAATCTGCAAAAGAGATTGCAGCTGATTTGGGTTATGATGATTATCCGTATTTTTCGAGATTATTTTCTAAAGTAACCGGAATAACGCCTTTAGGTTTTAGAAATAAAAACCACGAATAGTCCAATACTTACTTTGTTTTGATATTTTGCAATCCGTTTAAGTGCCATTTCTTTGCACTACAAATAAAAGGTATCAAAAATGGAAGCATTAAAAGGAATAGATCTGATAGCAAATAAAAGTATAGCAATTATTGGCGGTGGTCCGGGCGGACTTACTTTAGCGAGACTTTTGCAAATTAAAGGCGCAAACGTAAAAGTATACGAAAGAGACGAAAGCAGACATATAAGATTGCAAGGTGCGACACTCGATTTGCACTTTGAATCAGGATTGAAAGCACTTGAAACTGCCGGTTTATTGGGCGCTTTCAAAGAAAACTACAGACCTGACAACGATAAATATCGGGTTGTGGATCAAAACGGAATCATTTTTCATGACGATCATCAGAAAGAATCAACGGGCGATTTTGGCGACGAATGGTTTAGACCGGAAATCGATCGCGGACCGTTAAGAGATATTTTGCTAGATTCGCTTGATCCTGAAACGGTTGTCTGGGACAGTCATATTGTTTCGGTAGAAAATATTGAGAATACGTGGCAAATTGTTTTTCAAAACGGAAACATTGCACACGCCGATATTGTAATTGGAGCTGACGGCGCAAATTCTAAAATCCGTCCGTTTGTTACGCCAATCAAGCCCGTTTATTCGGGTGTTACTTATTTGGTTGGAAATATTGAAAACTCACAAAAGAATACGCCGCAAATTAATGACTTATTAAAAGGAGGAAAAATATCGGCAATGGCAGATTCTAAAACCTTATTTCTAAGCGCTAAAGGCGACGGAAGCTTAGATTTTTATATTGGATGGAAAACGGATGAAAATTGGGCTGCAAAAAGTGGTATTGATTTTAAAAATGTCAAACAAGTTCAAACTTGGTTTAATGAAGAATTTAAGAATTGGTCACCTATTTGGCAGGAATTATTTAAAGAAAATGAAACCACTTTTGTTCCAAGACCTTTATACGGAATGCCTGCTGATCAAAACTGGGAATCACAATCGAATATTACTTTGCTTGGCGATGCGGCGCATTTGCTTCCTCCAAATGGCGAAGGTGTAAATGCAGCAATGCTTGACGCTCTGGATTTAAGCGAAAATCTAACAAACGGGAAATTTCCGAATCTAAAAGAAGCAATTACCGATTATGAAAAAGAAATGTTAGAAAGATTTGTCAAAGAAAAAAAAGTAACCGAAGAGTTTCTTGATTTTATGTACTCACCAAAAGGCTTGGAGATTATGGTCGAAATGTTTCATGAATTACCAAATTGAGAATTTATCTATAAACCGTACTAAACGAGGTTTTCCTGAGAACCTCTGAAATCATTAGATTTTGGAGGTTTTTTGTCTTATATTTCATTACTTCCTTTATTGTTGTTTTTTGTGGTTAATTTGGAGAATCGTTATGATAATTGTTTAATAAACACTATTATTATCTTGGATTAGTTACTAATTTAACATAAAATTATTTTTCATATTCAATAAAATAATGCTATTTTTATAAAAAAAATCCTTATAATTTTAAATTATCGAGATTGGTTTATTTCTTTCAAAAAGTTAACTATAAAACCCAAAAAACCACAATGTTCAAAAGCAATCTCTACACCAAAAAAGGAACAACTATTTTAACTTTATTATTTTTTATTTGCCTTGCTTCTACTCCAACTTTTGCACAATTAACATCGCAAAAAATTGATTTATTGATGGAAGATGCTTTGGTAAAATTTAAAGTTGCCGGTGCTTCGATTGCAATTGTTAAAGATGGAAAAATAATTCACCAAAAAGGATATGGAGTTGCTTCTATTGAAACTAAAAAAGCGGTAAACGAGAATACAAATTTTCAAATTGCATCAAATAGTAAAGCGTTTACAACAGCTGCACTTTCTATTCTTGAAGACGAAGGAAAATTGAAATGGACGGATAAAGTAAAAGATCATATTCCTGAGTTTAAAATGTATAACGATTATGTGACGGAGAATTTCAATATTCAGGATTTGTTAACGCATCGCAGCGGACTTGGTTTGGGCGTTGGTGATTTGATGTTTTTTCCTGATGGTTCAAATTTTACGATTAAAGATGTCTTGAATAGTTTTCAATATTTTAAGCCGGTTTCTGCTTTTAGAACGCAATTTGATTATGATAATTTACTTTATGTTGTTGCAGGCGAATTGATTGCGAGAATAAGCGGAATGAGTTATGAAGCATTTGTGCAAAAAAAAATTATTGAGCCTTTGCAAATGAATAATAGTTTTGCTGCTAGTAATTTGATAAAAGACAAAAGCAATTTGGCGGTACCACATTCCTCTGAATCAGGAACGATAAAAACAATTGATGGTTTTGGAGTTCAAATGAATAGCGCAGCAGGCGGAATAATTTCGAATGTTGCAGATATGGCAAAATGGATGACGGTTTCTATGAATAAAGGTCAGTATGGGCCTGATTTGAAAACTACATTATTTTCTGAGAAAAACCATAACGAAATGTGGCGCATTCATACTGTTGAAGAAGCAGATCCAAATCCTAGATATAATTCTCATTTTAGAGGTTATGGTTTAGGCTGGGAATTGACAGATGTAAAAGGAAATCTGGAAGTATCTCACACCGGAGGTTTGCCTGGAATGTTGTCGATTGTAAAAATGTATCCGGATCAGAATTTAGGTATTGTAATTTTGACCAATACGGAGAATGGCGGCGGAGGACTTTTTATGGCGGTTTCAAACACTATTTCTGACATTTATTTAGGATTGGATGATTTTGGCTGGACAGATAAATTTGCCACTTGGATGAGCGAGGAAAAAGCTAGCGGAGACGATGTTACTAAAAAAACTTGGGAAAAAGTAGCGTCTTCTAAGAATGTGAAAATTAAAAATGAAGACTTTATTGGTGTTTACGTAGACAAATGGTTTGGAGGAATTGAAGTCTTCGAAAAGAACAAACAATTATGGTTCAAATCATATCGTTCGCCAAAATTAAATGGCCCGATGGCTTTTTATAATGCTAACACGTTTGCGATAAAATGGGAATATCAAGCAATGAATTGTGATGCATTTGCTATGTTTTCGCTTGACGAAAATGGCAAAGCTCAAGCTATTAAAATGAAAGGAATTTCTCCAAATATTGATTTTAGTTTTGACTTTCAGGATTTGGACTTAAAAAGAGTTCAGAAATAAAGAGATTCTACATAGATTTAGGATCAGTATTTTTTAAGGCATTAAGCTATGACAGCAAAAGATTTATTATATAAAATATTAGACTATAATTATTTGTGGTCTTCACCGGAAAGAAGAAATTCTAAACCGGCTAAAATTAGACTTTCGCAAATCGAAACGCTTCTGGAAGCTTTTGAGTTGACAAAAAAGTATGTCAATCCGCTGGTGCAAATAAAATACTCGTTTACTGGTAATACTGAAAAACTTACCAGAGCGCAGCATCTTAATAAGTTAACGAATCTTGAATATGTCTTGTCAGGAGAATTTCTTCATGACAGAGAAAAAGACGCAAACAAAGAATTATCAGATAAAATAATTACCCAGATAACTGCTTTATATTCTGATCCCGACCTTCTGGATCATATCAGGCACAGAACGGTTGATATCGGTTGGCTTTTTAATGATTTAATGCATTTTCGAGAAGAAATTTATAAAATAACGCTTCCGGAAAACGGTATGTCAGAAGGTTTTTCAAGCGGATTGCATTATAGTTTTTATCTAAAAAGACAACTGAAAGATCTAATAAAAGCAAATCTTTCAGACATTGACGAAACGCTTTGGGAAATCCTGGATCCGTATAAAAGAGAAGTTAGCAAGGAAGAAATTAATTATCACGATGTAAACTTAGATGTTATTGATCATGAATGGATAATTGATAATTATTAAAATTTTCGGCATAAATAAAAACTTTAATTTTTTTCGGATAATCTTTTTTATATTAGCCGAAAATACCAGTTTTATTTATACTTAAAGGCAATCTGAATTGAAGCTATTGGAATCAGTTTTATTGTTAGTCTAAACATTTTGCATTATGCTGAATGAAACTACTGGGCAAGCAATAAATACCACAAAAACTGACTAAAAACATGCTTTTTAATTCCATAAATTTCGTTTTCTTTTTACCGTTTGTTTTTATATTATATTGGTTTATTGCAAAAGAAAACTTAAGACTTCAGAATATAATTTTACTTGTTTCCAGTTACTTTTTTTATGCCTGTTGGGATTGGAGATTTCTATTTCTTCTCGTTTTTTCGACATTATTAGATTATTATACGGGTATTAAAATGTGTGACGCAAAAACTGAGAAAGCAAAGAAATTTTGGTTCTGGTTAAGTATTTCTGTTAATCTTGGTTTTCTTGGAGTTTTTAAATATTATAATTTTTTCATCGAATCTTTTTCAGAAGTTTTAAATGGCGTTGGATTAAAATTTGATGTTTGGACCTTAAAAATTATTCTTCCGGTAGGGATTTCATTCTACACCTTTCACGGTTTATCTTATGTAATCGACATCTATAAAAACCGAATAAAAGCAGAAAAAAACTTTATCGATTATTCCCTTTTTGTTAGCTTTTTTCCATTGTTAGTTGCGGGTCCAATAGAACGTGCGACACATCTTTTACCACAAATTCAAAAAAAGAGAACCTTTGATTATGCAAATGCAGTAGATGGTTTAAGGCAAATTTTATGGGGATTATTCAAGAAAATCGTCATTGCAGATCAATGTGCCGAATATGCAAATCAGATTTTTAATGGTTCTGAAACCTATTCCGGAAGCGATCATGTTTTAGGCGCTATCTTTTTTACGTTCCAAATTTATGGTGATTTCTCCGGTTACTCTGATATTGCTTTGGGAACCGCACGTTTGTTTGGAATCGAGTTATTGAGAAATTTTGCTTTTCCGTATTTTTCACGTGATATTGCCGAATTCTGGAGACGTTGGCATATATCGCTTTCTACATGGTTTAGAGATTATCTCTATATTCCGCTTGGCGGAAGCAAAGGAAGTATGTTGATGAAAGTGCGAAACGTTTTTATCATTTTTATTGTCAGCGGATTATGGCATGGCGCAAATTGGACTTTTGTCGTTTGGGGATTGCTGAATGCGTTATATATTATGCCTTCGATTCTTTTAAATTCGAATAGAAATAATCTCGAAATTGTTGCAAAAGGAAAATATTTGCCAAGTTTGAAAGATGTATTGGCTATTGTGACAACATTTGGTTTAACGGTTTTTGCATGGATTTTCTTTAGAGCCGAAAGCTTAAATCGTGCAGTAGAATATATTTCTCAAATATTTTCAAGATCCTTATTCTCAGTTCCAACTGTAAGACCGTCATTTTTGTTTGTTTTGCTCTTAATTTTTATACTTATAGAATGGTTTGGCAGAGAACGAGAATATGCGATTGCTCATCTTGGTTTAAAATGGAATCGAGGTTTTAGATATGCAATGTATTATGTTATTATTATCGCGATATTTTGGTTTGGAGGAAAAGAATCTCAATTTATTTATTTCCAATTTTAAGCCATGAGAAAATTTATCTTCAAAACCCTATTGTTTACGGTTCCTTTTCTGGCTTTGTATCTCATTACATCTTTGTTTTATTCTACAAAAGAAACTCCGGATTTGTTGCGACTTGGCTATATACCAGATATTTATCAGGATTATAGAGAAGCTTTTGATTTTAGTAAACCTAAAAAATATGAGTTATTGTCTAAATCCAAACACAGAAAATTCGAAATCCTAACTATTGGAGATTCCTTTTCTGAGCAAGGCGCTATCGGATATAAAAATGAACTTGCAAATGATTTTACGGTTCTTCATGTTAACAGATTTATATCGGATAATCAGATTCAGACGTTAATGAATTTAGTAAATGGAGACTTTTTTGAGACTTACAAAATCAATTATGTTGTACTTCAAAATGTAGAACGTTATATTATAGATAATAGCGAAAACATTGATTCTAATGGTAAATTAACGATTAAAGATGTCGATACTTTGGTTACTAATGCTAAACCCAAAAAAGAGGTTTTTAAATATGATTTTTTCTCTAGTGCAACCCTGAAATTTCCATTATCTTCTACTCTGTTTTTCATTAAGGAGAATTATTTGTCCAATAAACAGGTTTATAATGTTCAGCTTAATACTAAATCTTTGTTTAGTAATAATTCGGATAAATTGCTGTTTTTCTATCAGGATTTTACTCAAACCAATAAAAATAATTTGGTAGAAAATTCAGAAAAACTGAATGCAATTTTAAATGCAATATCGGGAAAACTCAAACAAAAAAATATAAAACTAATCGTGTTGCCGTCACCGGACAAATACGATATGTATTACGATTATATAGTTGATAAAAAGAGTTTTACAAAGCCTTTATTCTTTGAAAACTTTAAGAAGTTAAAAAAGGATTATATCTATATCGATTCAAAGGAAATATTGTCTGAAAAATTAAAAACTCAAAAGGATATTTACTTTTATGATGATACACATTGGTCGCCAATAGCATCAAAATTAATAGCAAACGAAATAAAAAACAGTATAAAAAAAGCTCCATAATTTTGGAGCTTTTTTTATGATTTTGCGAATGATTATTCTTTGACTTTTTTCTTTAGTACTTTCTTCCCTATTATGTAAAGAAAAACTAAAACTATAAAGTGAATTAAATAAGATTTAGGCTCGCTGTTTCCGTTTACAACAGAAAAAATACGATTCCATCTTATTTTGTTCAAGCCGCTTCCCTCCTTATTCCAGCTAAACCAAATAAATACCGGTTTTCCAAGTACGTGATCAAAAGGAACATATCCCCAGAATCGTGCATCAAGAGAATTCTGACGGTTATCTCCCATCATCCAATAATAATCTTGTTTGAATGTGTAAGTGTTGCTTACTTTTCCGTTGATTATAATTTTATTGCCCTCTACTTTTAAAGTGTTTTTTTCATATTCTTGTATAATTCGTCTGTAGAACGGAAGTGTTTTTAAATCTAACTTAACAGTTGCACCTTTTTTAGGAATATAGATTGGTCCAAAATTATCAACATTCCAATGTAAAGAAGCGACGTGTGGAAAAACGTCGTCATTTTGTCCTTTTGGAGACAAATATTTCTTAACGCTTTTTACAACCGAATTGTTTGCAATTGCTTTTGCTTCGCTATCCGTTAAAGTTAGAAAATATTCACCGTTACGGGTTTGAGCAAAATCTCCGTTTTCATATTTCATTCCATCTTTTGCGCCATAATAATTTACCAGAACATCTTGATTTATCGGAACACTTTTTGTATCTACAATATAATTAAACTGAGGTTTAGCGCTTTGAGGTAATATGCTTAATTTTCCGTTTATATAAATATCTCCATTTTTAATTTCCAGAGAATCACCTGGAATTCCGACGCATCGCTTTACTAAATTTGTTTTTTTATCAATTGGTTTGTAATAATTTCGATCTGGTTTAAAATTATCCATATCGCGCAACGTGTCTGCTGGCTGGTTAAAAACTACAATTTCGTTTCGTTGGATTGTTTCTATTGCCGGAAATCTAAAATAAGGCAATTGAAACTTGTTTAATATCGATGTTTCCTTTTTAGTAAAATCATCATTAAACAGATAAGATTTTAGTCCGATAAAAGGAATTGTATCATGAACCATAGGCAATGCAACGGTTGTCATGGGTGTTCTTGGTCCAAAATTAATTTTGCTGACAAACAAATAATCGCCAATCAATAATGTTTTTTCTAATGATGAAGACGGAATTGTAAATGGTTGTATCACATAAGTATGAACCAATGTTGCAACAATAATAGCAAATAATAGCGAACTTATTGTGTCGCCTGTTTTTGTTCTTGGTGTTAGATCTCTATTTTCAATGTAAGTAAGATCTTTAGAAGTATAATTCAAAAAAGTAATATAAAAACCAAATGTTAGCAAAACTGCAGCGGTGTCAAAGCTGGAATTTTTTCCGAAACTTCTAATGGTTTCGACCCAAACTACAGGAATTACGATAAGATTTACAATGGGAATAAAAATTAGAAAAACCCACCAACCAGGCCGATTTATAATTTTCATTAAAACAACCAAATTATAAACTGGTATAAATGCTTCAAGAGGTTTTATACCTGCTTTTAAGTAAAGTTTCCACGTAGATAAACCATGAATAAATTGCATGATTAAAATAAAAACGAGCCATTCTGATGCATTCATAGATTGAATTTTATTAGTTATTTGAATTATTTAAATCAGTCAAATTCTACTGTCTTATATATGTATGATTTTAACTAATATGTTACAGAATGATTTGAAATATTTTAATTCTAATTCATAAGATGTTTAGTCTGTGTTAAAAAATATTTATTCCGGTAATGCGAGTTTTAAGCTAATCAGAATAAAAATTTTCTTATATTCGTTATTAGTAAGTTTAATTTTATGGTTCTAAATCGGCTTAAACAAAGTCAATTAGAATCCTGTTATTCCGATTATTAAATGAACTAAAATCATCAATCAAATCACAAATCAATCAAAAAATGAAAAAATTACTTCTTTTAGCGCTTGTAATAGCGTCGCAGTCCTTTTACGGACAAACCAGTGTTGTTAAAAAACCAGAATATGTAATATTAGTTAACAACGAAATTTCTACAATGGCACAAGTCGAAAAATACGGCGCCGAAGGTTATGTCAAATCCATGAACAAAGGAGTTTCTGAAAAAGAAAGAGACGAATTAGCAAAAAAGTTTGGGGATAAAATTGGAGACAGAGAATTTATAATGAAAATTGAGATTTATACCGAGCAGGAAAAACTGGAGAATGACAAAAAAGCCAAAGTTCAGGCAGTACAATTCAAAAAGATAGCTGAACCTAAAAACGAGTTTTTTTTGAATGTAGAAGATAAAGCAAAAGATTTTACATTAAAATTAATAGACGGTAAAGAAGTTAAACTTTCTGATTTAAAAGGAAAAGTTGTTCTGGTAAACTTTTGGGCAACTTGGTGTGCGCCTTGTTTAATGGAATTTTATGATATACCATCAAAAATCATTCAGCCGAATAAAGACAAAGACTTTGTTTTTCTTGCAATTTCAATTGGTGAAAAAGAAGCTGTGGTTCAGAAGAAAGTAGAAAAACTAAGAAAAGACGGAATTGATTTTAATTTTGGACTTGATCCAAATTCAAAAATATGGAATGAATATGCTAAAGGTTCTATTCCTAAGAGTTTTATAATAGACAAAGAAGGCGTTATAAAATTTGTCTCAATGGGAAATACTCCGAATAATTTAGAAAACATGGCGGCAGAAATAGAAAAATTGCTGGCTAAATAAAAAACTGGAAATTGATTTTCATGGGAAAAATGACAAAGGATAAGTTATTGATTGTTTTTTATATTTTACTTGTTAGTTCAGCAGCTTTTCTAATGATAGAAAGATCTGAAGAATTATGGCAAAAAGTAGTTTTAATTATATTTGCTGTTGCTATTATGGTACTATACATTTCAAATACAAATAAAATTTTATATTATAAGCTTATTGACGATGTTCTGGTTACTCGCCAATTATTCTCTAAGGAGAAACAATATAGTTTAAAAGCTATTTCAAGTTGGACGGAAACTCGATATCATTTTCTGGACGTTAATACAGCATTAGTAATCGTTTTAAACATGAATGGAGGAACTAAACTCAATTTGTCTAAAAGGAATTCTAAAGATTTTGAAAAGCTTTCAAACTATCTAAATGAAAATATTCCTGATGCTTTTGAAAGTAAGAAATAATGCTTTATTTTCTTTGTAAATAACAAAAAGCTCCAAATCTAGTCTACTAAATTTGGAGCTTTTTTTTATTCTAGAAGGCGATTCCAAATTGAAAACCAACTGTAAAAGTGCTCGGATGATCATTACCAAAACGGACCGGCAAAGGAACGGCCACATAATAACTGCAATTGGTGCTTTTTATGATTGTTTTATTGAATACGGGCGTGAATCCATATCTTCCGCTAGTTTCAAAAGCAAGTCTTCCGGCAAAAGTGTATCCTTTTCCTAATGCAACCAAAACTCCGGGATGAAACAGTAAATTGGTTACTTTACTTGTTCCGTTGTCGTCTTTTATGTTTGGGACAAATTCAAGTGAAAATCCAATTTTTTCGTTTTTCCAGATATTAATTCCCGTTGGGAAACCTACTGCATAATAATCTCTGAAATTTACAGTCGTTTCGTCTTCGCTGAAAGTTACAATTGGATGCATAATCCCAAAATAACCTGTAATTTTTGGGTACGTAGTTTGCGAAGAAACATTCAAAGTTGCTAATAATACGGTAAACAGAAAAGTTAATTTTAAATACATGGTTTTAGTCTTAGTTATAAAAACAAAGCTAAAATTCAACGTTCATTTAAAATAGAACCTTATTTACCTTTTGTATCAGGATTACTTTTTCCGGCTTTTTTTCGATAAGAAGATGGATTTTTCCCTGTATGCGCTTTAAAAATTCGAGTAAAATGACTTTGATCTGAAAATCCTGTCATGTACGCTATTTCGGTTAAAGAATGTGAAGAATTTGAAATAAGGCTGATCGCTTTTTCAATTCGGAGTTTTCTAACGTATTCGCCAAAATTCAGATCTTCAAAATGCTTTGAAAATTCTCTTGATAAATACGAAGGATTTAAATCCAATTCGTTGGAAATTTTCTTTAAATCGAATGCAAATTGTGCGTCGATTTGGTCTTGAATTATTTCTTTTAAATTTTTGACCCAAGTTGGTGTTTTGGCTGTCGATTTCTTGTCTTTCAGGAATTTATTATAAACCTCATGCAGCAAATTCTCAAAAGGACTATTCTGCAAATGATTTTGTTTATAAAGATGCGTTGCCCAGCTATATAAGGCATCGTAGAGAATCATTCCGCTTTCCAGTAATTTATAATCGTCAGTAATATTATAAGAAAGTCCGGCTGAAATTGCCCAAAGTCCCGCAGATTCTTTGGCTATATCGTGTCGATCTGTATCTGCTCCGCGTACAATTCCGGCAATAATTAAAATTGCAGGATCATTGATTTCATACTTTTTAATGATATAATCAAATGTACTTTGGTCGTTATAATGCGTAAACTCGACATCTGGAATATCAAAAGGAATTGCATTAAGTTCTTTGGCTTTGTCTAAAACAAGACTAAAAGGCACATAAATAAACTCGGCTTCCTGATCAACAAATTTTTTAATTAACCAAGGACATGCAATCCGATCTATTTTTGGTCGTTCTCGGGTAATCCATTTCATTTTAAAAAGATTAAAGGCGTTTTGCTTCTCAAATCTACTTTATTTTTATTTAAAAATGTAATTCTTAGCATATTTAAGAAATACTATGCCAATCATGTCCACATCCGTTTTTACATTCTGTTTCACGACGTTCAGTATCTGTGATTTTAAAAATCCATAGAAGGGAAATGATTATTTTTTCATATTCGCTTTCAGGTAATTCACTTAATTTTATGAAGGCAATTTTAGTCGAAAATTTAGTAAGTATAACTATTGGTGTAAAAGTTTGTTTAAGCGGAATACTTAAAATTGCTTTTTGATAAGAAGCTGAATTGTAATTGGTTTTTTCAGGAATAGAGTTAAAAATGAAAAATTTAAGGCTTTCAAATGTCTTCTTAAAATCGAATTCAGATTTATTCAAAATCAATCTTATACCTTCATTAAATTCAATTCTGTTTTGAGCTATTAAATTTATTTGTTTTTCGATTATATCCATTTAATTAAAGATCAAATTTTGCATAAAAAAGCCACTTCTATATCGAAATGGCTCTTCTTTTTATTATCTAATTTTCTTTACAAATGCGCTATAAGCATTGTCCTTAATAGAAGTTCGGAGATAAACTTCATTTTCATCTTTTGTTTTAAATTCAAACTGAATTAAAGCGGCATCAGAATAATAAAACAAGGAATCATCATTTGCAAATTCAAGATTTGAAATAGGTTTTGTGGTTAATTTTGCTTCAAATGCAATTTCGCCGTTCGTAATGTCTATTTGAAAAAGTTTTGCTTTGTGTGTATATCCAAATATATTATCACTTTCTTCAAGGATATATTCGATATTATCGTCTTTAAAGTCCGTTTTCCAAAGCTGAGTTCCTGTTTTAGAATCTAATGCATATAGAGAAGAAACCGTTGTTCCTTGTGCTGCAAAATATATTTTTTTGTCTTTGCAAACGATACGATCCTTAATATTAGATTGATTTTCATCTAATTTAAACTGCCATAAAACATCTGGTTTATTTGGGCTTAAAGCATAAACTATATCTTTTTCATTTGCAACAAATACATTTTCGCCATCTGTTACGGGTTTTCCGTGTATAGGTTCGTCAAAGCTTTTTTGGTAAATAAGTTTTCCTGTATTTGCTTCAAAACTATAGAATTGAGTTCCGCTTTGAGTAAAAACTTTGTTGTCAAAATACAGAACCGAAATATCATTATTTGTAGAATCTAATTTGTAATTCCATATTAAACTACCATCTTTTAGATCAAGCGCATAAATATTATTATTTGGACTTTGAGTTGTAATAAACAATTTTCCATCGTGAATTACCGGAATTTGATCTTTTAGTATAATTTGATCGGTAATGTTACCTAATCTTGTTTTCCAGAAAATGGCTCCGGTTTGATTATCAATTGCGAAAATTTCACCATTAATAAACGGAACATACACTACTCCATCTAATAATGTTATTTGATTTGCACACATTTCGGTATGATTATCAGTAGCTTTTACGGTCCAGGCGATGGTCTCAGATTCTAAATCAAATGCAAAAAGAGAACCGTCGTAATCGTAAATTAAAACCAAAGCTTCGTCTAATGGAACTTTTGTAACAGCTTTTATTGCTTTATTGGTAACGATGTCATTAGCGGTTAATTCTTTATTGTTTGAATAATTATTTTTGCCGGTTTTTGAAGTGGTCGGCGCTTGCCCAAACGTATTTATAACTGTAAATACAAGTAAAAGAGTTATTAATTTTTTTTTCATTTTCAAAATTTGGGGTTGATGATTTGATGTCTTTCGTCTCGCAATAAACTTGCCAAACAAAATAATATCTATGCCAAATGTAGTGAAAAATCATTATGGGTTTTAAAACTAATATGTTCTTTAAATGGTGAATTAGGGTTTAAAATTGTGTGTAAATTTTTTTATCATTTATAAAAACTAATTGTAGTAATAATATTTCATATATTGGCTTCAAGAAAAATCAATCAATCAATCAATCAATCAATCAATCAATCAATCAAAATGAGCAAACGTATCTTTCTGGTCTTATTGACCAGTTTTCTGACATGTAGTATTTCGGGTCAGGAATTAAATAATTTATTTTTGACACTTTCCAGGAATAATCTTTTTAACGGAAATGTGGTAATTTCTAAATCAGGTAAAAATATTTTTTCTAATTCATACGGATTTTCCAATATCGAAAAACAGGAAAAAATCACCGAAAAATCTCAATTTACAATTGCATCAGTAACAAAGACTTTCACTTCTACAGCAATATTACAACTTGTAGAAAAAGGGAAGCTTGGTATTGATGATCCGGTTCAAAAATATCTTCAGGATTTTCCTTATCCTAATATCAGTATCAAACAATTACTGAGTAATACTTCTGGATTGGGACAATATTATAATTTATTTGATGGTATAATGAAAGAGCAACCAGAGAAACTGATTTCAAATCAGGATATTATACCAGCTTTCATTCGTTTTAAAACGCCACTTTCGTTTTTACCGGGAAGTAAATGGGAATACAACAATGTCAATTTTTGCCTTGCAGCATTGATTGTTGAAAAAGTATCAGGAATTAGTTTTGCAAATTATCTTGATAAAAATATTTTCAAACCTGCAAACATGAAAGATACTTTTGTTCCGAAAAACAGGCAGATTAAAGAAAAAAATCAGGTTGAACAATACTCCTATTCTAATTTTTATTCTACAAATCTTGTTAACGTAAAAACCTTAGAAGAACCTTCTTTGATCGATGCAAAAAGTAATTTTTACGGAAATGGCGGAATTGTAAGCACGGCTTTAGACTTAGAAAAGTATCTAAATGCTTTATTTAGGCATAAACTTTTGGGAAAGGCAGCGTTAGACGAAGCTTTAACGGCGACAATTCTTAATGATGGAAAAAAGGTAAGTTATGTTATAGAAGGAAAAGAGGTAAGTTATGGTTTAGGTTGGGAAATGTATACGGATGAAAGCAACGGAAAAATAGTTTTCCACGATGGATCAGTGACCGGATTAACTTCTATTTTGATGCATAATATTGCAAAAAATGAAACTTTGGTACTTTTATCAAGTATCGGAAATAACCCTGTTTTTGGTACATCTACGGCTGTTTTTCAAATTTTGGATAAAAAACCAGTTACAATTCCTTCGCAAAATCTTTCAAGAATTTACGGAAGTTTACTTGAAAGCGGAAATAAGGAAAAAGCAAATCAGTTAATCGAAGAATATTTAAAAAATCCAGATAGTTACAACGCTTCCGAAAGAGATTTTAATAGATTAGGATATCAATTTCTGAGACTTAAAAAAAGTGATAATGCTTTGGAAACCTTTCATGCGGCAACTTTAATTTTTCCAAAAAGCTGGAATATTTATGATAGTTACGGCGAAGCATTGCTTCAAACCGGTAAAAAGGAAGACGCAATTAAGATGTATCAAAAATCTGTTGAATTAAATCCTGATAACGAAAACGGTAAAAAGGTTTTAAATAGTTTATGATTTTGCTGAAATATTTTTGAATAGTTTCCCAACCTTTTGGATGAAATTGTTATCAATAAATAGAAGATTGATTATTGTATATAAATCAATCTTCTAGTTTTTTTAATAATTTTTAAAATAAATATATGTTGAAAACAAGAGGATTGATTCTGTTTTTTTTGATGCTGGTTAATTATGCATTTGCTCAGCCTGGATATGTAGAAGTTCATAAAAATCTCAATGATTATTCAGAATCTGAAATTAGACCAGGCAAACAGGAACATTATTTTAGATGTACTTTTATCATCGATTCAACAACCAATTTAGAGAGATTAAAGCTTTTGTCATCCTTTCTATCATTGACGCTTGTTATTGATCTGCCTGCTATTCCAAAAGAATTTAGTGCTGTAGAATTTGATAGTTTGACTGATCTTAACATTAGATTTGGGCCAAATTTTGTCAGTTTAAAAGAGTTTTCGAATATAAAAGCTGAAAATCTCGAAGATTTAACTATTCGTTTCGACTCTAATCTTCAGGATCTTGATGGATTACAGCATCTTACAAATTTAAAATCCTTATCGATATATAATTTTAGAGGAAAAACGCTTCCAGATGATTTTGAAAAACTTACTTCGTTGTATTCTATAAGGTTTGATTCATCTGAAATTGAGAATATTGAGGCTTTAAGTAAGATGGAAAAATTAAGCAGAATATATTTAAAATGCGAAAAACTTAAAAACTTTCCCCGATTTAAATTGAATAATACTATTCAAGATCTTGATTTATATACTGGATCTGGTTTTAATGGTTTTGAGAATATTAGTACATTACAAAATTTAAAAAGATTGACTATTTTAGATGGTGCTATGACAAAGTTTCCTTCTAATTTTGGTAAAGACCTTGAAAGAGTAAGTTTATATAATTTGCAATTATTAGAGGATGTTTCGGAACTTGGAAAATATCAAAAGCTTTTTGCAATTCGTTTAACAAAAACAGGATTAAGAGAGTTTAAAGGTGATTTCTCGTCCATAAAATTGTCTGAATTTACAATTTCAGAAAATGATTCTTTGCGTTCTATAGAAGGATTATCTACTATAAATTCATTAGAAAAAATCGAGATTGCGGATTTACCATCATTGGACAAAATTGATTTTGATATGAGTAAATGCAGGTTCAAAATAATAACTTTATCAAATCTTCTTAATCTTAAAAACATTGATGGTATTTGCAGTAATACTAGATTAGAATATTTGTCACTATTTAAAACAGGGATAAAAGATTTACCAACAAACTTTTATAAATTAGAAAATCTCAACAACTTATATTTTGGTCATAACGATCAATTGGAAGATATTTCAAATCTGCGAGATATGAAATCCTTAGAAAAAGTAGTTTTTTATGAATGCAATAAATTAAAGAGAATTCCATCTTCATTTTCGAGTAATTCGCATTTAGTAAAATTAAGACTTGAATCCATGAAAAGTCTAATTATTTTAGATGGGATTTCGAATTTAGAGAATTTAAAAACACTGGATATTAGCTCGTTAAACAGATCTTTTTCATTGCCTTTAGATTTAGAAAAATCAAAAAAAATAGAAGAAATTACTATTAGTGGCACTGATAATATTTCGATGATTAAAAATTTAAAAGAATTAAGGCATTTAGCATTTAATGGCTTATCAAAAATTCCTGCTTCTCTTTATACAAACGAAAATCTGGAAGTTTTTGAACTTTATCAAAGTTCTATTAAAGATTTGTCGTCTTTAATACAATTCAAAAAGCTAAAAGATTTAAGATTAAGACATAATTCTAACTTGGTGAAAATTCCTGATTTGACAAAATTTAAGTCTTTAAGTAAAGTAGATATTGTCTCGAACAAAAAATTACGTATTTCAAAATTATATAGAAATAAATATGATTGGGAATTTTATGATAATGCAAATTAGAAAGTATAGATTAATTTAAGTCAATTTTGGATATGAAATGCGGTAAAATGGTCTTAATAGTATCTCTTTTTACGCAATTAATTTTTGCACAAAAAAGAGAAGTTAAAGGAATTGTAAAAGATAATTTTGGGCAACCTCTTCCAGGTGCAAATATTCTTATTGAAGGAACAAAAACGGATACTCAAGCAGATTTTGATGGTAACTATGCTATAAAAGTTAATTCAGATCAATTTTTGGTTTTTACGTATGTCGGAATGTGTCCGGAGAAAATTATTGCAAATAAAGCTCAAATAAATGTGATATTATTGCAAGATGAGCCAATTCAGGAAGTAATCGCGCCCGACGTACCCGGTAATCGTAAAAAAAATAAAGCTCAGTACTTGCAAATGATGAAACGAATTTCTGAGAAAGACATAAAAATAACTAATGAAGCAAAAAAGTAGATATGAAGAAATATAAACTATATTTTAAGGAGACTTTAATTGGATCTCTGACCGAAACAAACTGGGATATGAGAAGTTCTGGAGACATAATCTATGCTTTTGATTATTTAGCAGAGTTTCCTGAAAATCCACATTTGGCTAATTATATCAAACATTCTATTGAAGTGAGTCAATTTTACGAAAATGGTGATGTAGAAAACGAAGATAAATTGATTGAGGAAGCAAACAACTATCTTGATCTGATATATTGCTCAGATTGGCTGCTAATAAATGATAAAGGTGAAACAGAAAAAACACTTTGCCCAATGTTTCATGAAAATAATGAAATCACTTGGCAAGTCGATCTTAAATAACAAAGCATAAGATTGATATTGAATGAATTAAAATAAAGCTACATCATGAATATAGAACTACCAATTATGTATCGAATAGAATTAAAAGGTAAAACTGGCGAGGAACATTTGGACTATATTACAAATATTTTAGACAATTATTGTAGTGAACGAAAGCTATTATTGTTTGTACAACAAGGAGTTGACTTTATGGAGGGTTTTGTAGACTATTCTGTAAATCTGGGAAGAAGAACTGAATTAATTGAAAATTTCAGAAACGAAATAGAAAAGATAGACGACAAAATAGAGATTGTATATTGTCATTAATAGCAAATAAGCCTTATAGAAAAATGAAGAAAAGTATCCTATTATTAGTTTTGGCAACAACGCTTTTTTCGTGTAAACAAGAAAATAAGGCAACGCCAGATTCGGTAAAAAATGATCAAAGCAAAAAAAATGATAAAAATGTTTATTCTAAATATGAATATACTGATTCTAACGGCGGAAGTGTAACAATACAAAACAGCTTTCCAAAAGGCGGAATGCGATATAAAGACTCTAAAGGCGATGAATATGTTTACGCTGTATTTTGGACCAAAATAAGTAATGAAACTGATTATCCTCTTGAAGTGAATATTGACTTTCCTCAAGATTCATTTGAAATTCCATCAGTTCCGGATAAATATTTTAAAATATTGATTCCTAAAGATACGATGACGCTTGAGAAAATGCCTTTATTTAATTATGGTTTAACAGATTTGGATTCTTTTTTTGATAAAAATATTGATAAACTATCTTCGTTGAAAAAAACTATTAACCCGAAAGAATCTAGTGCTTTTTATATCGTAACGCTTCGCTTGCTTAAAGGAGTTGAAGGAGTTTTGCGAACAGAACTAAGCCTAAAAGGACAAATTCTTTATTATAAAATAAACGATAAAGAAATTCAATGCGGGAATATTAATTTGAAGAATTTAACGTTAAAGAAATAAACATAAAGTCTGTCGCATATGAAGTTAAATCTATTTTTTACAACATTTTTTATTGTGTTTTCTAATGTTATTCTTGGACAAAGTAATTTCTCAGAGAATCCTTTGGATGCGGTTTTTGAAACAAAAGATTCAAAAAATTTTTGGCAAGCGTTTGATAAAATGGACAAATCAAAAGAAAATCCGTTTGTAGAATACATACAAAAAGGTTCTCCGGGAGTAAAAGCATTTACAGAAAATCGAATAATCAATGCAGATTCGCTTTTTGCTGTTGTAAAAAAAAGAAAGTCAGATTATGAACTTTCAAGAAACGTTCTCGACGGTCTTTCTGTCAAGAAAAAGCGCGTAATAGCGATTTATAGTGCCTTAAAATATTGGTACCCAAATGCCAAGTTCCCTCCTATTTATTTTGTTTACGGAAGATTTAATTCGGGAGGAACATCTGCTCCTGAAGGAATTATCATTGGAATTGAAAAACTTCAAAATCTAGATGGAGTTTCGGGTTTAATCGCTCATGAACTTATTCATTATCAGCAAAAAATTAAAGGAAAAGATGTGCTCTTAAAATGGTGTTTGCTTGAAGGCGGTGCAGATTTTATGGGCGAACTTACTTCGGGAGAAGCTATAAATCAGGCATCGTATAAATATGGCGAGCAAAACCGCGATAAATTATGCGAGGAATTTGTAACGAGATTAAAAAATCCGGATTATCAGGACTGGTTGTACGGAACTTCTAATAAAGATGACAGACCAAATGATTTAGGATATTGGATTGGTTATAAAATAATCGAATCCTATTTTAATAAACAAAAAGACAAACAAAAAGCAATTCAGGAGATAATGAATATAAATGATCCAATGCAATTTTTGAAAGAAAGCGGTTTTTTGGATGTATATATTCAAAAGTATCAAAAATCCAAAAAAGAAAGCTTTGATGATTTTTTTAAGTAAATAAAAATGATCGTGTTACTTTAAAAAAAAACTAATAAAGAATTTGTTTATATCCAAAACCTTCATCTGAAATTTTTAATGAATTCCAAGGGAATTCGATTTCGTAATATTCATTTCGGGTTCCTTCTGTTTTAGTGAGAAATGCAATAATCCAAAATAATTTGTCAGTGTCTTTTTTATAGACCAAATCGAATGTGTATGATTTATATTCCATTTTTTTAGCTGCAATATGCTTTAAAGCAGTTGTTTCGATTTCTTTTAAAGTTTTAAAGCTCTCAAAAGAAAATGTTTCTTTCGGCCAATTAGTTTCTAATATTTGACCGTATTCATCAAGTCCAATCTCTAAATAGTAATTTTTCACACCAATTGATTTCTTTCTTAAGTAAAAACTTAATTCATATGCTGGTATTATTCTGAAATTATTATAAGTTGAAGGCTCTTTTTCGAAAAGCCTTTTTAAATCTATAATTTGACCATGAGAAAATGTAATACTGTCAGTAATTGATGGTAAAATCTTATTCAAATATCCTTTTAAATTAGATTGTATGTTTTTTGGTAAATCATTTTCTGATTTTAATTCTTTAACATAATCTCCATAATAAATGCTGCCTCCTATTTTATCGATAGTCTTTTGAGTTTGTGCTGTTAAGCTATTTATACAAATAGTTAGCAGCGTCATTATCATTAAAAGTTGTTTCATTATAAAATTTCTTTTTATTTGTAGAATGATTTTGTACTACAGTGTTTTGGACTAAATTAAGCTTATTATTATTGTTTTTTTGGATTTTTGAAACAATAAATAAATTATTCTTTAAATATTAAGTTCTATTATTATCCAGTTTTATAGCGCTTTTTATTATTTTTGCAATCTACAATAAAAAAAATATGAACAGAAAAGGTTGTCTTCCTCCGCCAAGATTTTAATATTTCTTAGAAATTTAAAAAGTACAGTTCGGATATTTTGTCCGATGATTCCTTGTACTTAAAATTCTCAATTAAATTTTAATTTAAAAATCTTGTCCTTAAAGGATTGGTAGATAATTTTTTTATGAAAAAATCATATTTATTATTACACTTTGCTGTAATACTTGCCGGTTTTACCGGTGTTTTCGGGAAACTCATTTCTCTTAATGAAGGCTTATTGACTTGGTACAGGATCTTTTTTTCGGCTATTATTTTGTTTTTGATTCTAAAACTTTTTAGAATAGCTGACAAAACCACTTCAAAAGAAAAACTCTATATCGCCAGGATTGGTTTATTAATCACAATACATTGGATTTTCTTTTATGCAAGTATCAAATATTCTAATATTTCTATTGGCGTTGTCTGTTATTGTTTGACAAGCTTTTTTACGGCGGTTTTTAAACCTTTTATTGATAAAGCCAAGGTTAAATTCCTGGAATTGTTCTTAAGTGCGTTGACATTATTAGGTATTAGTTTGATCTTCCATTTTGACACTTCGCATCAGTTAGCGATTGCTTTGGGTGTTATTTCATCAGCTTTTGCAGCGCTTTACACGATTTATAACGAAAGACTTGTGAAAATTTATGATAGTAAAATCATCAATTATTATCAAATGTTAGGCGGAACGATTGGTTTGGGAGTTTTACTTCCGGTTTATCTGTATTTTTTTCCTGCAGAAAGTATTATTCCAAATTTAAAAGATACTTTTTACCTGATTTTATTGTCTCTTTTCTGCACAGTTGGTTTGTATGTGGCTTTTGCCGAAGTTTTAAAAAAGATTCCTGCTTTTACGGTCAATCTCAGCTTTAATCTGGAACCAATTTATGCCATTATATTAGCATTTATCTTCTTTGACGAAAGTAAAGAAGTAAATACGTCATTTTATATTGGATTGTTTTTTGTAATGATTTCGGTTGTTTTGCAATCGATAATTTCTCTCAAGAAAAGTAAATAAAGCATAGAATAATTACAAAAAAGGCACAAGTATTAATTTCTTGTGCCTTTGATTTATAAGATATTTTTTCTGTTGCACTATAATTTTAATGTCTAAGTTTTTGAATAGATAAAGAAAAACTCCCTATTTTCGTAAATACCTTCAAAACCTATAACTTAATACGAAACAAAACATATGAAAAGCACAATACTACTTTTTCTACTTCTTAATAGTTTGTGTTTATTTGCTCAAGTTGTACACGAAAAGGCTAAAGTTTTAAAAACTGAAAATATAAAAATAGACAGTATAGAAGTTCAAATTTCTATTTACGAAGGTAATGCATTTGTAGCCGAAAGTTATTTTACAAAAAGTAAAAGCAAATTGAGTGTTGTTTATTCTGGTTATGGCAAATCATCGTATCAAATTTCAACAAGAGAAGACAGTGCAATGCCAGAAGATTTTTGGCGAACGAATTTATTCAAATTTGAAAATGGAAAAGTGTTGAATCGAAAAGAAAATTTTTGCTTTACCGGAAAAATGAATGCGATTTTTGGAAAAACTGACGAAGAATACAGAAAGTATTTTAGTCAAACTCTAAATTCTGAATTTGTCGAAAAGTACGTTGTTGAGTTGTTTCAAAAAATAAAAAAACATCAAAAATGAAATATATAACAATTCTTGTGTTTCTTTTTGGACTAAATATGTTTGCTCAGGATAGTATTGTGATGAAACAGTCTAAATCTGTGATGTTTTCGAATTGGTATGTTTTTTATGCGGATAGTACTTTTAAACATTATTTTCAGACAGATGATGGGCAAATGTGGTTTGGTGTTGGGAATTATGAAGATAAGGGACGAAAAAGAATTTTAAAATTTAAAGATCCGGATTTGAACTTTAAATGGATTGTAAAAGCGCATTACGAATCTAATTTTGAACGTATTTTAACGCGCAAAAAGTCTCGCTTTAAATCTAAAGATTATTATCATACTTCAAGAAGAAAGTTCGTGTATTTTGAACCTGTTAAAAAGCAATAAATGAGAAAAATTACTTTCACATTTCTAATTATCATTTTGTATTCTTTTACAAATAATAAAGAGGTTTTATCGTTTGGTAAGACTGATTTTTCTGAAACTTGTGTGAATTTAGCTCATGAATTAAGAAAGAACGGACACGGAAAATTGATCAGTAAAAGTGACGGAAAATACATAGAAGCTGCAAACTTTGGTAAAATTTTATTATCGATATCTAAATATGACCTAAATTCAAAGGAAATCTATGAAATAGAAAAAGTTGAGTCAGGGAAATTAAGTAAACTTACATGGGAAATCAAGAATTCTCAAAATATTAAAAGCATTGAAAAAGTGATTTTTAAAACTAATCTGATTCAGGATATTACTATAATTGATTATACTATTTATCGAAAAGTAAAACCAAATTATATTCATTTGAGAGTTGTACAAAATGCATTTGAAGAATTAAACATTGATAAAGTGAAATATCATTCGTTTTTTGAAGAACGATTAATCGGCGCAGATGAAGCTATAGAAGAACTGAATGAAATTGAAAAATAGTTAATGTCAATTATAAATAAAAAAGAGACTCTGGAATGATGAACTTACAAACCTTCCCTATTTTGATTACTGATAGATTTACGCTTCGGAAACTCTCAAAAAATGATTCCGAAGAAATATTGCAATTGCGTTCTGATAAAGAAATAAATAAATTCCTTGACAGAAAACTAAGCAAAACACTAGAAGATGCCTTGAACTTCATTGACAATATAATTGAAAATGATGACCTTTTTTATTGGGCAATTACAAAAACCGATGAGAATAAACTAATTGGTACAATTTGCCTTTTTGACTTTATAGAAGATTCGAAAAAATGTGAAATTGGATATGAACTTCTTACTCAATATCAGGGTCAGGGAGTTATGAGTGAAGCTGCGAAAAAGGTTATCGATTATGCAGGCAAAACACTTGGAATAAAGATAATAAACGCGCAAACACATAAAGAGAACCAAAGTTCGACTAAACTTCTTGAGAAATTAAATTTTAAAAAATTAGAGAGTGTAGTCGAAGATAATCCAAATCTTATTTTATTGAGACTGACAATATAATGCTACATTAAAAAGCTTTTGCAAATAGAAATTCAATATGAAACAATAATGGAAATACGTTTATTGGTTTTAAGAACAAAAGACACTAAAAAGCTTTCTGACTTTTACAATCTATTTGGATTGGAATTTGAATATCACAAACACGGAAATTCACCATTTCATTATTCTGCAACTATTGGAAAAACAGTTTTAGAAATTTATCCTTTGGCAAAAGAACAAACTGAAGCTGACAAAAACCTGAGATTGGGATTTGGAATTGATAACTTTGAAATTATAATTCAGAAATTAGTAGAATTAGAAGTTGTATTTTTATTACCGCCAACCCAAACAGACTACGGATTTATGGCTATAATAACCGATCTTGATGGAAGAAAAATTGAATTGTATAAAAATAGCTAATTCAAGCTATAAGATTAACAGAAATCAAAGTTATTTTATCTCTTTCAAAACTTTTAAACCATAACCGTGAAACAAACATTTTGTATAACATTACTGATTTTAGCGCTTCTCAGTTGCAATAGAAATAGTAAAAAGAAAGTTTACCACCCTCCTATTTCTGCTAATAAAGACACGGTTATTAAACTTACTAAATTGCAAAAACTATTTGTAGTTGGGGATTTTGATGGAAACGGAAAACAAGACACACTTTTTCAGCATAATTTTTCAAAACAGACACAAACTGAAATCGAGAAATCTCCTGATGTTTTTCAAAACGATTGGGATAATGTGGTAAAATGGTTTGACAATCAGGATTCGGATTTGTATTTAACAACAAATAAAAGTAACAGTGATACTTTGCATCTTGGCGCGGGACAAGGACTTTATTGCTTAATTAATATTGGAGACAATAATGACGATCATAAAGACGAGATAGCATTAGTTATCGATAAGTTAGATTTTAGCAGAGTCAATAATTGCGAAATATATTCGCTTTGCAATAAAAAATGGACAGAATTAAAGCATTTTGGAATTCACGAAGGTTCGTTTGATTTTAATAACGAAAAAGTACCTGTTTTTGACAAAATAAAAGATTTCCTTGAAAAACAGAATGGCAAATGGGTTTATCGGGACTATTTGCAAGACACTTATGAAAACGAATCAGAAGCCGGAAAAATGAAAAAACTAAAACTTAAGAAATGCAATTAATACTGATTTAAATTGATTGTAGATAGTATTGATTGCTAGTTTTTTATTTTAGTTATATTTTCCTTAGAAATTAAATTTTAAAATAACAGATTTTATCTTATATCTAAAAAGACTCCTCTAAAATTGGTGGTGTCTATTTTAATTGATTTTTTTGGATAAAAATATAAATTCGTATATTCTATACTTGCTCTTTTTTCTTTTGAATACTTGCCAGGTTCCATTTCTTTTTCATAATCATATCTTGTTTTTACAATACTCACCATAATGCTTTTAATTTCCCCGTCTTTTTCATTAAATTCTACTCCTCCTAAAGGAAAACTTACAGTTTTTTTATTTGGTGAACTTTTGTCGAAAACCTTTTCAATATCGTTTATTACAATTCTGTTTTTCAGTATCTTATAATTGTTGAATTTATATTCTTCGTAACCATATGAATCAAGAGAGTGATAAGTTTTAACTTTAACAACTAAATCATAGTACTTTTCAAAACTAATACGACAGATTGTATCCTTGTATTTATCGAGAGTTTTATCAAATCTATAAACTTGTAAAGTGTCATTTGATTCCCAGGAGCCAATTAATCCTCTTAGATCAAAACCTTCATTTTTATTTCTATCTTCATTTTCTTTAAGCAATCTTGTACCTTCAAACTTTTCATTGGCCATTAGAACATAGCCTATATCGTGTCTATAGATACGATATTTGCCATCTAATGATAATTGCTTTTCATTCTCATATTTTCCTGCGTACTGAGAATAAATAATTTGATTACTCAATAGTAATAGACTTATTAAACCTAAAAGTTTTATTTGCATAAGTATTATTTTAAGATCTGATAACAAATATATAAGTAATACTTTATAGCGCATATCTAGAATCAACACAAAAAACTGTGGAGAAATTTAAAATATTTTGTATTGACTAATTATTTTAACCGCAAAGTACGCTAAGTTTTTTATAAATATCGGATTTAAAAAAAACACAAAGTTCGCAAAGCTTTGTGTTGATATAGCTTTGCGAACTTTGTGTTTTTTTAACATACTATTAGACAAGATCCTTAACGTACTTTGCGGTTAAATTCGTCCAATAATTTTTTATAGATCCACAGGTTTTGTTTTGATCCCTTTTGAACATGATCCGAGGTAAATCCAATATAGAATCTATCCTTACTTTCACTAAATAAGATGTAAACGATAAGATTCATAAAAGTACATAAAGCAAAAAACTCCAAAATCTAATGACTTTGGAGTTTTTGGAAATTTGTGGGCGATGAGGGGTTCGAACCCCCGACCCCCTCGGTGTAAACGAGGTGCTCTGAACCAGCTGAGCTAATCGCCCTATTTTATTAGGTTGCTATCATTTTGTGATTGCGAGTGCAAATATACAGCTAGATTTTGTATTTGCAAGTGTTTTTAGAAAAAAATAAAATAAATATAGCTAATCGTAGTTACGGGCGTTGTGTGCTGGTTTATGATCATTTCTCAATTGAAAATTTAAATCCTAAGAAGCAATTTTTCTATATTAGCTATACAAAACATATAGTAATGGAAAATACAGATGAAATGTTCCAAAATGATTTCGGGACATTAGAAAAGTTAAACGAATACTTAAATCTAAATTCTTTAGATAATAATTTAGATTTAGATAATTTAAAATTTAAAACTTACTCCATTTCGCATCTTAGAGATTCCAACTATTTGTTTAATTACAATGGCAATGAATATGAAATATCTCAAATGGATTATTATGAAGATCGTGATTTTTATGCTTTTTCATTTTACAGATATACATTTTCTTCTAAAAACAATTTATTTGCATCTGTAAAGCCTAATAAGGTTGCTATTCTGCCTTTTTTTGAAAATTTTATTTTTCACGAAAAGTTTAATATAATTATTTGTTCCAGATCTCTTGATAATATTGACGCGAATAATTTAAACGCAAAACAACTGTATTATTTTGATATACATAGCAGATTTATTAAAGAAGAGATTGGTAATTTAAATACCTTGCCAGATATCGCAATGATCGAGAATGAAATTATTCCTATTTCATTTAATCGAAACTATTACTTAGAACAAATACATGATTATAACCTATTTGAGGTATCTAAAATAATAGATGATGATATTGTCGTTTATAGTCTTTCTGATAATAATGGTGTTTTGTATAGTGAAGATTTTTATAATATAATTGTTGTTAACAAAGAAAATGATAATGCTATTCTTCAAAAAGAAGGTTTAATTTTTAATTTGAATTTAAAAAATCGAGAGATTAAAAGATTGCCTTATCATAGATTGTCTGATCATAATGATAATTTAGTAAAAGTTATTATTAATAAAGACGATTCGGTTAAATACGGAATCATTGATTTTAGTGGTAATGAAATAATCAAACCTATCTTCGACTTTATTAATTTTAGTCTTGAAAAAGATAAGTTTAAAGTTTTTACTGGTGCTTATGAGTGGATTTCTAACAAGAAATTTAATAATGAATTTGATAAAGCACTCAAAGAAAGGCTTAAAAGTCCTTATCGTGTAAGCGAGCCTTATTTAGAAGGTAAACTCTTGAATGGAAAATGGGGAATTATTAATGCTGATTTAGAGTATATAATTCCTGCAGAATATGATTGGATTGAAGATTACAATCAAGATTTATATTTAGCAAATATTGGAGGTAATATTTATAGTTATACATCTTTTGATTTGGAAGCTGCTGAAAATTTCGATAAAGAGATTTCGATTCATGACCAGATCGCTATTTTAGATGGAAAGTGGTTTGCAATACATAAAAATACACTGCAAACTGAAGAAACTAAAATAGAACTGTTTTTTGGTGGGGAATTATTAAACGGAATACCTTTAAAATTAAACGGGTATTACAATTAATCACTTCCAAGTATTTGAAGAAATAATATTTTGGTGGAATCTATTTCAAATATTAAATCAATTCCTATAAGTCTGTAAGATGAGCTTTTTTCTGTGATTTTTAGTTCGTAAACACACATTGAATCAGTTATAAATTCATTTTTGAACATACTAATAAAATTCTCATTAACAAGTTTTGTCCGAAGTCCCAAGTCTTTAACTAAGCTGTTTTCAGTATAGTCTAATTGCTGAGCAATAGATTTATCGCTTTCTCTTGGTATTCTTCTTTTTAATGACGCGTTCAATTCTGATTTTAGTCTGTTTTCCCAATCATTAATTTGTTCAATTTCAATATTCCAGTCATTCGGATAAACTCCAAATAACTCATATACATTATTTTGAATACATTTTTCAATATCGCCAGCCGAAAAGTTGAAAGCATATAATTTACATTTCATTCCAACTATTGAGTACGAATTAAGTAATGCTAAAGATGCAAGATAGCCATTAAAATAGTTGATTTTAGTATTTAAAATTTGGTCTTTAAGTTCTTCGTTTAGCATAATTTTGTAAAAATAAGAGGTAAATTGTTGTAATAGACTAATTGTTAATTGAAATAGTTAATGGAATCTCAGCTAAAAAGTCAACTTTTAATCCTTTGTTAATAGCAGGTTCTGCAATATTTATTTGATTTATACTTCTTGTTATTTCTTCACAAAGTTTGCTGTTTTTGTGGTTTACTTTAATGTTTATGATTTGTTTGTTTTTATCTATAACAAACTTTAAAAAAATACGGTGAGCGCCAGGAGTCAAACCAAAAGTGTAAAAATCTACATCTGTCCATATTTGATTTGCAATGCTTTCTTTAAAACATTCTATTGATTTATCATTTTTCGTTGAGCATTTTTTTGTAATAGGAACTTGTTCTACATTATTAGCTAAAAATAAATTTTTACTGTCTATTTCCCTAAAAATAAATTCTTTCTTGACAAACTGTCTTTTGAGTTTTTTTTCTCCTTCATTTCTTAGATATTCTAATCTAACAATATATTCTTGTTTTTCTCTTTTAAACTGAATGGAAACTTTTCTATCGTCTTTATCTGTTTTTATCTTGTCTTCAGAATTTTTGTAATTGACTGGTTTTTCAGGTATTATTTTTTCTATTTCTAGTTTTTTATCTCTATAGAATATTTTTGCGGTTTTGGCATTTGAAAAATGATAATAGCTCCAAATAATTAGTAGGTTTTGGTAATATTTCTCATCATCCAGAATAGTGCCTCCAGTTGATAATTGAATTTGTATGCTATCAGCCAAAACATTTCCTGATGTTTTAGTGTCTAAGTAACCGTCAAATGTTTTAATAATATTGTCATCTTGAGACACAGTTCTATTCGAATGCTTTTCTATAAAACCGTATTTTTTGATTGATGAGTAAATAGTATCTCTATTTGATTCTAAAGGTAAATTGAAGAATAATTTATTAACATCATTTTGAGCATATGAATTCAACAAACTCAAAAAATATATTAGAATGATTAAAAAAATTCCCTTTTGTGATTTCATACTTTACTAATTAGCGACGATTTAAATATACACGCTAACTTATAATAAAAAGATTTTTCAGGGAAATAAAAGGCATAAAAAAACTCCTTAATTTCTTAAGAAGTTTTTTTTGTGGGCGATGAGGGGTTCGAACCCCCGACCCCCTCGGTGTAAACGAGGTGCTCTGAACCAGCTGAGCTAATCGCCCTATTTTACTAGGTTGCTATCGTTTGTGATTGCGAGTGCAAATATACAGTTAGATTTCGTGTTTGCAAGCATATTTTAGAAAAAAATGAAATACTTTTTGCAGATGTTTTTTAGTAAACTCTTTTACAGCTTCTTAAAAGTAAAGAAAATTCAAAAATTATTTTACTTTTAGTTAAAAACACCAATACGAAAACCTAATTGATAATATTCTTTTGTAATCATTTGCTATAGTCATACATTTGCATATCTTAATTGTATACTCAAATGGCAAGATTTCAAGAAAATGATTTACCTAAGGCTAAATTAGACTCTAACTCACTTCAAAAAGCTTTCAGAATTTTTAAATACGGCAAAGGTCACAAATGGAAATTTTTCCTGGGTTTGATCTTCTTATTATTAACAAGTGCCACTGCCCTCGCCTTTCCTAAATTAATGGGAATGTTGGTTGATTGTGTTACCAATAAAAACCTTGACAGAGCAAACGAAATTGCCGTTGGATTAATGGTGATTCTGACGCTTCAGGCAGTTTTCTCTTTTTTCAGAATTTCTCTATTTGTAAATTTTACTGAGAATTCATTATCTAATATTCGTTTTGCGTTGTATGAGAATTTGGTAAAATTACCAATGTCTTTTTACTCTCAAAAACGTGTTGGAGAATTAAACAGTAGAATTAGTGCCGATATTTCGCAACTTCAAGACACTTTTACGACTACAATTGCGGAGTTTTTACGTCAATTAATCCTGATTATTGGAGGATTTGTTATTCTGGGAAATATCAGTCCAAAATTGACTTTAATGATGTTGGCTATTGTGCCAATCGTTGCTGTTGCTGCGGTTATTTTTGGAAGATTTATTCGTAAATACGGAAAGAAAACTCAAGATAAAGTAGCCGAAAGTCAGGTTATTGTCGAAGAAACACTTCAGGGAATTAGCAATGTAAAAGCTTTTGCTAACGAATGGTACGAAATTCAGCGTTATAAAAACAAAATCAAAGAAATTGTACAAATTGCAATTAAAGGTGGTCAATACCGTGGTTATTTTGCTTCGTTTATTATTTTATGCCTTTTTGGATGCGTCGTTGCAGTAGTTTGGTACGGAATCACATTAACTATAAAAGGAGAAGTTGAAGGCGTTGGAGATTTGATTTCATTTGTACTTTACACAACGTTTATTGGAGCATCTTTTGGCGGAATTGCTGAGATGTATGCTCAAATTCAGAAAGCAGTTGGAGCAACAGAGCGTGTTTTTGAATTATTAGAAGAAACTCCGGAAGCAATCAATGCAAATCCAAAAACTTCTCCAATTGAGAAAATTAAAGGAATTGTTTCTTTTAAAAATGTAGGATTTAGTTATCCTTCAAGAAAAGAAGTTCAGGTTTTGAAAGATGTAAATTTCTCAGCTGAATTTGGACAAAAGATTGCAATTGTTGGCCCAAGTGGGGCCGGAAAATCTACAATTTCGTCATTATTATTGCGTTTTTACGATATCACATCAGGAGAAATTCTTGTTGATGGAAAAAATATCTACGATTATGATTTAGAAAATCTTCGTGGAAACATGAGTATAGTTCCTCAGGATGTTATTTTATTTGGAGGAACAATCAGAGAAAATATTGCATACGGAAAACCAGATGCGACAAACGAAGAGATTATGCTGGCTGCAAAACAAGCAAATGCTTTGAACTTTGTAGAAGGATTTCCGGAGAAATTTGAAACTTTGGTTGGAGAACGCGGCGTAAAATTATCAGGCGGGCAACGTCAGCGCATTGCGATTGCAAGAGCATTGCTTAAAAACCCAAGTATTTTGATTCTGGATGAAGCAACATCATCATTAGACAGTGAAAGCGAAAAACTTGTTCAGGAAGCGTTAGAGGTATTAATGGAAGGAAGAACAAGTATTATTATTGCGCACCGTCTCTCAACGATTAGAAACGCTGATAAAATCCTTGTATTAGACAACGGAATAATAACTGAAGAAGGAACGCATCAGGAATTAATAAATCTTGAAAACGGGATTTATAAAAACTTAAGTAACTTACAGTTTAGTAATTCTTAAAGTTTGAAATTTCATTTTTTTTAAATTCCAAATTCCAATAAAAAAAAGCCTGAAATATTTCAATATTTCAGGCTTTTTTTATTGTTGTTTCAGTTTCTATTGTAAAACCAAATCTTTTTCAGGAGCTAAATTATTTTCATAATATTTTTTTCGTCTAGTTTGTCATTTCGACGGAGGAGAAATCACGCTAGAAACTCCGTTATCAAAATCGCCAATCTTTGTCGAGTCCCGCGTGTGATTTCTCCTCTGTCGAAATGACAAGATTGGGGTATATTTAGATCACTCAAACCTTTGTCAAAGTTTAAAACTTTGAAAAGGTATCAATAATTCTATATTTCCGCCTTCGCTCGAAATGGCAAATTTTACGAGAATACAAGTATAACTATAAGCCATCCGGTTCAGGAATAAAAAAAACTCCATTTGCGAATGCAAAATGGAGTTTTTTGTAAAATCTAAAATCTAAAATCTAAAATCTAAAATCTAAAATCTAAAATCTAAAATCTAAAATCTAAAATCTAAAATCTAAAATCTAAAATCTAAAATCTAAAATCTAAAATCTAAAATCTAAAATCTAAAATCTAAAACCCAGACTATTTCCCTTTTCTACGTTTGCGTTCTGCTTTAATCATAGATAATTCGCGGCTTGTTTGACCAGCAACTGAAGTGTTTTCTTCGGCGCGGCGAATCAAGTACGGCATAACGTCTTTTACAGGTCCAAATGGAAGATATTTAGCAACATTATAACCGTTTTCGGCTAGATTGTAGCTAATATTATCACTCATTCCGTATAATTGTCCAAACCAAATTTTATGATCATTTTTGGCAATTCCTTTTTCCTGCATCATTTCCATCAATTTATAAGAACTCAATTCGTTGTGAGTTCCTGCGAAAATTGACATTATTTCTAAATGCTCCAACATATAATGTACGGCAGCATCATAATTGACATCTGTAGCTTCTTTAGAAACACAAATTGGCGAAACATAATTTTTCTCTTCCGCTCTTTTGTTTTCTTTTTCCATGTAAGCGCCACGAACCAGTTTCATTCCGATAAAGAATCCTTCGTTTTTGGCAACTTCATGTAATTTTTTCAAATAATCTAAACGATCCCAACGGTACATTTGTAAAGTATTGAAAACAATTGCTTTCTCTTTATTGTATTTGCGCATCATATCAGTAACCAAATCATCTGCAGCATCTTGCATCCAGCTTTCTTCACCATCAATCAATAAAGCAACATCTTTTCTGTGCGCTTCACCACAAACATGATCAAAACGGGCTACTACTCTATCCCACTCAGCTTGTTCTGCCGGAGTCAACGTTTGTTTTTCTCCTAATTTTTCATACAATTCAAAACGACCAAAACCTGTTGGCTTAAAAACTGCAAACGGAATCGCCAGACGTTCTTTAGCAAATTCAATGGTTTTTAAAGTCATTTCTAAGGCAGCGTCAAATTGCTCTTCCTCTTCTTTTCCTTCAACTGAATAATCTAAAACAGACGAAACCCCTTTTGTAAACATTTTGTCTACCACTGTAATACAATCGTCTTCGTTTACACCACCACAAAAATGGTCAAAAACAGTTGCACGAATCAATCCTTCTACCGGAAGATTTGCTTTAATAGCAAAATTGGTAACAGCAGTTCCTATCCTCACTAAGGGTTGACTGTCGATCATTTTAAAAAGAAAATAAGCTCTATCAAGTTCCGTATCGCTTTTTAGTGAAAATGCAACTTGAGTGTTATCGAATATTTTTTCCATTAAGGTTAGTTTTTTATGCAAATATAAATAGAGTTTTGAATATTATTCACCAAACAGCCTCATAATTTTTAATATCGTTAATAGCTAAATAATAGCAATAATTAAAAAAGTAGGATTTTACTTTAGAAAACAGTAATTTTGCTTGTTGCTGACTTAAAATTATAATCTGCAAAACGTATTATGACATCAATTTACAAAAAAGAGCAAGGTATTCCAGACTTTATAGTAATTCTATTTATTGCATTACTATTGAGTATTGATTTTTTTCCTTATTTTAAAAGTAGAGAAATTATTGCTCCACAATATCTATATCTATCGGTTTTGAACGTATTGACGGGTATTTATTTTTATTTTAATTCAGAACTAATATCAAAGAATGCAATTCCGGTTATACAGAAAAGTTATTTTATAAAGATCTATCTGGCCTTTCTAATTCTTTGCGGATTATCATTTTTTACTGCAAAAAACACTTCGCTTTTCTTTATGAATATAACTGAATTAGTTATTGTTTTTTGCTTATTTATAAACCTTTCTATTTTACTTAAAGACAAGCTTCACTTACTTTATAAGATCGTTTTTATTGTTGGTATCAGTGGTTTTCTCCAGTCTTGGCAAGAATTGAACAGCTTTATAGTTTTACAAAAAAACACTTCGTTGCTCCAATTATTAAATAATATGAAGGGCAACACTGGAAATATAAATATACTAGCTGCCAGTCTTACAATTAAAATCCCTTTTTTGTTATTTGGTATTACTCATTTTAAAAATTACAAGAAAGTTCTCTTGATTCTTGCTTTGTTTTGTGTGGTAACAACTATTTTATTAACGGGAGCCAGAACAGCTTTGATTAATTTATTTTTAATCTTTTTGATCTACTTTGTCTATCTTTTAAGAGAATACTCTTTTAACAGATTTACTTTTATTAAAATTTTGTATATAGTTATTCCAGTGTTGATTTCTGTGTTTTTTTCGAATATGATTTTTAAACAATCTAAAGATAAAGCCCGATTTGTTTCGTTGGAGAATAGAGTAAAAGCAATAAATACCGATGATGCTTCATCAAAAACCAGATTGATATTGTGGAGCAATGCTTTAAAAATAAGCCAAACAAGCCCATTATTCGGAATTGGATTAGGTAATTATCGAATTGAATCTATGCCTTATGAACAAACAACCGAAGATAATTTTAATGCTTCGTTACATGCTCATAATGACTTTTTTGAAATTCTAGCAGAAACAGGAGTGCTAAATGGTCTAATCTATCTTTCTCTATTTATTACAGTTTTTTTTATAAATCTTAAAAAAGCTCTAAAATCACCGAATAATGAAACAAAAACAATTGCTTGTCTGGTTTTGTTATTGTTAATTATTTATGGTGTTGACTCATTCTTTAACTTCCCAATGTACAGACCAACAATGCAAATATTTTTTAGTTTAATGTTGGCGTTAACAGTCGTAAATAGTTCTGATTTAATTAATCAAAATAATTCTAAAGCTTTTAAAATAAGGCTTATATATCTTTTAATTGGCATAAGCTGCATTACCAGTTATTCTACAATGATAATTTACAAAGCGTCATGTCTTGAAGCCGAAATTATTAGGGATGATATAAATACAAAAATAAAAGGAACCTTAATCGGAGATGAAGTTATTAAGAGAATGCCAATGTATCCAAATGTTTTCCTTAGCTCAGAATCATTTTATGAATATGCAGCAATCTACTATACTCGTGAAAAAAATTACGATAAAGCTTTATACAATTTTGCCAAGGCGAATAAAATTAGCCCATACTCAGGTAGGATTAATTTCTATAAGTCATTAATATCTACAGAAAAAGGAAATACAGACAGTGCATATGTTTATATGAAAGAAGCTTTTTATTTGCGACCAAGAAATCTATTCTTTTTTAAATATTCAACTAATCTGGCGGCTGCAAAAAAAGATACTCTTGAAATTCTTAAAGAACATAAGCTTTTTTCGCAATATAGAAAAATGTCAGAAGCCTGGAGTATAACTGCGATTGGATTACAGAACGCCGGCGTAGATCAAAAAAGACTAATTAAATTTATAGATCAGGGATTAAAAATGCTTCCTAATGACTCTACGCTTTTAAGACAAAAAAAAGATTTTCTAATAAACGAGTATATTACTGAAGGACAAATATTTGAGTCTCAATCAAAATTAGACAAAGCTTTTGAGGCTTATTCTAAAGCTTTGAAAATAGATTCAAAAAACATCAATGCATTACAAAATATTGGTCTTTATTATTTTAATACCGGGCAAAATAAACAAGCAATAATTTATTTCTTGGAGGCATTAAAATATCCTGGATTAGTGAATGGAAAGGCAGAATTCTATCTGGGTATGTCTTATATAAAGGTTAACGATAAAGAAAACGCATGTAGATATTTTAGTTTGGCAAAGGTTAAGAAATTTCAAAATGCAGCATTATTGGATTTGTATTGCAAATAAAACCTAATTTTTTATGAAGCAGAATGCATCAATTGTTCTGGAATTTATTCGTTTACTTGATAAAAGTCAATTCAAATATAATTTACTTATTTAATTTCATTTTATTTAAGCGCTTTTTAAAACAAATTAGAACAAAAGATTGAATATTATTTCCTTAAAAAAGCCTTATTTTGTGGTTTCAATATAACTACACATATATGCAATCTATTCAAGCCAATAATTATCTAGTACATTTTAACCAAAATGCTTACGAAGCCTTAAATAATCATTTAAAGGAAACTAAATACTCTAATTTGTTTATTATAGTTGATAATGAGACAAATGAATATTGCCTGCCAAAACTTTTACCTTTACTTGAAACTGATTTAACTATTGAAATTATTGAATTTGAATCTGGTGAAATCAATAAAAATATCGAAACCTGTATTGAAATCTGGAAAGTATTAACTGAACTTGGTGCCGACAGAAAATCGCTTGTAATTAATCTTGGCGGTGGTGTTGTGACAGATTTAGGCGGTTTTGTGGCCTCTACTTTTAAGCGTGGTGTTGACTTTATAAATATCCCAACTACCTTATTATCTATGGTTGATGCTTCTGTTGGTGGAAAAACAGGTGTTGACTTAGGAAATCTTAAAAACCAGATTGGTGTTATTAATGTACCTCAAATGGTATTAATTGATACAGATTATCTTCAGACTTTGCCGCAAAGCGAAATGCGTTCCGGTCTTGCAGAAATGCTAAAACACGGACTTATATATGATGCAGTCTACTGGAAACAGTTTTTGGATTTGCAAGCCATTGATTTTGCTGATTTCGACGAATTAATTTATCGTTCTGTCGAAATTAAAAACGAAATCGTAATTCAGGACCCAACGGAGAAAAATATCCGTAAAGCTTTGAATTTCGGTCATACTTTAGGTCACGCAATCGAAGGTTACTTTCTGGAAAGCGAAACAAAAACAACATTATTGCATGGTGAAGCTATTGCAATCGGAATGATATTAGAAAGTTATATCTCTTTACATAAAGGTTTAATTACAGCAGAAGAATATGCTGAAATAAAAACGGCTATAAAAGGTATTTATGACGATGTAATCATCGAAGAAAATGATATCGATCCGATTCTTGAACTGCTGATTCACGACAAAAAAAATGAGTACGGTTTAATTCAATTTGCATTAATTGAAGGAATCGGAAAAATAAAAATTAATCAATCCGTTGAAAATAAATTGATTCTAGACGCGTTTCAGGATTATAAATCTTAAACTTTTTTTAATAAAAAGCTTTGCTTTGGGTATATATTATTTTTTACATTTGCCACGATGAAAACAAACAAGAAACAACAACAATTTAGCTCTTATAGAAACCGGCTCAATAGTTCCTTACTAAGGATGTTGAATCGTTTTTATAATAGTAAAAGTCCGTTTTGTTTTGATGTGTTTCTTTGCTCGAAAGCAGAACATGAAAAACTGCAAATAGTATTTGCAAATATTAGGGTTTGAATTTTAGATTTAGCACAGTTTCCTAAATTAAAAATCACAATCTATAATATTTAAAAATAAATGAATACAAAATATTCTGATCTAATTAATCAAACTTACTATTTCCCTCAAACGGAATTCAAATTAAATAAAGACAACTTACAATTTCACAACATCGATTTGATGAAATTGGTTGAACAATACGGTACACCATTAAAATTTACATACTTACCACAGATTTCTGAAAATATCAATAAGGCAAAAGCCTGGTTCAGAAAATCAATGGAAAAGAATAAATACGATGCAAAATACTACTATTGTTATTGTACAAAAAGCTCTCATTTTGAATACATTATGAATGAAGCTTTCAAGAATAACATTCACATAGAAACGTCTTCGGCATTTGACGTTAATATTGTAGAGAATTTGCTTGAAAATGGTAAAATCAATAAAAGTACTTATGTAATTTGTAATGGCTTTAAAAGAGATGAATACATTAGTAATATTGCACGATTAATCAATAGTGGACATAAAAATACTATTCCAATTATTGATAATTATGAAGAATTAGATTTGCTTCAGGCTGAAATTAAAGGAAAATTCAAAATTGGAATTCGTATTGCAGCTGAAGAAGAGCCTAAATTTGAGTTTTATACTTCAAGATTAGGAATTGGATATAAAAACATCGTTTCGTTCTATAAAAAACAAATTCAGGAAAATGATAAATTAGAGCTTAAAATGCTTCACTTTTTCATTAATACTGGAATAAACGATACATCATATTACTGGAATGAGTTAGTAAAATGTATTAAAGTATACATTGCACTTAAAAAGGAATGCCCTACTCTTGATGGTTTGAACATTGGAGGTGGTTTCCCGATCAAAAACTCATTGGCTTTTGAATATGATTATCAATATATGATTGATGAAATCATCAATCAGATTAAAATTGCATGTGATGAAGCTGAAGTTGATGTTCCAAACATCTTTACAGAATTTGGATCATTTACAGTAGGTGAAAGCGGTGGCGCAATCTATCAGATTTTGTATCAAAAACAACAAAATGATAGAGAAAAATGGAACATGATTGATTCATCATTCATTACCACTTTGCCGGATACTTGGGCTATAAATAAACGTTTTATCATGTTGGCGGTTAACCGTTGGAATGATACTTATGAGCGGGTTTTATTAGGAGGATTGACTTGTGATAGTGACGATTATTACAATTCAGAACAAAATATGAACGCTATTTATTTGCCTAAATACAGCAAGGAAAAGCCATTATATATTGGTTTCTTTAATACTGGTGCGTATCAGGAAACTATTGGAGGATATGGCGGTTTACACCACTGTTTGATTCCGCAACCTAAACACATTTTAATAGATCGTGATGAAAACGGCATTTTAGCGACTGAAGTTTTCTCAGAACAACAAACTTCTGACGATGTATTGAAGATTTTAGGTTATACAAAAAAAGCATAAAAAAAAACTTGCAAATTAAATGTTAATAAAATTAAAATTATTAATTTGCAGTATCATGTAAAAGGTAAAACTTTTAATTCAAAAAAAGAAAAACAAAAAACAAAACAAATGAAAGGACCAATCAGTCAGTTTATTGAAAAACATTATTTACACTTTAACTCTGCTTCTCTTGTTGATGCTGCAAAAGCATACGAACAACAATTGGCAAATGGTGCAAAAATGATGGTAAGTATGGCTGGCGCTATGAGTACAGCAGAAATTGGTAAAATTTTTGCCGAAATTATCAGACAAGACAAAGTTCAGATTATTTCATGTACTGGAGCCAATCTAGAAGAAGACATCATGAATTTAGTGGCGCACTCTCACTACGAAAGAGTACCTAACTATCGTGATTTGACGCCAGAAGACGAGTGGGCTTTACTTGAAAGAGGATTAAACCGTGTTACTGACACTTGTATTCCTGAGCATGAAGCTTTCCGTCGTTTACAAAAACACATTTATAAAATCTGGAAAGATGCAGATGATAAAGGTGAACGTTATTTCCCACATGAATTCATGTATAAAATGCTATTATCAGGCGTTTTAGAAGAATATTACGAAATAGATCTAAAAGATAGCTGGATGTATGCTGCAGCAGAGAAAAATTTACCTATTATTGTTCCGGGATGGGAAGATAGTACAATGGGAAATATCTTTGCTTCATACGTAATAAAAGGAGAATTAAAAGCTTCTACCATGAAGTCAGGAATTGAATATATGACATTCCTTGCAGATTGGTATCCAAAAAATAGTACTAACGGAATTGGATTTTTCCAAATTGGTGGTGGTATTGCAGGAGATTTTCCTATTTGTGTTGTGCCAATGTTGTATCAGGATATGGAAATGCATGATATCCCGTTTTGGAGTTATTTCTGTCAGATTTCAGATTCAACAACAAGTTACGGTTCTTATTCAGGAGCTGTTCCAAACGAGAAAATCACTTGGGGTAAATTAGATATTAAAACCCCTAAATTTATTATTGAGTCGGATGCTACAATTGTTGCACCGTTAATTTTTGCTTATTTATTAGATTTATAGGATATTTATGAAAAGAGTTATAGTAGACTACGCTAAACTTACCAACGAAATTTTGAACCTTTTAGTAGAGAAATTTCCTGATGGTTATGATGATTCGGATGTAATCCGTTTTAGAAATGCTAAAAACGAATTGATCGAAGCTGTTGAAGTTCGTACTGAAGACACTATTTATTTAGTAAAAATTAGTACTAAACTTGCTGACAGAATTGAAAACTACGATGAAGATGACGACATCGATCTTGATGTTGACACAATCGAACCAGTAAAAGGTCTTGATCTTGATGATGATAGCGATGACGACGACGATGACGACGATACACAAGATAAACCTGATACTGATGGTGGAGACGATGATGATGAAGATAGAGATCCGGATGATATCGCTGACGAAGATGATGAAGACGATGAAGATTAATTTATGTCTTTCAAAATAAATTAAAGGAACTCAAATTGAGTTCCTTTTTTTATGTGATTAATAAATGGTGGTAAGATGTTTATTTTATAGGAAAATTAGTATATTTAATATTTTTACAGCACTCAAAACAATGATGAAAATATCTGCCAAATGAACTCAGAAATATTACACGCCAAGCTAAAAGAGAATTTTGGTTTTGAAAAATTCAGACCAAATCAGGAAACAATTATAAATACAATTCTTTCTGGTCAGGATACTTTAGCGATTATGCCAACTGGTGGAGGAAAATCAATTTGTTTTCAATTACCGGCTTTAGTTTTACCAGGAATTACAATAGTAATATCTCCATTAATCGCCTTGATGAAAGATCAGGTTGATAGTTTAAAAACCAATGGAATCAATGCTTGTTATATCAATAGTAGTCAATCAAGTGAAGAACAACAATTTTATATTGACAACTTAAAATCTAATAAATTCAAACTTGTTTATATAGCGCCAGAGAGTTTGTCTTATTTAGATGTCGTTTTTAATGAATTGACAATCAGCTTGATTGCGATTGACGAAGCGCATTGTATTTCATCCTGGGGGCATGATTTTCGTCCGGCGTATACCAATTTAGGATATTTGAAAAGCCGCTTCCCTTCTACTCCGGTCCTGGCTTTGACTGCAACTGCTGATAAAGCAACGCGTACAGATATTACTAAACAATTAAAATTAAGAAACCCAAAGACCTTTGTAGCTTCTTTTGATCGAAAAAATTTAAGTTTAGAAGTTCGTCCGGCATTAGATCGTGTAAAACAAATCATTGATTTTGTCGAAAAGAAACCTAATGAATCTGGAATTATCTATTGCTTAAGCAGAAAAACGACAGAAGAACTTGCCCAAAAACTACAAAAAAATGGTGTTAAAGCAAAAGCATATCACGCTGGTTTAGAAAATAAACTTCGGGCAAAAACTCAAGATGAATTTATTAATGATGATTGCCAAGTAGTTTGCGCAACCATTGCTTTCGGAATGGGAATTGATAAATCCAATGTTCGATGGGTGATTCATTATAATTTACCTAAAAACATAGAAGGTTATTATCAGGAAATTGGTCGTGCAGGTCGTGATGGTTTACCTGCCGAAACGGTTTTATTCGAAAGTTATGCTGATGTAATTCAACTTCAAAAATTTGCTTCAGAAGGATTGAACTCAGATGTTCAGTTGGCAAAATTAGAAAGAATGAAACAATATGCAGATGCATTGAGCTGTCGTAGAAAAATTCTGCTTTCTTACTTTGGTGAATTGGTTAAAGAGAATTGCGGAAACTGCGATATTTGCAAAAATCCTCCAAAATTTTTCGATGGTACGATTCTCGCGCAAAAAGCATTGTCAGCTATCAGTCGTTTACAAGAATCAGAGTCTTTGGCGGTGATTGTGGATTTTTTACGCGGCTCGAGAAACGCGTATATCTACGAAAAAAATTATCAAGACTTAAAAACGTACGGAATTGGCGCCGACATTTCGTGGTACGATTGGAATCAATATCTAATACAGCTAATAAATCTTGGATATTGCGAAATTGCGTTTCACCAACACAATAAAATTTTGCTAACTCCTTTTGCAAAGAAAGTTTTATTCGAAGGAGAAAAAGTAAAACTAACAACGGTTGTTAAAAAAGTAATTGACAAAAACGAAATCAAAGAAGCAAAACCTAAAGCTGCTAAAAATTCACTTTTTGAAATACTTCGAAAATTGCGTTATGAGATTTCCAAAGATGAAGAAGTTCCGGCTTATGTGATCTTTAGTGATGCTGCTTTAAGGCAAATGGAAACATTGCGTCCAATGAGCGACGAAGAATTTCTTGCTATTGATGGTGTTGGTAAAGCGAAACTGGAAAAATATGGTCAGGAGTTTATAGATGCGATTACTTATTATCAAAAAGTAAAAACAGAAAAAGCAAAAGTTAAAAAAGAAAGCAATACCTATAAAACAACTTTAGCATTTTTTAAAGAAGGAAATAGTATTGAAGAAATTGCGGAAAAACGAAATTTGGGACAATCAACAATTGTTTCGCATTTGGCCAAACTGTATATAGATGGCGAAGATTTAGATTTGAGCCAGTTTGTTACAGATACAGAAGTTAAACAATTGCATAAAGCTCAAGTAGAACTTGAATATCCAGCAGCTTTAAAACCATATTACGATCATTTTGAAGAAAAAATGTCTTATGATAAAATTCGTTTTGGATTAGCTTTTATTGAAAGACACAAAGATGACGATGAAAAGCTAAAAATTAAAGCTTATTCAGTGGATGAGAAAAGATTAGAAAATCCTGAAGCTTATAAAAAATGGAGTTCAGAGGAAGATGCAAATCTTGTTCATAATTTTTATCAAGGAAAGAAAGTGGAAGAAATAGCGGTTTTGTTAGGAAGAAATGAAGGTGCAATAAATTCCAGATTGAAAAAATTAGAATTGAAAAAATAATTTTCTCGTTTTTTTGTCATTTCGACCGAAGGGAGAAATCACACTAGTAATTCGACAAAGATTAGCAACTTTAGGAACGGAGTTTCTTGTGTGATTTCTCCCTTCGGTCGAAATGACAAGATTTTGAAAACAAAAAATCCTGTGAAATTTACTTCACAGGATTTTTTTTTATGTTTATTCGAAATTTACAAATATCTTTCTTCAAAAACTTTTTGATGATGTTTTTGATGTCCGATAATAGTAAAACCTAAAGCGCGAACAGAAATTTGAATTCCTGAAGCCGTTCCGATTCTTTTTAGTTGTTCTTCAGATAAACTTTTGAAAAATAACAAATTAGAATGTCTTAAAGCTGATAACTCGGTCAATAAACTCTGAATACTTCTGCTTCCGGCATCTGTACTATTTGCGTAATCATCTTCTTCGAAACTTGGCAAAGGAGTTTTGTCATTTCTTGAAAATCGTAAAGCACGGTAAGCAAAAATTCGCTCGCAATCCATTATGTGTTGGATAATATCTTTAATTGTCCATTTTCCTTCAGCATAACGATAGTCAAATTTGTCCATTGGAATATTTTGAACAAATTTTATAAAATCATGCAAAGAGATTTCTAATTCTTCAAACAAATTTACGTTTCCCGCTTCTTTAATATAAGTAGCAAATCCGCCTGAATACTCGTTTTCTATTAATTGATCTGCATTCATTTTTACAACTTTTTTTATCTTATAATTTTATTACGCTGAGTTTCTACTAGCATTTGTATTTCCGAAAAGAGATCTTGTAACGATTTTTTCGTACACTTTAACTAAATCCTCATTCGGAGTATTTTCTTTGTTCAACTCATTGATTCTTAATAAAGCATATTGTTGTATTGTCAAGAGTGGCAATACGATACGCTCTCTTACTTGAATTGATGCTATACCATCAGGATAATTTTCCATCAAGGTTTTATGTCCTGCAATTTTCAATAAAAGGCGTTTTGTTTCTTGAAATTCATCAAAAATAATTTGCCAGAATTCACCAAATTCAGGATCGTTTCTCATATATGCTGTTAATGGTAAAAATGATTTTGCCAATGACATCATACTGTTTTCAAGCAACGTTTTAAAGAATAATGAATTATGGTATAAATCATGTACTTTATCCCATTGACCATTTTCTTCAAAATATTTTAAAGCTGTACCAACTCCAAAAAATCCTGGTACGTTTTGTTTCAACTGACTCCATGATCCTACGAATGGAATTGCTCTCAAATCAGCAAAATCTAATGATTCTGATTTACTTCTTTTTGAAGGACGGCTTCCAATGTTTGTTTTAGAATAATATTTCAACGTACTCATTTTCTCTAAATACGGAATAAACTTAGGATGATTCTTGAAACTTAAATATTTCTCGTAACCTAAATCTGCCAATTGTGTCAGGATTTGAGTTTCATCAGAACTTAACTCATTTTTTCCTTTACTAAAAACCTGATTCGTAACTCCGGCAGTTAATAAATTTTCGATATTATAACGACAAGAATCTAAAGTTCCGAAATTAGAACTAATCGTTTGCCCCTGAACTGTGATTTGAATTTCGTTATTTTCAATTTTTGGACCTAGAGAAGCGTAGAATTTATGAGTTTTTCCACCACCACGAGCTGGAGGTCCACCACGTCCATCAAAGAAAATAGCTTTAATTCCGTATTGTCTTGAGATTTCGGTAAGCGCAATTTTAGCTTGATAAATACTCCAGTTTGCCATTAAATAACCGCCATCTTTGGTTCCGTCAGAGAAACCTAACATGATTGTTTGTTTATTCCCTCTAGCTTGCAAGTGTTTAGAATATTCCGAATTAGTATATAACTGCTCCATGATTTCATGCGCATTTTGCAAATCATCAACTGATTCAAAAAGTGGAATAATATCTACCGTAGGATTTTCCCAATTATTCAGACGAATCATTGCAAAAGTTTCCATTACGTTTAATGCGCTTTCGTTATTACTAATAATATAACGATTTGCACCAAACTCACCATTCGCATTCTGAATTGTTTTAATTGCTTGAACAGATTCTAAAGTAGATTGTGTAATTTCATTTTCAAAGTCTGCAGGATTTAATTCTCCTTTAACATTCGATAAAACTACTAATTTTTCATTTTCAGATAATTCAAAATAATTCTTTGGGAAAACATCTGAACCGGAATTTAAATAATAATCTACAACATCTTTAAAAACGATATTGTGAATTTTACTATTCTGACGAATATCTAAAGTTGCAAAGTGAAAACCAAAAAGATTAATTTTTACTAAGAAAGCTTCCAATTCATCCAAATATAATGATTGATGTTTCTCAATAATAATCTCTCTTATTTTGTTTAATTGCGATAATAATTCCTCTAAAGTGATGTAAATTTCTCCTTTAGAATAAAATACTGAACGATAAAGTTTATGTTCAAGATCAGCCACTAAAGTATCTACACCTGAGAAAGTTAACTTACGTTTTAAACTTCTCATTTCGATATAATAACACTTTAAGATTGAAGTTCTTAAACGGTCTGCAACTTTCAAAGTAATATCTGTAGTTACAAAAGGATTTCCATCGCGATCTCCTCCTGGCCAGAATCCAAGTTTTATTAATTGATTTTGAATTGCATTTCCATCAAGAATATTTTTCTGCAAATAATGAACAATTTCTCCTGAAGTTGCATAAAAAACATTTTCTAAATACCAAATCAAACTAACCGCTTCATCATATGGATTTGGTTTTTCGTTTTGGATAAAAGGCGTTTTACCTAATTGTGCTAATAATTGTTTTATTTTTAATAAATCATTTAAACGAATTGCATCGGTCAAATCATTTATAATTCCTAAAACGGGCCCAGGATAAAACTGCGTTGGATGCGCTGTAAGAACAGTTCTAACGTTAAAATTTTCCAGAAATTCGATTAATTGATCGTCTTTTTCTTTTGCATCTGATTTTTCTTTGATATCACGCAAAGATCCACGCCCTTCCATATTGTTAACTTCTGGAAAAGCAGCATCTTCGATCGCGTCAAATAATACAATTTGACGTTCGATATATTGAATAAATCGAAACATTAAATCAATTTTCTCTGATTCTGATGCATTATTTAAGTATCTGTCAGAGAAATAATTAAAAATTTCTTTAGGAGTTTCCTGTTTTTTAAATCCCGTTTCGCAAGTTTCTGTAAATAAAGGAAGTAAAGCTCCTGTATTATCTATAGAATCAAATGGTAATGTTATAAAAACACTATTATAAATGTGGTATTTAGAAAGAACATCTTGATTAAAACGCTCAATTTTGGGTAACGTGTACATAATTGTGTTGTAGTTGGTTGGTTAATTAGTCATAAAAAAACCCCAAGAATAAACTTGAGGTTATATTTTAATATAGCATTCAAGAAAATATTACATATTTTTAAAAATAGTATGCATCAAACGCTTCTTATCGTTTATACTTTCTTCTAATGAAATCATTGTTTCTGTTCTGTAAACGCCTTCAATATCGTCAATCATAAAGATAACTTCTTTTGCATGCTTAGTATCTTTTGCTCTGATTTTGCAAAAAATATTGAATTTACCAGTAGTTACAGACGCAACTGTAACGAAAGGAATTTGATTGATGCGCTCTAATACAAATTTAGTTTGAGACGTATTATTAAGGAATACACCAACATAAGCAATAAATGAGTACCCTAATTTATCGTAATCTAAGGCCAATGAAGATCCCATTATTATTCCTGCGTCTTCCATTTTTTTTACTCTAACATGTACTGTTCCAGCAGAAATCAATAGTTTTTTTGCAATGTCAGTAAACGGAACTCTCGTATTGTCTATTAACATATCTAAAATCTGGTGATCTACTTCATCTAAACGAAATTTACTCATAATTCTTTAATTAATATTACTAATTGCTATTACAAAGTATAAAAATATATATAAAAAACAACAAATTCACATAAAAATTAACTTTTTATCAATCCGTTAACAAATTTAACATTTTTATCTAAATAAAAATCTGCTTTTTGATTCATTTTCGGAAAATTTGTAAAGTCATCTGAATAAACCGCTCCTTTTGCATCATATTCAAAATGTCCAAAATAATTTTCCAACTCACCTACTTCAACTATGTAAGCGTTGAAATGAATCTTATTTTCAATCAATTCTTCTTTGTATTGTGCGACAAAATTCGTAATAATTTCGATACCATCATAATTTATTTTGATATTTTTATACATAAAATCATAAAAAACCACTTTATTTTGTGAAATATTCAAATAATCATGAATTCTATTATCAACTAAATCGTTTTCGCCGATCAGTTTAAAACTCGTAATAAGTGAGAAAAATAGGAGCTTTCGGGTGATTTCTCTATCGTAATCATTAGGAAAATGTCCACCTTCAAACAGGATTGTTGGTACTCCCAAAAACTGAAAAGTATCTCCTATACAGTTGATATTGAATGAATCATCAAAACGTCCAACCTGTCCAGGAATGTATTTTTGTAGTACATCGTTGATTCCTGCGATCACATTTATGGCTTTTAATCTGTTATCATTTATCTCTCTTTCTTCGTTATAAGAAGGGGCTAAAAAGGAAACTGTTGCCGGTTTTCCAGTTTCACCTGCGCCAAAAATAGTTCGTTGATCATGAAGGTTAAAACAGTAATCTGGCTTGAAAGTCTCGAAAACTTCTCTCAAAACCTTGCTTTCTGGCTGTGTCAGGTTTTGAGAATCGCGATTTAAATCAATTTTGTTGGCGTTTTCACGTGTATAAAGTCTCGCACCATCAGGATTTAGTATTGGAATACTATAGAAAGTAAATGTTTTGAGCATTTTCTCCGCAAATTCTGATCCGCTATTTAATACATTAATAAAGTCAAAAAGCGCTTTTGTCGTTGTGCTTTCGTTTCCATGCATTTGCGACCAAAGATAAATACGCGTTTCTCCAGTACCAATTTCATAACTATATATAGGTTCTCCTAAAACCGAAGTGCCAATAATTTTGACTTGATTATTAGTGTTTAATTTTTCTAGTAGAGGCTTAATATGATCTAATGTCAGGTAACGACCTGCTATAGATTGTTCTTTGTATTGGTCAAATAATTCTTCTAAATTCATTGTCTTTTGATTAGTTTACAAAAGTAAACATCTTTATTTTTACAATTGTAAACAGTGAAAAATAAAGATAATTTAGAAATGTAAACAAGAAAAACGCCTTTTATTGAATCCTTGATTCTATTGTAGTTAACAAATGTTATTGCTTTAATTAAATAATTATAACTATCATAATATTAATCAATTAAATATGCCTATATAAAGTATTAATTGTAATTAAAATACCTTTAAAAATGAATTTACAACTGTAAAATAGGTTATCCAATCCTTTTTAATTACATTTGTAAACACTGAAATTAATTATAATAATTTACAATGGTAAACATCGATGATTTTGTAAAAAGACTGGAAATTATATTGGATTATTATAGTATCAATGCTTCTGCTTTTGCTGATAGAATTGGTGTGCAGCGTTCCAGTATGTCTCACCTACTTTCCGGAAGAAACAAACCTAGCTTAGATTTTGTCATGAAAATTTTAGAAGTTTTTCCTGATGTAGATCTATATTGGTTGCTGAATGGGAAAGGAAGTTTCCCTAAAATCGAAGAGGAAGTTAGTAAAGTAAAAAACTATGAAACTCTAGAAACCGAAAAAACAAACTCCCCTACTTCACCAAATGAGAATTTTGGAGCAGTCGATTTGTTTTCGCAAATAAATTATAAGGAAGAAGAAAAACCTCCGATTAGATATTCGACGGAAGCAAAAAATCAAAATGTAATTTCAGAAGAAGGTGAAATTGATAAAATTGTGATTTTTTACAAAAATGGGACATTTAAGGCATATGCCCCATGATTTACAAAAATCGCGTATTTGAAAATTTTTTAAAATATTTTTTATTTAAGGGATTCTCACGCAATTGAAAAAACACTTAAAATTTAGAGTTGAAATCCGTTTTCAGGAATTTTACCGATAACTCCATCATAATGCTTTTTCAAGACTTGAAGATCGGCTTCGTAATCGCCAGTCGGAAAAAATGGTTTTCCTAAATTAACTTCTTTTTTACCCCAATCAAATGCAACCGGAACAATTGGCACATTTGCTTTGAGCGCTATATAATAAAATCCGCTTCTAATTTCTTTTACTTTTTTACGAGTTCCTTCCGGAGCAACTGCCAATCTAAAAACTTCTTTGCGTTCAAAAATTGCAGCAATAGAGTCAACTTTGTTCAGTCCGCCGGATCGATCTAATGGTTCTCCTCCCACGCTTCTGAAATAATATCCGAAAGGAAATTTGAATAATTCCTTCTTTCCAACCCAGTTCATTTCCAGTCCGGAGATTCCTCGAGTGAAAATTCCCAAATAAAAATCATGATTACTTGTATGAGGCATCACCATTAGGATACATTTCTTAACTTCAGCATTTTCTATTCCTACTATTTTCCAGCCCATTAGCTTAAAAAAGATGAATTTATAGAATTGTTTTTTCATTAAAATTTATTTTTTCATGCAAAATAAAAGATTTAAAGTGGTAATTTTGAGTAAAAGCCCGTAAAATGATTCAAAAATTATTCAGTTATCTAATTCCAATTAAAATATTTAAAAAAAAATCTGCCAGAAGTAAAATAATTGAGGTTACCTGGGCAAATGGAGAATTAGTTTTAGACTCTGAAAACACAAATTATTCTTATGGAAGTCTACAGCGTATATTAAGGTATGGACTTAGAAATATTGGTTATAAAACAATTCTTGAAATGGATCATGTTTTATTACTTGGAGTTGCCGGAGGAAGTGTTATAAAAACTTTGGTAGACGAAGTGGAATATAAAGGTAAAATCACTGGCGTAGAAATCGATTCTGATATGATTCAGATTGCCAATGAATATTTCAACCTTAATCAAATAAAACAGCTTGATGTTGTTATTGACGATGCTTTTGAGTTTGTTTTGAAAACAAAAGAGAAGTACGATCTGATAATCATTGATATTTTTGAAGACATTAATATGCCAAATTTTTTGTTTGAGAAATTTTTTAGTGATCGTGTTTGTTCACTTTTAAAAGATCAGGGTTTTATTTTATTCAATACCATGATTCTTGATGAAGCACATAATGTTCGAAACAGAAAATATATTGCAGAAATTAACCCTGAATTATTTACTTCAAAAATGCTGCCCCGCATAGAAGTACATAATGAATTAATAATAATTGAAAAAGTTGCCTAAATTTAAAATTTTATGAAACCTCTTGCCTCTATCTTAAAAACATTACCACCTACTAAAGTAATTGATTCAAGTATCGATTTTTCAAAATACCTAGCTTTGGATTTATCGGTTACGAATCAGGAATTAATGGAATCAAAGCCTGAAAACGCAGCCGAATTTGAGCTTTTTATTTCTAATTATCTCGAAAAAAATAATGCAGAAGTTGCTTTTGGCGGATATATCGAAGGACGGACTTTGTATCAAAGAAGTACAATTTTCAAAAATGATTCTATACCGGAACGCAACATTCATATTGGTCTGGATTTGTGGACAAAAGCGAATACTGCTGTTTTGGCTCCGCTTGACGGAAAAGTTCATAGTTTTAAAAATAATGAAGGTTTAGGCGATTATGGCCCGACGATTATTTTGGAACATGAAATTGAAAATGAAGTTTTTTATACTTTATACGGACATTTATCGTTAGAAAGTATAGAAAACCTTAGTGTTGGGACTGTATTTAAAAAGGGAGATAAAATTGCTACTTTAGGAAAATCAGACGTTAACGGAGATTATGCGCCTCACGTACATTTTCAAATTATAAAAAATATTGAAGAATATTGGGGAGATTATCCCGGAGTTTGCAATACAAATGACCTTAATTTTTATATAGAAAACTGTCCCGACCCTAACTTATTATTAAAAATTACTTAAATAGTTATGAAGAAAGCAGGATTGATTATATGTTTGTTGTTATTAATTGGATGTAAATCTAAAACCATTACGAGAGATACAGAAGATTTAAAAGTAAAGAAAGTTTCCGGCGCCGAAATTAATGCAAATCAGCAGAAAAAAGCATACGAATTGGGCAAAAGAGTTTTGGAAACTTGCAATACATCAAAATTTAAACCTTTTAATGAAACTGAAGTAACCAAAACGGTTATGGAAAATACGACCGAGGAACGATTGACTAAAACTTGTACGAGATTTAGACAATATTACGGAAGTTTTATTGACTTAAAATTAGATGGCGTTTACAAAACAAAACAAGAAGTTATATATCGATATCATGCTTTATATAGCAAGAAAGTAGCCAACAAAGAGTTACGTGTTTTTGTAAATGAAGAAAATCTAATTTCTGCAATAAAATCAATGGATTGGGATGAAAAATTTGATTCAAAAATAACAGATCAATAAACTAAAACTATGAATTTAAGACTACCGCTATTTGTATTATTGCTAATCTCTGGTTTTGCAAATGCTCAGGAAAAGATGATTATAAATAATTCAAAACCTTTTCCGGCAACGCAAAATTATACTTTCATTTGTGAAAAATATGCCTTTACCGGCGAAGCAAATGTTCAGATTGCAAAAACAGATAAAGGAGGAGTTTTAAAAGTCACTGTTGCAACTGCCAATGACAAAGCCAGAATTGCGGGAGGTTTATACGTAGATTTGGCCAATGCCGATGTAATTCCTTGTGTTGATAAAAATGTAAAGGAAAGCTCTGACGGAAAGACTTCGGCGTATTATTACTTCACTCCTGCCGAATTTGCGAAGCTTAAAAAAACGGATATTTATGCAGTTCGATTTATAATTGCAGGTGGTCCAACTACTTTTGGAAATCAAACCGGATATTTTACGGCATACAATAAAATGAATTATTTTTCGACAGCATACGATAAATCAAAAAAATCATATGATACTGCAAAAGAAATTAGTCTTTTACAATAAGACATTTAATAAATTAAATCTTATATTTATAATCTAATTCTTTCCATATGAACGCCAACGAAGCTTTAATTACAAAATTCTACACCGCTTTTGCAAACGCCGACGCTAAAACGATGGCAGAATGTTATCATCCAAAAGTTCATTTTATAGATCCGGCTTTTGGTTTATTAAAAGAAGAACAAGTTTCTAAAATGTGGGAAATGCTGCTTATAAAAAGCAAAGGCAATTTAAAAATTGAATTTTCAAATGTTAAAGCTGATGAATTTATTGGTTCTGCAAATTGGGTTGCAACTTACAATTTCAGTAAAACAAACCGAAATGTAGTTAATAGAATTGCAGCAGAATTTTCGTTTCAAGACGGATTAATCATCAAGCATACAGATAGTTTTGATGTTTGGAAATGGTCAAAACAAGCTTTTGGACCAACCGGATATTTATTAGGCTGGACAGGTTTTTTTCAAAAGAAAGTTCAACAACAAGCCTTGTCATCACTTAGAAAGTTTGAGGAATCCAAATAATTTTCTTAAATTGAATATTCTAAATATACACATTAGCTAAAATATACTTTTAGTTTCTATTCAATCTATCTGCCTTTTCTAAGAATTTGTTTGTCTGTTACTATTTTTATTGTGTTAATCGTGTTTTAATCCTGAATATCGATGAAAGAAATTGTACACAAAAAATTAAATCAATTACAAGCAACGGCAATTTGCGGAAACGACATAAGCTCTTCCTGTTTATATGTTTCGGCGTTAACGATTCTATATGCCGGTCAATATGCCTGGATTTCATTATTAATTGTTGCTGTAGTTTTATTTCTTTTCAGACGAATTTATGGTGAAGTCGTTGGCGCAATCCCTTTAAATGGTGGCGCCTACAATGTTTTATTAAACACTTCAACCAAACGATTAGCTTCTTTGGCAGCTACATTAACTGTTTTGTCATACATGGCAACCGCTGTAATTTCGGCTTCAGAAGGAATGCATTATTTGCACGGAATTTTTGAAAGTTTAAATGTTACTATTGCAACCGTTGTTGTTCTGGTCTTATTTACCGGACTTGCTATTTTAGGAATCGGAGAATCTGCGTTTGTTGCCGTGATTATATTCGTTACTCATATTGCAACTTTATCCCTACTCGTTTTAGCTTCTTTATGGTTTATTTTAAATAATGGATTAGACACATTTCATATCAACTGGGAAACTCCAATTGCCTACGGAAATATAAAAACGGCACTTTTTCTGGGATTTTCTGCTGCCATGCTTGGGATTTCAGGTTTCGAAAGCTCAGCCAATTTTGTCGAAGAACAAGAACACGGAGTTTTTTCAAAAACGTTACGAAATATGTGGGCGATCGTTAGTTTCTTCAATCCTGTAATTGCCATTTTATTAATTAGTGTAATTCCGCTAACCGAAGTGGGCGCTAATAAAGAATCACTTTTAGCACATTTAGGACAAACAACCGGAGGATCCTGGCTCGCCTGGTTAATTTCTATAGATGCAGTTTTAGTTTTATGCGGAGCCGTATTAACCTCATTTGTTGGAGTTTCCGGATTATTAAACCGTATGACTTTAGACAGGATTCTTCCGAATTATTTTCTAAAGAAAAACAAAAGAGGATCACATTATCGAATTGTCATAAGTTTTCTTGTTTTGTGCATATCTGTACTTTTTGCCACTAACGGACATTTAGAATCATTGGCAGGGGTTTATACCTTTTCTTTTCTGGCTGTAATGGCATTATTCGGAATTGGAAATTTACTGCTCAAATTCAAACGAAGCAAATTACCAAGACCAGAACGCGCTCGTGGAATTGCCGTTGTAATTGCCGTTTCCTTTATTATTGCCGCTTTCATAGGAAATATGAGATTGAATATTAACGCGTTTTATACCTTTTTGAAATATATGGTTCCTTCATTGGCTTTTATAGGAATCATGCTTAATCGTGTTATTCTGATAAGACTTTTAATCCAGGCTTTAGAATATTTCTATCAGCCACTTAGAAAATTAGTTATTGTCAGTAATCGCTATTTACAGAAAATGAGCGTTGAAATCAATTCGCAAGAGTTTGTCTTTTTTACCAAAGGCGATGATATTGCAATTCTCAATAAAGTATTGCAATATGTTGAAAATAATGAAACTACCAAAAAACTAAAAATCGTTCATGTAAAAAGTGACTCCACTAGCAACGAAGCTTTAATAAAAGATCTTGAAGTTTTAGACCGCGCTTATGACGATATCGATATTGAGTATCTTGAAATACAAGGCGTTTTTGGTCCGGATATTATAGATGAACTTTCTCAAAAGTGGAAAATTCCAAAAAACTTTATGTTTATAGGTTCGCCGGGAAATAAATTCTCATACAGAGTTTCAGATCTTGGCGGCGTTCGCTTGATTATGTAAAGATTTTTTTTGGAGCAGATCAATCAGGTTTTTCAAGACCCTAAGTCCCGCTTTCGCCTATATCTTTGTTCGTCCCTCTCAAAGGATAACGGCTCTATCGGGGCTAAATTAGAACTATATGTTTTTTCAAGACAAATCTTTGTGAACTTATCAACTATTCTTAAAAACAACAAACCCGACAGGTTTTTAAAACCTGTCGGGTTTACTTTGCGAACTTTAAAAAAGAAAAAGTAAACACAATAAACTTAGTGTCCTTCGCGAAAAAACTTAGCGAACTTTGCGGTTAATTCTCAAACTAACAAACCTAACAGGTTTTTAAAACCTGTCGGGTTTACTTTGCGAACTTTAAAAAAGACAAAGTAAACACAACAAACTTACTGTCCTTCGCGAAAAAACTTAGCGAACTTTGCGGTTAATTCTCAAACTAACAAACCTAACAGGTTTTAAAAACCTGTTAGGTTTACTTTACAAACTTAAAAAAGACAAAGTAAACACAACAAACTTACTGTCCTTCGCGAAAAAACTTAGCGAACTTTGCGGTTAATTCTCAAGTCAAATCAATCCAATTACACCTTTATAAATTAAAAACCTTAGCCAAATGCTTAGGGTAATTTTCAAGATCATTTTCTATAGTTCCGCCTTTAAAAATATCAAAACAATTATAATCCTGAGAAATATCAAAACCACAAAAACGATAACTACTCGAAATATTCAAAAATAAATCCGATGTCGTTTTTCCTTGCATTAATTGTTGAGTTGGATTTCCAAAAGCTTCTTCAGGAGCGTTCCAGGTTGCGCAAATCATAAATTTCTTTCCGTGTAAATTTCCGCCGCTTCCATATTGTTTTGTCAAATCGTCACGCGTTCTTCCATCTCCCGAAAGGAATTTTTGACTGTGCAATCCACTGTTAAAAACTTCGTCCGTATATTTTTTATAAATCCATGGCGCGCCAAACCAATTCACGGGAGTTTGTAGAATTATAATATCTGCGCTTAAATGTTTTTCAACTTCTTCATCGGCATTGTATCCTTTTTCAACTTTTGTCTCAAGAACTTCATAATTTTTGGTTTCAAAAAAATGTTTCGCAACTTCTATAAAAGTGTTGTTTAATTTGCCTTCTGTCCAATTTGGGTAAGTTAGATGCGTATTGATTAATAGTACTCTCTTTTGTTTTTCCATTTTAATAATTTTTACTCTGCAAAAGTAAAAAGTGGATATTGGTCGGAAAGAGACAAATTACCAGTAAAAAAGAAACAAATTACTGATAACAAAAAAAGCACTTTAAAAAGGTGCTTTTTAAAATATTAAAGATTGGTATTTTTTATTTGTTCCCGATATTCTTTGGGAGTTAAATTAACTTGCTTCTTGAAAAACTTAGAAAAATAATTGGGATACTCAAAGCCTAATTCATAAGCAACTTGGGCATTATTCATCGAATTATCTTTTTCTAATAAGTCTTTTGCTTTTTTTATTACAAATTCATGAATATTCTCAAGAGCTGATTTATTTGTGAAGTGTTTAATAATATCTCCCAGGTAATTTGGTGTTAAGCCCAATTCATCAGCAAAATATTGAACGTTAGGAAGTTGTTTTGCAGGTTGATTGTAATAATCGTTTAAACTTTGCTGAAAATCAGTTACAATGCGATTGTATTCTTTTGGGTTTGTAGAAAATTGCCTGTTATAAAAATCTTCAATTACAGAAATCAGTACGTTAGTATAAGAAAGTAAAACCTTGAAATTTTGTTTTTCACTTTTATAATATTTATGCATCAAACCAAAAAGAGTGCTTATTTCCTGAACTTCACTTTCTGTTAAATATAAGGCTTCGTGCTGTCCGTAATCAAGATAAGTTTTGAATAAAAATCGGTTTTCTTCAATTATCTTTTTAGACAGTTGTACATACATTCCGGTATAATTCGGTTCTACATTCCAGCCATTCACCATATCAGGGCTGCTAAAGAAAATAGCCGTTATTGGTTTGGGTACCAATAAAGATTTATCTATATAATTAATTTTTATGCCAATACGATAGAAATCTGCCTGTACTGGTTCAGATTGAGATCGCATATTTATAGAATCATAATATCCAATATCGATATCATTATCGATTGGTTTTTTTAATCCAACATATTCGTTAAACGACTCAAAATCTTTGAAAATTATCATTAAAATGTATTACTAGTTTTAGAAAAGGTTAGAAAAAAATAATAAACAACAAACTTAGTATTTTTTGCGAAAGAGTTCGGTTAATTTCAAAAACCAATAAACCCGACAGGTTTTAAAAACCTGTCGGGTTTAGAATACATTGAAACTTTAAAGAATCGAATCTTTGCGATCTCTGCGCAAATCTTTGCGAACTTTGCGGTAAAATAACGCTACGACTTAAACCAACCAGCAACCAATTCATCTTCAAACGAATTAGCATTTTTATGAATAAACTCGTTTGTATTTTTATTATAAGAATAGTCTAAAGCCCATGATTTATGGTTTTTAGCTAAATCTTTGATGCTTTCGCAAACATAAGCGATTTCTTTATCAGTAGTTGTTGGGTGAATAGACATTCTAATCCATCCCGGTTTTTTGATTAAATCACCAATCGTAATCTCATTAACCAATTTATTCGAAGTTTCCTGATCTACATGCAGCAAAAAGTGTCCGTATGTTCCGGCACAACTGCATCCTCCTCTGGTTTGAATCCCGAACTTATCATTCAGTAATTTTACACCTAAATTAAAGTGAAGATCTTCAATGAAAAAAGAAATTACACCTAAACGATTTTTATGTTGACCAGCCAAAATTTTAATATTCTCAACAGAATCTAATTCATTAAAAACAAAATCAACAATCTCATGTTCGCGTTGTAGAATGTTCTCGATTCCCATTTCTTCTTTAAGCTCAATTGCCAAAGCAGTTTTAATAACCTGCAAGAAACCAGGAGTTCCGCCATCTTCGCGATCCTCGATATTATCGATATATTTATGTTCGCCCCAAGGATTTGTCCAGCTTACTGTTCCTCCACCAGGACAATCAGGAATCATATTATTGTATAGTTTTTTATTAAAAATCAAAACTCCTGAAGTTCCGGGTCCTCCTAAAAATTTATGTGGAGAAAAGAAAATAGCATCCAAATAAGCTTCAGGATCAGCAGGATGCATGTCGATTTCTACATAAGGACCTGAACAAGCGAAATCTACAAAGCAAACGCCATTATGTTGGTGCATTAATTTAGCAGCTTCATGAAACGGAGTTTTCAAACCCGTAACATTTGAACATGAAGTTATAGAAGCAATTTTTATTGTTCTGTCAGCATACTTTTCTAGCAATAAAGCTAAAGTATCTAAGCAGAAAAGTCCTTTTTCACAAGAAGGTATAATTTCAACATCGGCAATAGTTTCTAACCATGAAGTTTGATTCGAATGGTGCTCCATATGCGAAATAAAAACAATAGGTCGTTTCTCAGCAGGAACTATAGTGGAATCCTTTAAATTTTCGGGAATTTTTAAACCTAAGATACGTTGAAATTTATTGATAACGCCGGTCATACCAGTTCCATCATTAATCAAAACATCATCATTATTGGCATTAGTATGACGTTTTATGATGTTTCTTGCGTGATGATACGCTTTTGTCATGGCAGTACCTGACACAGTTGTTTCTGTGTGAGTATTGGCAACAAAAGGTCCAAATTCATTCAAAAGTTTCTCTTCAATAGGTCTATATAAGCGTCCGCTGGCAGTCCAGTCTGTGTAAACAATTTTTTTTCTGCCATATGGAGAGTCAAATTCTTGTCCAATCCCAACAATATGCTGTCTAAAATCCTGAAAATAAGTCTCAAGAGTGATGGTATTATTTTTGCTATTCATTAGTGTGCCTGAGTTTGATTGCAAATATATTGCTTTTTTATAGAATTGCGAATTTATCAATTGTAAACTTCAAACATTACACAACTGATCAGTATATCTATATAAATTACCTTTTTATTGATAATTTGTCATAATATTCTATCGGACTAATGGGGCAATAGAACTTAAACAAAAGTATTTTATGAAAAACTTACAAGTCGCCACTTTTGGTGGTGGTTGTTTTTGGTGTATTGAAGCTGTAATTCAGCGTTTAAAAGGTGTAGAATCTTTAAAATCAGGTTTTTCGGGTGGTTTTATTAAAAACCCTCCTTATCGTGAAGTTTGTACAGGCAGAACTGGTCATGCAGAAGTCATAGAAATAACTTTTAATCCTGACATAATTTCATATCATGATTTGATTTTTATATTCATGACAAGTCATGATCCAACAACCTTAAATCGTCAGGGAGCAGATGTTGGAACACAGTATCGCTCGATTGTTTTATATCACGACGCAGAACAAAAAGCTATTGCTGAAAAAGTTCTGGATGAAGTTAAACCATTTTATGAAGATCCAATTGTTACTGAATTAACCGCTTTTGAAGTGTTTTATAATGCCGAAGAAGATCATCAAAATTATTACAACAACAATCAGGAAGCACGTTATTGCCAGATTGTAATTGATCCAAAAGTACAGAAATTAAAAAAAATGTACGCAGACAAATTAATTGATTAAATAAAAGTTTTTGCCACAGATTGAATGGATTAGAATGGTTCTCCTCACTTACTTATAAGTCTCTTAGAGATTTAAAAAGAATCGTTTTAATCTGTTTGATTAGTGGTGAAAAAATAAAATTCAAATGAAAAAATTAAAAATAAATAACAGATTTACTGCTGAATTGCCTGCAGATCCAAACGAAGTAAACGAAGTTCGTCAGGTTTCTAATGCGCTTTTTTCTTATGTAAATCCAACAAAACCATCAAGTCCTAAACTAATCCACGCTTCTAGAGAAGTTGCTGAATTGATTGGAATTACGGCTAATGAAATTGAATCTGAAGCTTTTTTGAATGTCTTTTCAGGGAAAGAAATCCTTCCGGAAACGCGTCCTTATGCGATGTGTTACGCAGGACATCAATTTGGAAATTGGGCTGGACAATTGGGCGATGGTCGTGCTATTAATTTAACAGAAGTAGAGAATAAAAATGAGTTTTTTACACTTCAGTTAAAAGGTGCAGGAAAAACGCCATATTCCAGAACTGCAGATGGTTTAGCAGTTTTGCGATCTTCTGTTAGAGAATATTTATGCGCCGAAGCAATGTATTATTTGGGAGTTCCCACTACCCGATCGCTTTCGCTGATGTTATCTGGTGACGAAGTTTTACGCGATATTCTGTATAATGGAAATCCTGCTTATGAAAAAGGAGCAATCGTTTGTCGTGTTGCACCATCTTTTATTCGTTTTGGAAGTTTCGAAATGTTGACAGCTCGAAATGAACTCAAAAATTTAAAACAGTTTGTTGAATACAATATCAAGCACTATTTTCCTGAAATAAAAGGAGAGCCAAAAGAGCAATATTTGCAATTCTTTAAAACCGTTGTAAATAAAACACGTGAAATGATTTTACATTGGCAACGTGTTGGTTTTGTTCATGGCGTGATGAATACTGATAATATGTCAATTCATGGAATCACAATTGATTATGGACCTTATGGCTGGTTAGAAAACTACGACCCAAATTGGACTCCAAACACAACAGACAGTCAAAACAGAAGATATCGTTTTGGGAATCAACCTCAAATTGCACAATGGAATTTGTATCAGCTAGCAAATGCAATTTATCCGTTAATTAATGAAGCAAAACCTTTAGAAGATATATTAGAATCTTTTATAACAGATTTTAATTCTGATTATAAAACTATGCTTTCAAGTAAATTGGGATTGTTTACCTCAAGTGAAACTGACGACAAACTAATTGATGATTTAGAAACTACTTTACAATTATCTGAAACCGATATGACTATCTTTTTTAGAAATTTAAGCAAAGTTCAAAAGTCAGATTCTGTTGAAAATGCAATCGAAAAAATTCAGGATTCCTTTTACATCGCTGAGCAAATTTCGGGTGAGATATTAGATTCCTGGAAAAAATGGTTTGTTCTTTATATCGAAAGATTAAATACGGAAAAACTTTCTGATCAAGAACGTTCACAGAAAATGAACGCAATTAATCCAAAATATGTCTTGAGAAATTATATGTCTCAATTGGCTATCGATGCAGCGGATCAAGAAGATTATTCTTTGATAAATGAGTTGTATTCGCTTTTACAAAAGCCATATGATGAACAACCGGAATATGAAAAATGGTTTGCAAAACGACCAGATTGGGCACGTTCTAAAGTTGGTTGTTCAATGCTTTCTTGTAGTTCTTAAAAGTTTTTTTGCCACGAATTCCACGAATTTACACGAATTAATTTTTATCATATTTAAAATTAAAAATTAGTGCAAATTCATGGAATTCGTGGCAAACTTTTTTAATTTCTATTTCGAAGTAATATAATCTACGATCATATTTGCGTGAATGCGGGAATTCTCGATAAACCATTTATGAGTATGCATTCCGCCGCAAACGACACCTGCAAGAAATAATCCATCGATATTTGTTTCCATTGTTTCGGGATTATACGTTGGCGTTTTTTGCTCGTCCTCAGATAGTTTAATTCCCATTTTTTCAAGAAAAGTCAGGTCAGGTTTATATCCTGTTAATGCTAGAACAAAATCATTCTTTATAGTAATTTTTCCGTTTGGAGTTGCAATTTCGACCTCATTTTCTCGGATTTCAGTGATATTCGATTCAAAATAAGCTTTTATACTTCCTTCAGCGATTCGGTTTTCAATATCTGGTTTCACCCAATATTTCACTCGGCTATTTATTTCATTTTTGCGAATTACCATTGTTACATTTGCACCTTTTCTCCAACATTCTAAAGCGGCATCAACAGAAGAATTATTGGCGCCAACAACAAGAACATTTCGAAAAGCATATTCATGCGCTTCTTTATAATAATGTCTGACTTTAGGCAACTCCTCGCCTTTTACATTCATTGTAATCGGAATATCATAAAAACCTGTTGCAATTACAACGTTTTTTGCGGTATATAAAGCTTTATCAGTTGTAATTTTAAAAGAAGTGTTCTCCTGCTTTTCGACTTTTGTCACTTTTTCAAATAAATGAATTGAAAAATTAAAATAACGGTGAATATTTCTGTAATATTCCAACGCTTCCTGACGTCCTGGTTTTGGAGCAAGACAATTAAACGGTATATCGCCAATTTCAAGTCGCTCTGCGGTAGAGAAAAAAGTCATGTACAAAGGATAATTGAAAATACTATTTACAATAGCTCCTTTTTCAATAATTAAATAACTTAGATTTTTCTTTTGAGCTTCAATTGCACAAGCCAGTCCAATTGGGCCGCCCCCAACAATGATCAAATCATATTCTTTCATAACTTTATTTCTCCCAGTATTTAAAAGGATTTTTACTCAAATAAGCATTATAATATCTTGGATCATTTGTAACCTCTTCTCCTAACCAATCCGGTTTTTCAAAGGATTCTGTTTCAGATTCCAATTCGATTTCGGCCATAACTAAACCCTCATTTTCACCGTAAAACTCATCAATTTCAATAGTATGTTTTCCTGATTTTACTTCAAAACGAGTTTTTTCGATTTTGCCTTTTTCGCATAATTTAAGTAATTCCAATGCTTCGCCAAGTGGAATTTCATTTTCCCATTCAAAACGAGACATTCCTCCTTGCTGCCCTATTCCTTTTATAGTTATGAATCCTCTTTCACCTTTAATTCTAACTCTGACAGTTCTTTCTGGTACAGAACTTAAATATCCCTGAGCTATTCTGTTTTGGGTAAAAGCTTGTTCTTTAAAATCATCTGATTTTACAAGAAACTTTCTTTCTATTTCGAGCATTTTGTGTCTAAATTAATTTTTTAATGCAAGTTACTCAATTTCATTAAAACAATTCAATTCTTTAAACTTCATCTTTTTTATACAATTTTATCAACTAATGCTTCCAAATAAAATATTAAGAAAAACCTTATTTTGATATAAAAATAACTTATTGGTAAACAGCTATATAAGCTTTTATTTACTAAATTTGATAGAACTTTAAATCAATTTTTTATGTCTAAAAAAGCACTTTACCTATTAGGCATTGCAATAACCATTATATTGGGTACATTCTTATATCTCAAATTTTGTTGCAATTGCAATGTAGAAACGCCACCAGTTGATACTGAAAAGGTTACAAATGTAATAGTCAAGGACACCAATTTTGTTCCTTTTGTTCTTAGCGGTACAGGAATTGACTATCATACAAATGATAATCTTAAGTTCCTGAAAAACAGTTCGGCATTAATTACGCCAGTAAGTGATTCTGTAAATGTTGGAATTGAAAATCTTAAAACATTTTTAGCTGCAAATGCGAAGCAAAAAGTTACGATAACGGGTTATGCTACTTCTGATGAAACCAATACAACTAGTTTTGAAAATCTAGGTTTAGCGAGGGCAAACGATATTAAAAATTACTTTGTTTCTAAAGGTTTATCAGCGGCTCAATTTGATACAAAAGGTGAAGTTATTGATAAATGGAAAACGAGTGCTGACACTCTTCTAGGTCCGGCAGAATATAAGTTTGAAGCTGTTGATACAACTGCTGTTGCAAGTGATGAATGGACTGCTTTGAAGGATTCAATCAATGCAAATCCTTTGATTTTACACTTTAATACCAATAAATCCAGCGATAATTTAAGTTCTGTCGAAAAATTGAAAGTTGCTGCCATTGTAAAATATACAGGACATGTGAAAGAAGCTGTTGTTTTAATAGTTGGACACAGTGATAACGTTGGAAATCGCGATTCAAATGTTATTCTTGGGCAAAAACGTGCGGATTTTTCGAAAAAATATTTATCGAAAAACGGTATCGATGCTTTCCGAATTACAACAGAATCAAAAGGTCCTGATGAACCGGTTGGTGAAAATACAACAGCTCAGGGAAAAGCTAACAACAGAAGAACTGTAATTACAATCAAATAATTAATCAAAAATATACTATTATGAATATACCTTGTATCTTAATACCTGCGCTAGTGGGATTAATCTGTGGAATTTTAGGTTACTTACTCGGAAAAATGAATTCGAAAGGAGATGATTCTCTTGCCTTGTCACTACAAGCAGATTTAGATGCTTGTAAAGCAAATACACGAAACTTAACGGCTAAAATAGCTTCGCTTGAAGCTGATCTTGCCGCTAAAGCAAAAATAGCTCCGTCTGTGCAATCTTTTGCTGCAAACGCTGCTCCTACAATTGTTTTTGATGCTGTTCTGGCTGCAAATGTCTTTGGTAAAAAAGTAAAAGAGAATGATTTAAAAATCGTTGAAGGAATCGGACCTAAAATTGAAGAATTATATCATAATGCCGGAATTAAAACCTGGTTGGCTTTATCTGAAACTCCAACACATAAATCACAAGAAATTTTGGATGCAGGCGGTGAAAACTTTGCAATTCATAATCCTGGAACCTGGGCAAAACAAGCGCTCTTGGCTTATCAGGGAAAATGGCAGGAACTTAAAGACTGGCAAGATTCGCTTGATGGCGGAAAAGAATAAGATCACGATCAAAATAACCCTGAAAACTGGCTTTACGGCCAGTTTTTTTATGCTTTTTCCAGAAAAGAAGAATCCCAGTTATTACCTTTATTATACCATAATTGCCCTTGTAAAACTTCAAGCGGACAATCGAAATTATTGGTATAAAGTGCTCCAGTACCTAAACCTTGCGGCATATCTGAATTTTGAAGAAATGTCCATTGTGCAATAGCATTTAAGCCAATGTTGCTTTCTAAGGCAGATGTAATCCACCAACCAATATTGTATTTATTGGCTAAATTTATCCACTCTAATGTTCCTCTGAATCCGCCAATAAAACTTGGTTTCAGAATTATATATTGAGGTTTGATCTGAAGCAGTAATTTTTCTTTTTCTTCTAATGAAAATACTCCAATCAATTCTTCATCTAGTGCAATTGGAAACGGAGTATTTTTGCACAATTCAGCCATCGCTTCAATGTTTCCGCTCTTTATTGGCTGCTCGATACTATGTAATTGGAATTTATTAAGTTGTTCCAGTTTATTTAAAGCTTCATCTAAAGGAAATGCGCCATTTGCATCTACACGAATTTCTATTTCTTCAACAGAAAAATAACTTCTGATAAAGTGTAATAATTCAAGTTCTTTTTCGAAATCTATTGCGCCAATTTTAAGTTTGACACAGGTAAAACCATTGGCTATTTTTTCTTCAATTTGTTCTTTCATGAATGAAGCTTCTCCCATCCAGACTAAACCATTTATAACAATTGATTTTGAATTATTGGTGAAATCTGACGGAAACAATACATATGGATTTTCACTTTTAAGGGATAAAAAAGCTATTTCAATTCCGAATTGTATTGAAGGAAATTCTAACAAAGCTTCCCAAAGTACTGTTTCTCCTAAATGAATATTCTGGCAAGTCCATTGCAGTTTTTCTTCATAATCTTCCCGATCATCAGCGCTCAAACCACGAAGTATTCCGCACTCACCTATTCCTTTTTTACCATTCTCTTCAAGAACAATAAACCAGGTTTCTTTCTCAGTCATAATGCCGCGCGAAGTTCCCGAAGGACGCTTAAACTCGAGCATGTATTTATGGTAAGTTGCTTTCAAATTGTTTGTAATTTTTGCCACAAATTTCACGAATTTTCACGAATGAAATGTTGTTTAATTTAGCTTAATAATTTGAAATTAAGTTAAATTTTGTCACCAAAATTAATTAGTGAAAATTCGTGAAATTCGTGGCAGTTTTTTTTAGCCTGTTAATATCCCCGACTAGTTTTTTTATTAATTATAAAGATTTAAAATTTTCTCGAAGTCTTTTGATGGTAATCCGGCTTTTTGGAAAACAGTAAAATCTTGTTTTGTTTTTTCTTTCCAGCTCAAACTATCTGTAACGTTCTGTGTTTGATATTTTTTATAAATAGCTTTTGCTTCGCTATATTCGTCATTTACCAAATAAACATGCGCTAAATTTAATTTTACCAATAACTCTGTGTCGTCTAGTTTTTCTCCTTCTTTAAGGAATTTGATCGCTTTTGCATATTGCTTCGTTAAAATATAACAATATCCAATAGAACTATAATCAACCGCTGTTGCTTTTCCGTCGTTTATAATTGTATTTAATTTCGGAATTGCTTCATTGTATTTCTGAGCTTTTATCAATGATGCAATCTGAGTTCTTAAATCATTAAAAACGTTTTTAGAAATATCAGCGTCTTTGTAACAAGTATTCCCGAAATCTTTGTAAACCTTATTTTTTTCGATTGGTAATAATTTCTGAAATTCGGTGTAGCGATATTGTTTCATGATTTTATCCAGAATACAAACGCAAAAATCATCAGAATTGGCCATTTTTTGCGCCATTGTCGATGTTTTACAAAGGCTTATAATTTCGTTTTTATTGTCTTGATTCCAACCACGATTTAATTTTGTATCAACCCAAGGCACAACTTCCAAAACTATTTTCTGATTCAACAACCAGTTTTTGCTATGAAAACCAAACCAAATTGTGTTTATTTTATCTCCTAAACAAGAAGATTTATCAAGTGATAATCGCTTTGCATCTTTACTCAACGGTTCTTCCTGAGCGAAACAAGCTTTGTCTGTTTTTCCGTCATCAACATACTTTTTAGCACTATCACTTGCGGTAAAAAGTGCATATGAACAAGTATCGTCACCAGAAATTTTTGACATTAAAAAAACTGCTCCGGCTGAACCCTGACTGATTCCGGTTGGATCCGGAATTGCTTTTAGCACTGAAACTAAACTATTTGCCATTTGTTGATTTTCGTCCAGAAGTGTTATTCTATAAACAATTTCAGTTGTTCCTACGGGTAAATCTTCGGTTTTAAGAAGGATTCGATCGCGGGCAGAAACTATAATTTCTTTTGTCGTGGCACGTTCTTTATCCCAATAACCATCTTTTTGGGCGTATGAACTATAAGAAACTGCAATTAAAAGAAACAGGGCAACTTTTTTTAAATTCATTTTATAAAATTTAGTTTAAATGTCTTGTACAAATTTCAGGCCTAATTTTTTAACATTTCGCTAATTCTTTTTTCAGCTTCTTCTTTTGTGATTCCTTCGTAATAATCTTTTACAAATGGATGATCAAAATCCTGATGCGGAAAAATTTCGGGTCTGTCGTTACCGCTTTTAGTAACAACTGTTGTTGGGATACTATTTGAGAATTGATATTGTGAAATATAATTGGATAGCGATCCAAAATATTGCGTTTCGTGATTTTCATTGTCAAAGTTTTCAAGATAATCTTTAAAACTTGTTTCGCTTAAGGAAACCCAAAAACCATATTCTAAATCTTCGCAATGATCGTTAACTTTCTGAATTAGAACGCATCTAATAAAGAGATTTATTTCCTGGTCTGAATATTTTATAACGCAAAAATCCTGATCGATTACTGCTATTTCTTCTTTTTCCTGTTCAGAAAGATTATGATAGCTATTTGGCGAATTGAACGTAAGTGCGGGCCAACTAACATGTTCTTCTCCGCAACATTCGCAAATAAATTTAATTTCGTCCATTCTTTTATAAACGTAAAGGTGTTTTTAGCCCCGATAAAGGCGGTATCCTTTTTTGAGACAATTTTTCTTTGTCTCAAAAAAGATATAGCCGAAAGCGGGAAATAGCTCCTCCTTCGACTCCGCTCAGGATGACAATTCGACTCCGCTCAGGATGACAAAATTGACTTTCCTCGAGTTATAATATTATAATTCTATTGATTCTCCAATTTCAAGAAGCATCAAATCTTTTCCTTTATTGAAAAATTTACGAATTGATTCTTCGTGATCAATTTTGATGTAACCAAAAGTGTCAAAATGATATCCTAAGACTTTATCGCATTCTACAAAGTCTGAAGCAATAATAGCGTCTTCAACATCCATTGTAAAATTGTTACCGATAGGAAGTATTGCTAAATCCAGTTTTGTACGTAACGGAATCAGTTTCATATCCATTGTCAATGCAGTATCTCCGGCAATATAGATATTTTTGTGCTCGCCTTCGATTACAAAACCTCCGGGATTTCCGCCGTAAGTTCCGTCAGGGAATGAACTGGAGTGTATTGCGCTTACATATTTTACTTTTCCAAAGTCAAATTGCCAGCTTCCTCCATGATTCATTGGATGTGCTTTAAATTCTCTTTGAGCGTAATAACTTGTGATTTCGGCACCAGAAACGATCGTTGCATTTGTGCGTTTTGCAATCGCTTCAACGTCCAGAACATGATCGCCATGTGCGTGTGTAAGCAAAATATAATCTGCTTTTAAGGTATTTATGTCAATTGCTGATGCGTGTGGATTTCCTGTAATGAAAGGGTCAACAATAATATGTTTTCCTCCAACTTCAATGCCTAAAGAAGCGTGTCCGTAAAATGTGATTTTCATTTTTATAAAATTTTAAAGTTGAAATTTAATTTATCTGCCTCCTAAAAATAGATTAACAATAATGTCTGAAATTAATGAAATCATACAAACTGTCAATAATATTGAAAGTAAAAATGTACTAAGCGCCAGTTTTTTTAATTCCGGATCTAAAAGCTTAGGGTTTTGGTTTTTATAAACGGTAATTAAATGTTTAGTTAAAGGTATATAAGCCAATAAAAACAAATATTGATCGAAATTATAATCGCTTAAAAAGGCAAAAATAACTACCAAAAGCATTGCTGTAATTATCAATGTGAAGTGATAAATCTTTGCTTTCGCTCCGCCCATTTTAACGACGATTGTGTTTTTCCCTGATTTTCTGTCTGATTCTTCATCGCGCATATTGTTCAGATTTAAAACACCAACGCTTAACAATCCGATAGAAATTGCCGGTAAGATTAAAAGCGGATCTACTTCTTTTGAATATAAAAAGTTCACGCCCAACGTACTTACAAGTCCGAAGAATATGAAGACAAATAAGTCTCCGAATCCTTTATATCCGTAAGCTGAGTTTCCTACTGTATAACGAATTGCTGAAACAATTGCCGCGATTCCAAGTAATAAGAAAAAGATTGAATATCCGAAATTGTCTTGTCCAAAAGCAAAATATATCAGAATAATAGCTGATAATAAGGTCAATACAGATGTAATTATAATTGCTTTTTTCATTGCCTGAGGCGTAATAATACCGCTCTGAATTGCTCTTTGAGGACCAACTCTATCGGCATTATCAGTACCTTTTACTCCGTCTCCATAATCATTTGCAAAATTGGATAAAACCTGTAAACCTAATGTTGTTAGTAGTGCAAAACCAAAGATTTTCCAGCTAAATACTTCTGTTGGTGTATTGATGATTTCTGTTGGGTTTGATAAAGCATAAATACTTCCTACTATAATTCCCGAAACTGATAAAGGTAATGTGCGCAAACGTGCGGCTTCAATCCAATGTTTCATATTTTAATTTTAGATTTTAGATTTTAGATTTTAGATTGCTGGAATAATGAATCTACATTAAATTTACAATCTGAAATTTTTAATCTAAATTAATATTGTATAATTATTTTTTAATCTAGAATTTAGATATCGGTTTCAGATCAAAAATCTAAAATCAGCAATCTAAAATCTAAAATATTTAAGGTAGCCATTTGTTTTCACCAAAGTTTGGTTTTCTTTTTTCTAAGAAAGCATTTCTTCCTTCTTTTGCTTCTTCAGTCATATAAGCCAGGCGTGTAGCTTCTCCGGCAAAAACTTGCTGTCCAACCATTCCGTCGTCTGTTAAATTCATGGCGAATTTTAGCATTTTTATAGAAGTTGGTGATTTTTGCAGAATTTCCTGTGCCCATTGATAAGCGGTATCTTCTAACTCGTCATGCGGAATTACAGCATTTACCATTCCCATATCCATAGCTTCCTGTGCAGAATAATTTCTTCCTAAAAAGAAAATCTCACGTGCTTTTTTCTGTCCAACCATTTTTGCCAGATACGCAGATCCGTAACCACCATCAAAACTAGTTACATCGGCATCTGTTTGTTTAAAAATAGCGTGTTCTTTACTCGCCAAAGTCATGTCGCAAACTACGTGCAAACTATGTCCGCCACCAACTGCCCAACCTGGAACAACTGCAATAACAACTTTTGGCATAAAACGAATTAAACGCTGAACTTCAAGAATATTCAAACGGTGTTGGCCATCTTCTCCAACGTAACCCTGATGTCCGCGTGCATTTTGATCTCCTCCACTGCAAAAAGAATATACACCATCTTTAGTCGACGGCCCTTCGGCAGAAAGTAAAACAACTCCGATTGAAGTGTCTTCCTGAGCATCATAAAAAGCCTGGTATAATTCTGAGGTTGTTTTTGGACGGAATGCGTTTCTAACATTTGGTCTGTTAAAGGCGATTCTAGCAACTCCGTTACATTTTTTATAGGTTATATCTTCAAATTCTCTGGCAGTAATCCAATCCATTTCTATTTGTTTTATTTTAAATAATTATAGTGTAAAAATAAAGCATTTTTATATTTTTACCTACTCAATTTCGTTTAAGTCTGTGCTAAAATTACTTTGAATGTTAACAAATAGGATTTACTTACAAAAAATAACATTTTTTAACATTAGTTTTAAAAAATAATAATTAATTTTACACCCTAGAAATCAATGAGATACATTTTATTTCGTTGATATAAGATTGATTTTCTTTCACTGATTTATTAACCTAAAAAATGATTTTTTTGAGAAAATTTAAAAAATTTGTCGCTCATTTTTTAACGGTTTTTATTCATAAACCTGTGATTAATGGGCAAATGATTTATTCGTTTGTTGAAACTTCAAAAAGGAAATAGTAACACCTAAGGTTAAACGCTGGAATTGTTTAGTAATTAGTATCAAATTGATTACGAAAAGAGGAAAAAATGCTAACTAAAACTTTCTATAAGTTATTTTATCAAACCAAATGGACTAGCCGTGAACTTAAATTTTTGCTTTTAATATGAATGTATATATTGTTTAAAGACATACCGTTTCAGAAAGTAATTTCTAAAATCTATAAAGCTATTATTTTTTGAAAGGATTCGAATTTATTTTATTTCTGTTTTTTTTTAATTACAATTTTTTTTAAAACTAGAATAAAAAGGGAAAGGCTGCTTGTAATGAGCAGCCTTTCTTGTTATGTATATTGTTATTTTTTAATCGCTATCAATTTTACGGGAATTTTGTTTGAATAAATAATTCCATCAAATAAAACATATCCGTTTTCCTTTATCTCTTTTTTTCGGTCCTGACTCAATTTTTTATTCGTAAAAACAGAATCATTCTTTAAGGAAAGTGAACCTAAATTTGGTTTCTTTTTCTCTATATTCGAAAACCACATTTGACTATTTCTATAAGGTAAATTCATTACCGAAGTAAAATATTTTGTTTCTCCAGGCTGAAGAAAATAGCCTTGTAGTGATTCATCGATATCATTAACATATTCTAACTGATATTTTCTAAAAACTCGGTTCTTTCTTAAAAATTTAGAGACTATAGTATCTAGCTCTTTAATTTTCATTAGTTCAAAACCGTTGCCACACATGTTTTCGGCCCTTGTGGAACTACCATCTAAAATAGAATCGTTTTTATACATACTAAAGCCAATCGAATTATAAGTATAATCTTTTCTTCCTAAAGCTTCTCTATAAAGATCTCGTTCTACAGTTCCCAAATTATTCTCATTCAGCATTATAAAATATTTTTTATCTGAAATATTGGTTATTTTATAATGAAGAATGTTTTTTGAAAGACTATCATATTGTTTATTTGGTTTATAAAAAACTTCCCGAAAATCATTCATATGGACATTTTCTGCGCAAACAACTTCGTTGGTCAATAATTCAAGCTTTAAATCTTTTTTATTTTTTTCACATGAAAATAGCATCAAAAACAAAAAACTTAAACAGATCACTTTTCTCATAAACTCTACGTGTTTTAAATTCCAATTTTTATCCCGAAGATTCGGGGCGAAATTCCAACTCTATATAATAAACATTCGGAATCTTTCCCAAGGTTGAAACCTTGAGCTATGGTTGGGATAAATATCAATAAAAAAATTCCAAATCCCAATATATACATTTCGTATTGGAATTTGGAATTTAAGAATATTGAAGTTTTTGATGAAATTATTCTTTTACAAGGTAAATTCCGTCTTCTTTGATTTCTATAAGTTTTTCTTTGTAAAGAGCTCCAATTGCTTTTTTGAAGGTTTTTTTACTCATTTTCAATACCGTTTTGATATCTTCAGGATGCGAAGCGTCGTTTAGACGTAAAAAACCACGATTGGCTCTTAATTCGTCTAAAATCTTTTCTGCATTTGGCTCAATACTTTGATATCCTTGAGCTTGCAATGCAACATCTATTTTATTGTCAGGACGAATATTCTTTATATAACCACGCATTCTGTCTCCAGTTCTTATTGCATCATCATAAACTTCATCTTTGTACAACAATCCTTTGTGTTGTTCATTGATGATTACATTGATTCCTAGTTCGGTTATATGTGAAACAATCAAGTCAACTTCTTCTCCTTTTTCAACAGTTAAGTTTTCATTGCTTAAAAATTGATTCAATTTACTTGAAGCTACTAAACGTTTGGTTTTTTCATCCATATAAAGATAAACCAAATAGCGTTTTCCTTTTTCCATAGGACGAGCTTGCTCTTTAAACGGAACAAGAATGTCTTTTTCCATTCCCCAATCCATAAATGCACCAACCTGATTGGTGTAATTTACTCTTAGAAGTGAAAATTCATTCAGCAAAATATAAGGTTCCAGCGTTGTTGCAACCGGACGTTGTTCGTGGTCCAAATAAACGAAAACAATAAGCTCCTCGCCTATTTCAAATTCATTTGGAACGTATTTGTTTGGTAATAAAATGTCGTGAATTCCTTCAGGATCTTTTTCAGGATTTCCTAAAAATAAACCAACTTTGGTATCACGTAATATAGTAAGGGTATTGTATTTTCCTATTTCAATCATATTCTTGAGGTTCTAAGCTGTAAAGCAGCTGAGTTTCTAAGTTGCAAATGTACGAAGTTTGAAAATGGTTCAACGAAAAATATTTTAGATAAAAGACAGTAAATTCTATATTTATTGTAATTATTTCAAATTCAGAAGAAAATTAAACTAAAAAAGCACCAATAATGGTGCTTTTTGTATCTCTAATGATTGAAATCTATTTGTTATAAATACTTTCTTTTTTGAAGTGTACTGTCAAAAGATAATAAACAACAGCTCTGTATTTATGTTTATTCGAATGTCCGTATTTTTCAAGAACTGCATGAATTGCTGCTTCTAATTCCGGTCCATTTGGTAATCCTAATTTCTTAATCAGGAAATTGTTTTTAACCGTATCTATTTCAGAATGTTGAGTTGCTGCAACTGTTGAAGCATCTGGATTGTATATTGACGGTCCGCAACCAATAGTTACTTTTGTAAGCAAATCCATATTTGGTGTTACTCCGCATTTATCTTTTAAGTCGGCTGCATATTTTTTAATTAACTCTTCTCTTGCGCTCATAATTTTGTATTTAATGATTTTTCTTACTTCTTTAAAGTCCAAATCTAACACAAATATTCAGCAATAAGATAAAATTAACAATATTTTAGCTACAAATTATACTAATTCTTTAAAGAACCTTTTGAGAATCACATCATTTTCTAAAGTTGGCGTGAAAACTTCTAAAATCGTTGGTTCATCATTATTATTATAAAGTGATTCAATATTTTTTTCTAAAGAATCTGAATCTGATGCAGTATAATAATTCATCTTATACATTTTTGCCAAATGCTCAGCAGTCAAATGATGAGAAGTTTCAAAAAAGGTATTAAAAACAGGTTTTTCTTCATGTCCCGGTAAGATTCTGAAAATCCCTCCTCCTCCATTATTAATCAAAATAATTTTGAAATTTTTAGGAATATAAGAGTTCCATAAAGCATTACTGTCATATAAGAAACTAATATCTCCGGTTACAAAAACATTTTGCTTTTGACTACCAACAGCCGCACCAATTGCGGTTGATGTACTACCGTCGATTCCGCTTGTTCCTCGATTGCAAAAAACTTCTATCGAAGGATCAATATCAATTAATTGTGCGTATCGTATTGCAGAACTATTACTGATTTGCAATTGACTGTTTTTAGGCAAAGATTCGATTAGTTTTTCAAATGCTTTAAAATCAGAAAAAACAGTTTTTTCAAGATATTCTTGTCTTCTGATTTTTCTTAGATCATAAATCTTTTCAATTTTCGAAAAATAATCACTTTCTGCAAAGATTGCTTTAGGAAGTAATTCACTGAAAAAATCATTTGGCTGCATCACAAAATGATTCGTCAATGCATTGAAAGTATCATAAGCACGTAAAGTATCAATATGCCAATGTTCTTTTGGTTTGTACTTTCGTAGAAAAGCCTTAATTCGTTTTGAAACAATCATTCCCCCAAAAGTCACTAATATTTCCGGTTGAAATGCAAGAAAATCAGCATCTTCAAATGGTGTAATTAAAGTATCAATACTAGCAACAAAACTTGGATGATGCAGGTTTGAAGTAGTTTCTGTAAGTACTACAATTGAAGCATCTTTAGCAAAATTTTCGATTATACTTTGATTAATAGAATTTGCTTCATTTACACCAACTAAAATTAATTTTTTCTTGGCTAAATTCCATTTTGAAATAACTTCTTCGCTATTTTCAATAATTTTAGTTCCAAGAATTTCTTCTGAATGCGTTATTGTTGATTGAACTAAAAGTTCTTCGACAGTTTCGTATAAAGGTTCTTCAAATGGTGCATTAATATGAACAGGACCTTTTTGAAGAATAGCAGTTTCGATTGCTTTATTAATTTTCAGATCGTTTTCAAGTGATGCATCTTCAGTTAAATTGGCATTGAATACGGAATGATTCTGAAAAACATTTTCCTGACGAATGGTTTGTCCGTCTCCAATATCAATTTTGCTTTGCGGTCGATCTGCTGAAACCACAATTAACGGAATCTGACTGTAAAATGCTTCGGCAAAAGCCGGATAATAATTTAACAAAGCAGATCCTGATGTACAAACAATTGCTGTTGGCTGTTTGGTTTGTTGTGCTATTCCTAATGCAAAAAAAGCTGCACAACGTTCGTCAGCAATGCTGTAACATTTGAAGTTTGAATTTTGGGCAAATCCTATTGTTAAGGGTGCGTTTCTTGAACCTGGAGAAATTATGATATTTTGGATTCCTTTTGCAGAAAATATTTCGATAATGCTTTGTGCAAGCGCTATTTTGGGGTAAATCATTCTTATGGTGTATTATTTTTTAAAGAAAAGCTTAAGTCTAAATTTTTCTTTTTGATAGTACAAAGTTACAAACTTCGCATTGGATTTAACTTATAAATAGGAAGATATTAAGACCGTTTATAGAAAAAGGGAATATATTTGTAGTAGCCAATTTTTGATTAAAATAAACATGATATGCGTTTTATATATATACTCTTTCTTTTTTTGTCGTTGCAAACTGTAAATTCTCAAAATCAGTTTGTTCCGGATGATACTCCTTATAAAACAGCACTGGAAAATGCAAAACTGCAAAACAAACCTCTTTTCGTAATGCTTTACGCAGATTGGTGTCCGCATTGTAATCTAATGAAGAAAGAAGTTTTAAGTGATCCAAATGTCATGGCTTTTCTGAAAGAAAATTACGTTTGTGCCTGGAAAAACATTGAAAAAGAAGAAGGAATCGCTCTCAAAGACAAGTATAACACTAAATCTTTGCCTACTTTCTTGTTTATTGATCCAAATAGCGAAACGCTTTTATATGCTTTGAAAGGCGAAATGAAAACGCCGGAATTTATGACAGAAATAAAATATGCTTTGAATTCCAGAATGCAATTGCCATATTTAGAGAAAGAATTTCTTGCTGATCCAAGTAATTCAACTAAGTTTTTTGCGTATTTGAATACTTTAAAAAAAGGAAAAGACAGAACTGATTTATCGATTCCAACTCATATTTATCTTAATACGCAATCTGATGCTCAATTAGTTTCTGAAACCAATTGGCGCGTAATTGCAAATGGTGTTACGGATATAAAATCGAGAGAGTTTCAATATGTTTTAAAACATCAAAAAGAGTTTGCAGCCGTGGCTTCGCAGAATCGTGTAGATCGAAAAGTAGAAAGTATTGTGACAGAATTACTTCGTCCTTATGTTGATAATTTAGATACCATAAATTACTATAAACAACGTGAAGTTGCAAAATCTATAAAACTTCAAAAAACAGATTCTCTTGTTTTTAAGTTTGACTTGACATTGGCAGAAAGAACTGAAAAATGGCAATTTTATAAAAAAGTAACTCTTGAAGATACTCAGAAATTGGTTTGGAACGATGCCAGTTTTCTTAAAGATATTGGGCAAACGTATCTAAAACATATTTCTGATGCCGAAAGCTTGAAAAAATCTATTTTGTGGGTAAAACATTCTGTCGAATTAAATGATTCTTATGACGGAAACCTACTCCTGGCGAGACTTTACAATAAAATAAAGGATAAAAAACTAGCTTTGCAATATGCTAAAGATGCGAAAGAAATTTGCGCCGAAATGACCTGGAGCACCAAAGAAGTTGATACTTTATTGGCGGAATTAAGTTCTAAATAGATGAAATTCAAAAAAAATCCAATTACTTAATTGTGCGTGAATACTTTTTAATAAATTGATTTCAAATTATAAAAAACAATGAGCCTTAACCTAAGACCTGCAACCACAAACGACCTCGAAAAAATTCTCGAAATTGTAAATCATTCTATTTTGCATACTACAGCAAACTATAGTTATGAAGTTCAAACTCTTGATGTTCAGACAAAATGGTTTGAAGACAAAAAAGCTAAAAACTTACCTATTATAGTAGCAGATTTAGATGGTGAAGTAGTTGGTTTTGGAAGTTATGGGCAATTTCGCGAAAAGATTGGCTATCAATATACTGTAGAGCATTCTGTATATGTGGTTGATAATGTTATTGGAAAAGGCATTGGATCAAAATTATTGACAGAATTGATTCGGTTAGCAAAAGAGCAAGGTTTTCACGTTATGATTGGTGCTATCGATGCTGATAATGCCGGAAGTATTGCGTTCCATGAGAAATTTGGATTTGTAGCAACGGGAACAATTCGCGAAGTTGGTTATAAATTTGATCATTGGCTGGATTTGGTTTTTATGCAGCTTATATTGGTTTAAATATGGAATGCGAATTTGCACGCGGATGACACGGATTCGCTATCGCGAAAACGCTGATTAATACGGATTTTTTTCTTTTTTTATTTCGATGGAGAAGAAATGACAAAAGTCTGCAAAATCTCTGTCCCTTTGAACCTTTGCTTCTCTGGACCTAAAAAAAATCCCCAAAATTTGAGTTTCTCAAATTTTGGGGATTTTTTTGATTTAAAAAGTTTTATTTAGCTTTTAATCCATTTTATAACTTCTGGTTCTGTAACTAAGGTTTTAGGTTTAATTACTTTAACTAATTCTCCTTTTTCGTTGATTAAGTATTTTTGAAAATTCCACTCTACTTCTGAATCTTGTAAACCATTTTTAGATTTTTGAGTAAGGAATTTGTAAACGTCGCACATATCGTCTCCTTTTACAGAAACTTTGTCCATCATTGGAAAAGTAACACCGTAATTTTGTTGGCAAAATGTTTCAATTTCTTTGTTTGTTCCTGGTTCCTGAGAAGCAAAATTATTTGCCGGGAAACCTACAATTACAAAACCTTTGTCTTTGTATTCTTTATAAACAGCTTCAAGATCTTTGTACTGAGGCGTTAATCCGCATTTTGAAGCGGTATTAACGATCAAAATTTTCTTTCCTTTCAAAGAGGCAAAATCAAATGGATCTCCTGACAAATCTGTTACTTTAAACTGATAGATTGTTTCTTTTGTCATTGCTTTATCTGTTTTAGATACTTTAGTTTTACTTGTTTGTGCCTGAAGTTGAGAACTCAGGAAAAAGACCACGCTACAAGCTATAAATGCTATTTTTTTCATTGTTTAATTTTTTATAAAATTAGTTAAAATCTATATTACAGAAACTCTTTGCCCCTATTATTTTGTATTAAAGATTAGTTAAAAAAATGAAGCCTAACGTTAATCAGACGTTAGGCTTCCCCCCATACAAACAAATCAAACCATGAATTTATTATTATGCTTTTATGCAATTTCTTTAAATGATAGTTGATGCCTCGGTTATGATGAAATTTTACTGAACTAAAATATTCTCAATTACTATTATTTTAATGGCGTGGACTCTGACTAGTTTACTAATTCCTGTACGAGTGTAATTTCAAATATCTATGTAATTCTTTAAAATGTTCGGGTGGAAGTCCGAAGACATCAACTATTTCATAATTTTTAGATCCTATTTATTTTTTATAATTTATCTTTTGCGTTTGATGAAAAATTAGTCAACAAATAAAAAGATCTTGTTTTTTCTTCTTTTAATTTTTCTTTTCCAAAATTGGTAAGTGCCAAAACCGTGGTTAAACCAACGATCAATATTTTTAGGCTGTTTATCTTACTCATAACTATTTTGTCTTTGTTTATTATTTTTTTACTCTACCAATTAGCTTAAACAAATGTTAAATTCTACACTTTCTAAACTCCCTAATAAGCTTCTAATAATCAACTAAAAAGCTATTTTTATTGGTTTCTGCTATTTATCTAGATAATCGTTTGATGTTATAATAGCATTTACGTAATTGGATTCCTTTTGGTTTTAAAAAAATTAAAAAAAAATAAACTTTTTTTCAAGCCCCTTGTTTTACTAGGGTTACAACTACTAAAAAAAATATAAAATTCCCGAAAAAATAAATTATCTTTATCTCAAGTAATGAAATAATGTTTAATATTTTTTGTTTAAACTTTAAAAATCCAAATCTATGAGTCAAGAAGAATTGCTAGTTTTAATCTACAAAAAAGACGAGAGAGCTTTTACCCATTTGTACGATATGTACTCTAAAAGTTTGTTTTCTGTAATTAATGTTCTTATAAAAAACCGAGAAGAAGCTGAAGATGTTTTACAGGAAGTTTTTGTTAAAATCTGGAAAAATATAGATTCTTATAATGAAAGTAAGGGACGTTTTTATACGTGGATCCTTAATATTGCTAGGAATACTTCGATTGATAAGCTGAGATCTAAAAATTTTAATAACAGTCAAAAAAACCTTTCCTCAGATAATTTCGTAAATCTGTTAGACGACAGTAACAAACTCGTTAATAAAATTGACACAATTGGTATACAAGAATTTGTAAAAAAATTAAAACCAAAATGTATCGAAATTATCGATTTGTTATTTTTTAAAGGATATACCCAACAAGAAGCTTCAGAAGAATTGGCAATGCCGTTGGGAACTATCAAAACGCAAAACAGAAACTGTATTAACGATTTAAGAAATTATCTAAAAATATAATGGAAGCACAAGAATATATTGAATCAGGAATTCTAGAACTATATGTTTTTGGTCTATTGACTGAAACTGAAAATTTAGAGATAGCCGAAGTGGCAAAAAAGAACCCGGATGTTGAACAAGAGATTATTTCGATCGAAAAAGCGATTGTAGCTTTATCGTCAAGCTTCTCTCCTTTTCACTCTGTAGCAAATTTCGAGAAAATAAAAGCTCGCTTAGATTTGAAACATGGCAAAGTAGTCGAGCTGAAACCAGCATCAAACTGGTCTCAATATGTAGGCTGGGCAGCGGCAGTGTTATTACTTTTAGGTCTTGGTTACCAAACTTTAGAATTAACAAAAACAAAAGAAGCAATCGCTACTGTTGGAACTGAGAAAAGTAAAATCGAAAAGGATTATGCATACTTAGGAGAACAAAACAAAGAGATTTCTAAAAGTTTGACAATCGTAAGAGATATTAAAAATACAGGTGTAACTCTTGGAGGACAAGCAGTTTCTCCAACTTCATTTGCAAAAGTGTATTGGAATAAAGACACTAAAACAACTTATATAGATGCTGCAGGTTTGCCAAAACCTCCAAAAGGAATGGTTTATCAAGTTTGGGCTTTAAAATTAAGTCCTGTATTAACGCCAACAAGTATTGGTTTACTGGATAACTTTGACGCAAATTCGCAAAAAATATTTGCTGTAGCTCAAACAGAATCTGCTGAGGCGTTTGGAATTACTCTAGAGCCTGCAGGTGGAAGTTTAACACCAACTATGACTCAATTATATACTTTAGGAAAAGTTTAAAATTAAGCTGCTCATAAAACTTAAAACGCGTATTATATTTTAATACGCGTTTTTTTGTTATTTTTAATTCAACTAACACTAAAATAACTATGAACGGAACTTTACTTTTAAGAATTGCTGTGGCAATTATTCTATTAACTCATTCTATTTTTGGAATTTTTGATAACGGAATCAATGATTTTGGAAATTTATATCTCAACCAAATTGGCTTTGCTCCTTTTGGTGTCGCTATTGCCTGGAGTATTAAATTATCGCATATTGTTGCTGCTGTACTTTTAATCTGGAATAAACACATAAAACTGGCGGGATTTGTAACCATTTTTGTGCTCATTATGGGAATTATTCTGGTGCATTTTCAAGAAGGCTGGTTTGTTGTTGGCGGCGGACGAAATGGTGCAGAATATAACTTTTTACTAATTATCGTTTTGCTGGCAATTATGTATCCTGACGGATTGAAAAGGAATAAGATCTAAGAGCAAAAAAAAGAACTTTATTAAAAAAAAAATCAAACCACGTTAAGAATGGAAATAATTTGCAAAAACTGTAAGCATGTTTTTCATGGAAATTATTGTAATAATTGCGGACAAACGGCTGAAACGCATAAAATAAATGCGCACTTTTTGTGGCATGATATTCAACACGGATTATTACATTTTGATGTTGGAATACCTTATTCAATCAAGGAATTATTTACAAGGCCCGGACATTCAATCAGAGAGTTTATAGAAGGAAAACGTGTGAAACATTTTAAACCGATATCACTGGTTGTGGTATTAGCAACGCTTTATGGTTTGTTGTATCACTATTTTCATATCAATGTATTCGTAGATCAGGATAAAACAACTTTAGACTTCGATACTATAAACGAATGGATGGCAACACATTATTCCTGGACAACAATTGCGGCGATACCTATATATACTATTGGAACTTCTATTGCTTTTAGAAAACAGGACTATAATTATATTGAATACTTTGTGTTAAATACTTTTAAGGCTTCACAAAGACTTATTCTCCAAATTCTGATGTTTCCGGTCTTATTATATTTGAATAGTTCATCGCATATTTATCTTTATGCAAATATTACTTACGCGCTTGGCATTATATTAATATTTTGGACGAATATTCAATTCTTTAACAAAATCTCTGTAACCAAAGCATTTCTCCTTACTTTGTTAAGTCATATTATATTTTTGATTTGTTTCTTTCTAATTTTAGTAATCCTTATAGCAATAAAAGTGCTATTGTAAAAAAGAGTTTTAGGTTAAACTTTTTGGAATTGTTTATTCTAAATTTCTCCTGAAAACAGATGCCCTAGCCCTGATGGGAACGGCATCCTTTTATGGTGGGGTTCACCATAAAAGATATAGTGGACAGCAGGAAATAGCTCCTTAAACTTATTCTTAGAAATTTCAATTTAAAGCAATAAAAAAAGGTTCAACATTAAGTTGAACCTTTTTTGCGAATTAATAATTAGTGCTAAATTATTTATTTCTTTACCTTTTTTACTTTTTTGGTTTTATAGTATTTGTGGTATTTAGGATATGTTATGATTCCAATTAAAGTAATTGTTCCTAACGAATAATATACCCAGCTTAATGAATGTGCTTCTCCGCTTGCGTAAGAGTGAAGTCCAACTAAGTGGAAATTTACTCCATAATAGGTGAATAAAATCGATACAAAAGCATACATAGTCATTAAATTGAAGAACCATTTTCCTCTTAAAGATGGTACAAAACGAGCGTGAATTACAAACGCATAAATCATAATCGAGATTAATGCCCATGTTTCTTTTGGATCCCATCCCCAGTAACGTCCCCAGCTTTCGTTGGCCCATTGCCCTCCTAGGAAGTTACCAATAGTTAACATGATTAAACCAATTGTAATGGCCATTTCGTTGATATAAGTAATCTCTTTAATGTTTAGATCCATTTTTGCCTTGTTTTTCTCATTGGTAAAGAAAATCAATATTAGCGCCACAAAACCTAAAATCATTCCAAGTGCGGTTGGTCCGTAACTTGCTACAATAACAGCAACGTGAATCATTAACCAGTACGAATTTAAAACGGGCTGTAAATTTGCAATTTCAGGATCGATCCAGTTGGCATTTGCTGCCATGAAAATCATCGCTGTCACAAATGCAGCAGAAGCAACGGTAAGTTTTGATTTTCTATCAAAAGCTAATCCGAAGAACATTGTTGACCATGCAACATATACAATTGCTTCGTAAGCGTTACTCCAAGGTGCGTGACCTGAAATGTACCAACGTGCAATTAATGTTATGGTGTGAAGTACAAATATTAAACCTATTAATATGTGGAAACCATTTACAGTAATTCGCAACCATTTTTTATCGAAAAATATACTTAAAAGTGTAAAAATCAACATAAAAATCCCTGAAAGAGAATACCAGTAAAACATTTTCGGTAAAATATTATAGGTATTATACGCAATCTCAAGATCAATTTTTTGTTCACTTGGACGTACTTTGCTTCCAAATTTCTTCTGGAAACCGTTGATACTTTCTACTAATTGATCTGCGGTTTTGAAATCTTTAGATATAGAACCATTATTTAAAGCGCTAAAATATAAAGGCAAAATTTGCTTGACATAAGTAGAATCCATGCCTTTTAATCCTGCATGATCTAATTCCAAGTATGAAATCCACTTATTATTTGGATCATTTGGGATTGGGAAGATTCTTAAAATGCTTCCGCTCAACGCAGATTCCATTAAGTTTACTTTTTTATCAGCTTCGATAAAATCTTTCTCAAATTGATTTGGATTTCCTGCTTTGTAAGCTGCGTCTAAATATGGAGAAAGTTTATAGTTTCCGTTTTCGTCAAAGAACTTTACAAAAGGTGCAAATTTCATTCCCTTTTCAATACCAATGATTTTACGAATACTATCATCTTTTGTATTAAGATAAATAATAGGAACTTGAATCCAAACCTGGGCATATTGTGTCATTGACAAAAATACCTGATCAGAATTCATTCCGTTATAAGTGTCACTTTGACTTACTTTACGAAGCAATTCAGATGAGAAAGTGTTGATTGGTTTCATTCTACCTCCTGCATCCTGAATAATCAAACGTCCAAATTTGGCTGCGTGTGCTTCCGGTGCTTTATAGATAGAAAGTAAAGAATCTAATTGTTTCTGACTTGGTGCAGCCGTTACGTGATTTGCGTGATCGTTAGGGTCTGTTGAATGATTGTGATCGTGTCCAGGTGCATGAACGTGAGGCGCTTGTGCAAAACCACTCAAACCAATCATTAAAACTAAAATGGTAATTAATTTTTCTTTTTTCTTTTTTACAACGTCTAATTTGCGTTTCAAATCTGCGAAACGAGAATGTTTTGTAAACATGATCGCCATCAATCCAAAAAACAACATAAAGTATCCTAAATAAGTGATAGAAGTTCCCCACCAATCATGGTTTACAGATAATACTGTTCCTTTTTCGTCCGGATCAAATGAAGATTGGAAAAAACGGTATCCTTTATGGTCTAATACGTGGTTCATGTAAATACGGGCATCAAAAGTTTCTGAAGAATCCTGAACAGTTACTTTACTTTCAAAAGACGAATAACTTTTCTCTGTTCCCGGGTATTTTGTAGCAATAAAATCGTTCAGTTTTACTTTAAAAGGTAAAACATAAGCTTTACTTCCGTAGAATAAACTATATTCTATTTTACCAATTTTTACCGTTTGAGGCTCGCCTACGCTTCCTTTAGAACCAAGAAGTCTTACTTCTTTTTCTTGTCCTTCGGCTTTAACTTTTACAATTAAAGCATCGTGATGAGTTTTTGCTTTATAATCGTTATTTGATTCATAATCAACAACTCCTCTAATCGCAGGATCTGGAAAAACGATTCTGATATCGCCAATACTATATAGAGAGCGCATCATAAGCGGCTGCACATTGTCTTTGGTTACAGAACCTTTTAACTTATCTGCCATTCGCATAAATTCTCCTTCAAAAGGAGTTTGAATCGTATATTTTTCACCAGTTGTATTGATATTAATTGCTCCTGCTGTTTGTTTGTTTAAGGCAAATAAAACATTGTGAATATTCTGAACTTCACCTTCTTTCAGGAAATGTTCTTCACGTCCGCCTGCTCCTGCTTCAACTAATTTAAGGTATAAAGTTCCGTTTGGAGCTGGTTTAATCGTTTCCTTTGCTCCCATTATATAGTTAACGTAAGTAACTTCAAAAGGAGTTTCGTCAAATTTACCTGAAAGCGTAAAATCATTATTTGTTACTGGCGAAAACAAAAGGTTTTTCTCGAAAACTCTACGTTTCATTTCGCCTTTATATTCTCCATCTGCAAAAACAGTTAAGAATGTTTTGTCTGAAAAAATTTGATTTTCGGCAGCGCCTTCACGAATTGGCATCATACCTTCGTAACTGATATAACGTGTCACAAAAGCTCCTATAAGAATGAAAATAAAAGCAATATGAAGCAATAAAGTTGCCCATTTCTCTTTTTTATGTAGTTGATAACGTTTGATGTTTCCGAAGAAATTGATCAGGAAAAAGACCATTATAGCCTCAAACCACCATGTATTGTAAATTAAAATTCGGGCTGTATCAGTATTGTACTTACTTTCGATAAAAGTTCCAACACCCATTGCGATCGCAAATGTTAAAAAAAGAACAGACATTAAGCGTGTAGAAAACAAAAAAGAGAATATTTTTTTATCCATTTTTAAGGAATTACATTGTATAAAAGTGCCACAAAAGTACTTAAAAATGTTGAGTTCCAATATTTGAAGTTTGTTAATAAAAACTAAAAAAAGAAGTGATTCTTAAGGATAAACCTTATAAATTAGAAGAATATATTTACAAATAAAGGAGAAATGAATAATCTGTTTGTTTCTCAATAATTTTTTATATGTTTGTGTAATCGATTACAATATCGTTTTATTGTTTTTAGAGCCTTGTTATTGAATTGTTAATGAAAAGCAAAGCTGTAATTCGATCAAAAATGCGATTACTAAAACTATTACAACCACATAATGAAATTAAAAACCACTTCAGCCAAACTGTTTCTCATTGCTCTAACCTTCTCACTTATAAGTTGGTCGGAAGCTGTAATTGCTCAAAATTCAAAAGAAACTTATAAAGGAATTGAGTTTAAAATGACGAAAGTCAAAGAACCAATAATTCCTAAAAATACTGCAAACATAAAAGATTTTGGCGCTGTAAATGGTGGTTATGTTTTGAATACTAAGGCTTTCGCCGATGCAATTGAGGCAGTTTCAAAAAAAGGCGGTGGAAAAGTAATTATTCCGTCCGGAATCTGGCTTACGGGACCAATTATTTTAAAAAGTAATCTGGAATTGCATGCTGAAACTGGCGCTTTAATAAAATTTTCGACAGATAAAAGCTTATATCCTATTATAGAAACCAGTTTTGAAGGTTTAAATACCTGGCGTTGCATCTCTCCTATTTATGGAAAGCATCTGGAAAACATTGCGTTTACAGGAAATGGCGTGTGGGATGGTTCCGGTGAAGCCTGGAGACAAGTCAAAAAAAGCAAATTGACGGACGAACAATGGAAGAAATTCGTTGCTTCAGGCGGAGTTTTAAATGAGAAAAAAGATTCCTGGTATCCATCTGAGCAATATTTAAAAGGTTCAAAAGGTGCAGATCAGAATATTCGCTTAGACCTAAAAACCAAAGAAGATTTTGAAGCGATTCACGATTTTCTTCGTCCCGTTTTAGTTAGTATTCAAAATAGTAAAAGGGTATTATTTGATGGACCTGTATTTCAAAATTCACCTGCGTGGAATATTCATCCTTTGATGATTGAGGATTTAATTGTTCGAAATATCACCGTTAGAAATCCATGGTATTCACAAAATGGCGATGGACTTGATGTAGAATCCTGCAAAAATGTGATTATCGAAAATTCTAGTTTTGATGTTGGTGATGATGCTATTTGCATTAAATCCGGAAAAGACAAAGATGGTCGTGATCGTAATGTTCCTTGTGAAAATATTATCGTTAGAAATAATATTGTTTATCACGGACATGGCGGCGTAACGGTTGGAAGTGAAATGTCTGGCGGTGTAAAAAATCTGCATGTTTCAAACTGTACTTTTATGGGAACTGATGTTGGTTTACGCTTTAAAAGCACGCGCGGTCGTGGCGGAATTGTCGAAAATATCTATATATCGGATATTTTTATGACTGATATTCCGTCTCAGGCGATTTCGTTTGATCTTTATTATGGAGGAAAATCTATAGCTGAAACTTTAGCTGAAGGCGGAAATAAAATCAATACGAAAATTGTTCCTGTAAACGAAGAAACGCCTCAATTCAAAAATATTTCGATCAAAAATATTACGATTAGAGGCGCTTATCAAGCTGTTTTTCTGCAAGGTTTACCCGAAATGAATCTTAAAAACATTGAAATATCAAACTTAATTGCAAAAGCTGAAAATGGCTTTTCTATTATTGATGCTGACGGAATTAAACTAAGTAATATTAAATTAGACATTGAGAAACCAACCGTTTTTGAAATCTATAACGGGAAAAATATGTCATTCAAGAACATAGAATTAAATTCAGTTTCTGATAAAGCAATTTCTATTAATGGGGAAGTTTCAAAGAATATCGAATTTACTTCTACTCCAAAACTTGACTTTTCAAAAATTACAACGATTAATGAAATTGTTCCAAAAGATGCTGTAAAATTCTAAACAAATAAAAATCAATAACCTAAATCCTTTGTTTTCAATTATTAGAATTAATGGAAAACAAAGGATTTTTAGTTTTAATAATCATAAGTTTTAAATCTTCTCAAAAGCAGATTTTGAATATAAGGACAAACGAATCAAAAGCAATCTACATTAAAAAAATAATGCTAATTTTGCGCTATGACTCGAATAACGATAATTGGTTCCGGAAATGTCGCGCAACATTTGATAAAAGCTTTCTCTAAAAGTGAAGTTATTGAAATTGTTCAGGTTTTTTCGAGAAAAAAAGAAGCTTTGTCTTCTCTAATTGATTATGATAAAATTGTAAATGACTACGAGGAATTAGCTGAAGCTGATTTATATATTATCGCGGTTTCAGACAAGGCTATTTCTGAAGTTTCTAATCAATTACCTTTTCAAAACCGAATTGTAGTTCACACTTCAGGAGCTGCTTCGCTTGATGTTTTGAATCCAAAAAACAGGAAAGGCGTTTTTTATCCACTTCAGACGTTTTCTAAAAAGAAAGAAATTGATTTTTCAACCATTCCAATGTGTTTGGAAGCCGAAAATACGTTTGATTTTCGCGTTTTAGAAACTGTTGCAAAAAGCATTTCAAATGCTGTTTATCCTATAAATTCAGATCAAAGGAAAGCTTTGCATGTTGCAGCAGTTTTTGTCAACAATTTCTCGAATCATTTATATCAAATCGGGCAAGAAATTTGCACCGAACATCAGGTTCCGTTTGAAGTTTTGAAACCTTTGATTCAGGAAACTGCCGAAAAAATCAAAACTCTCGATCCAATTGATGCACAAACCGGACCTGCAAAACGCAAAGATTCTAACACAATTGAAGCGCATTTGGAATACTTAACAAATGAAAATCAAAAGAATATTTATAAAATACTAACACAATCTATACAGAATAATGGCAAAACATTTTAAAGAGATAATGAACGACATCACAACTTTTGTTTTTGATGTTGATGGCGTACTTACAGATAGTTCGGTTTTTGTAACCAATGAAGGCGAAATGCTTCGCACGATGAATATTCGTGATGGTTATGCAATGAAAGCGGCTGTTGAAAGTGGTTTTAATGTTTGTATTATTTCTGGCGGAAGCAACGAAGGTGTTCGCATTAGACTTCGTAATTTAGGAATCAACGATATTCATTTAGGAGTTCCTGACAAGGTTGCAACTTTTAAGGAATACACAGAAACTTACAATATAAAACCAGAGCAAGTGTTGTATATGGGCGATGATATTCCTGATTTTCATGTAATGAAATTAGTAGGATTGCCAACTTGCCCGCAAGATGCAAGTCCTGAAATCAAGAATATATGCCGTTACGTTTCGCATGTAAAAGGCGGAAGGGGCGCTGCACGTGACGTTATCGAGCAAGTAATGAAAGTACAAGGAAAATGGATGGAATATTTTAACGGGAAACACGATTAATATAATTATTAATTGTTGATTTTGCTTTCGTCTTATCTTTGTCAAAGCTTAAAACTTTGACAAAGATTTTTAAGCAAAGAAAAAACCTTAGAACCTTAGCCGCTAAGAACCTCAGAACCTTAAAAGAAAAACCTTTGAACCTCTGAACCTTTGTCCCTTTGAACCTTAAAAGAAAAAAATGAAATTCCTCAAACTCATTCGTTATCAAAATTTACTGATGCTTGCTTTTATGCAGGTTTTATTTCGTTATGCTTTTTTAAAACAGCAAAATATTCCTTTGGCACTAACTGATCTTCAGTATGGATTATTGGTTTTGAGCACCGTTTTATTGGCTGCAGCGGGTTATGTAATCAATAATATATATGACGTTGCAACAGATACAATAAATAAGCCTCAGGATGTTGTGATTGGTAAAGGAATTTCTGAAACTGCGGCTTATAATATCTATATAGGTTTGAATATTACGGGAGTTGCTATAGGTTTTTATTTATCGAATGTGATTTTGAGACCTGGTTTTGCAACAATCTTTATTCTGATTGCTTCAATGCTTTATTTTTACTCTACAACATTAAAACAGATTATGATTGTAGGTAATGTTGTTGTGGCATTAACGCTTTCGCTAAGCGTAATTATTATTGGAGTTTTTGATATTTTTCCGGCAACTAGTCCTGAAAATAAAGCGCAAATGGCAAGTTTATTTTCGATTCTTACTGATTATGCTTTGTTTGCTTTTATGATTAATTTTATACGCGAAATAGTTAAAGATATCGAAGATGTAAATGGGGATTACAATCAAGGAATGAATACGTTACCAATTGCAATTGGAATAAGCCGTGCAGCAAAAATAGCTTTGGGATTTGCTATAATTCCGTTTATTTTATCCTTGCTTTATATCAATACTTATTTCCTTAAAAACAATCTTATTTTTGTTACGCTTTATGCATTTGCTTTTGTTTTAGCGCCGTTATTGTATTTTATTGTAAAGATTTTTGGAGCAAAAACTCCAAAAGAATTTCACCATTTAAGTACGGTTTTAAAACTGATTTTGTTTTTCGGAATTTTATCAATTCTGGTTATTACCTTAAATATTCATTACAATGCTTAAAGAAAAACTAAAAAAATACACGATAATTCTCGCATCAGGATCACCAAGAAGACAACAATTCTTTAAGGACTTAAATCTTGATTTTGAAATCAGATTAAAAGATATCGAAGAAATATATCCGCCTGAATTAAAAGCGGTAGAAATCACTGATTATTTAGCTGAACTAAAAGCAAGCGCCTTTGAAGGTGAACTAAAAGAAAACGAAATCTTAGTAACCAGCGATACGATCGTTTGGCACAACGATAAAGCTTTAGGGAAACCAAAAGATGCTGATGAAGCTTTTGCAATGATCAAATCAATGTCGAATGCAACACACGATGTAATTACTTCTGTTTGCTTCAAAACAAGCACTACTTCTACCCTTTTGCATGATATTACAAAAGTAACTTTCAATGATTTGTCTGACGAAGCAATTTTGTATTATATCGAAAACTACAAACCTTATGACAAAGCCGGTGCTTATGGCATCCAGGAATGGTTTGGTTTTATGGCAGTTGCAAAAGTAGAAGGTTCTTATACCAATGTTATGGGATTGCCTACGGCTAAAGTTTACGAATATTTGAGTACTTTAGTGTAAAAATTTATTTATGTTTTCTTTTAAAGAATATAGTCAGGAAATTTTAAGTACTATAATTATCTTGTTTGCTTTAGTAGCATTGAGAGTTATTATTGCAAAATTAATCCGTCGTTACGCCAGTTCAAGTCAATTATTAGAACATCGAACCAATTTGGTAATCAAGTACATTCACATTCTTATGAATATACTGGTTACGATTAGTCTGATTGTAATTTGGGGCGTTGAAACTAAGGATATTTTTATAACGGTTTCGTCAATTGCAACCGTTATTGGTGTTGCAATGTTTGCACAATGGTCTATTTTGAGCAATATTACTTCCGGAATGATTTTATTTTTCTCTTTTCCATTTAGAATTGGAGATACAATCAAAATTCACGACAAAGATTTTCCTATAGAAGCTGAAATCGAAGACATTAGCGCTTTCCACGTGAATTTAAAAACTAAAGAAGGCGAAAAAATCATTTTTCCGAACAATCTACTATTACAAAAAGGTATTTCGATTATGCCGACGCACTACGAAGACAAGGAATTCTTTGACTAAAATTTGAATGGGAATTTTATAAACTATAAGAAAAAAGCTAAAACATTATTACTGAAATAAAGTATAATATTTGCTTAACCAAAATTATAGTTTTACAAAAACTCCATAAAAATGATTCAGTCAATTAAGTTGCCATTCTACGCAAAAATTGCGTGTATATTAATAAGTTTGATTTCTTTTGCTTATATATTTTGCATTGCAAAAGATATTATTACGCCAGTCTTAATGGCCTTTTTGTTTGCTGTTTTATTGCTTCCGGTATTTACTTTTTTAAAAACAAAATTCAAGTTTCCAAGGCATCTTGCGGCGATTTGCTGTGTTTTACTTTTTGCTGCTTTTATCGTCGGAATATTGGTTTTTATATCTTATGAAGTAACGGATATGGCAAATGATTTTGACACCATAAAAAAGAATGCAAATACTTTTATAACCGATATTCATAAATTTATTAAAGATAATTTTCATGTAAGTATTGGCGAACAGAAAAAATACATTGATAATGTAACGAAAGATTCTGTTCAGAACGGAAAAGCCACAATCGGTTCGGCAATTGTATCGATTACGGATTTACTCTTGGATTGTACCATTATTCCAATTTATACTTTTTTGTTTTTACTATATAAAGATCATTTTATACTTTTTCTGGCTAAATTGATTGACAAAGAAAACCATAGTATTTTAAAAGATATATTATCTCAAATAAAACTTTCCATAAACAATTATATCGTCAGCTTAATTATTGAAATGATTGTTGTCTCAGCTTTAACAAGTTTAGGACTTTGGATTATTGGTATCAAATATTTTATTCTCTTGGGATTAATAACCGGAATTCTAAACGTGATTCCGTATATCGGAATCCTGATTGCTGGTATTATTACTGTTCTGGCATCTTTGACAGGATCTGCCGAAACATCAATTATCTTAGGAATTCTTATCGTAAATATTATTGTGCAATTAATCGATAATAATCTAATTGTACCTTTAATTATCAATTCTAAAGTAGAAATTAATGCTTTTGTATCTATTATCGGAATTATAGTTGGTGGTGCTTCTGCAGGAATTTCCGGGATGTTTTTAGCCATTCCGCTTTTAGCGATTTTAAAAATTATTTTTGACCGAATAGAATCACTAGAACCCTGGGGTTATGTTATGGGAAATCATATGCCTAAAAAATTTACATGGAGAATTAGGAAAGTTAATGCTGAGAGTTAAAAATTGGCTCATTTTTTAAATTTAACCTTATAATTTTCTTACCTTGATCTAAGAATCATTTGTAAGCCAGTCAAAAATAATCTAAATGTTTGTGAACAAAAAAATAGTTGTTTTTATTCTCTTATGCTTTTGCTTACAAGGCGCTTATTCTCAGGTTAAAACCGAGAAGAAAGACAGTACTGATATTTATAAAAGAATCAGAAACTATTCTAAAAAAAATAAATTTACTCAAAATCTTCACAAGCTTTTTTTTAGAACCAACAAACCTAAAAAGAAAGAAGAACTTCTTATTACAGATACAACCGATTATGACGGAAAAATAATCCGAAAAATTAATATCGTTACACTCGATCCTTTTGGGCATTCTATTACAGATACTACACAAATGCCTAAAAATTGGGGAGAAAGAACCGGAAACCGATTGCATTTGAAAACTAAAAAAATAGCGATTTATAATCTTCTTTTATTCAAGAGAAATACGCCTTATAATGCTTATAAAGTACAGGAATCTGAACGTTTGATTCGTGCTCAAAAGTATGTTACTGCCGTTCGAATCTCAAATAAACTCGTAAGTGTGGCTTCGGATTCTGTAGATGTCACTATTCGGGTTTTAGATTCGTGGAGTACAATTCCTAAGTTTTCTATATCCAGTAATCAGGTTTCGGTTGGGGTAAAAGAAAAAGACTTTTTTGGTTCCGGGCAACAACTTGAGTATCGATTTACCAATAGATTTGATGATGGTAGAAATGCTAATGAAGCTACTTATACAGTGCCAAATATCAAAAATACTTATATTAAGGCAATCCTGAATTACAAAATAGATCTCGATAATAACTATGCCAAAAGTATAGATATAGAGCGTGATTTTTATTCTCCTTTAACAAAATGGGGAGGCGGTGTTTTTGTGGGGCAAAATTTTAGAAAAGACAGTTTACAAGCGCCGGATTTAACGTATGCTTTTCAACCTTTTAAATATAATTTTCAGGACTTATGGGCGGGAAAAGCTTCAAAAGTTTTTGAAGACGAAACAAACGGAATTACAAATTTGATTGTATCCGGACGATTTTTAAATGTTGACTATACTGAGAATCCTTCTGAGCTTTATGATCCAACGCATTTTTATTCTGATGAAAAACTAATTCTAAGCGGAGTTGGAATCAATACACGAAAATTTATCAAAGACAGTTATATTTTTAGGAACGGTCAAACAGAAGACGTTCCTGTTGGGCGGATTTACGGAATCACATTAGGTTATCAATATAAAAATACGATGTGGCGGCCTTATTTAGGTGCGCAGTTTTCATTTGGAAATTACTATAAGTGGGGCTTTTTAAGTACTAATTTTGAAGCCGGAACTTTTTTTCATGATTCAAAAACATATGAAACCGCTTTTTTGTTTGAGTCCAATTATTTCACGAAACTCTTTACTTTAGGAAGATGGAAATTAAGACAATTTATTAATCCTGAAATAGTTATAGGTGTAAACCGTGAGAATATCATAGGAGATCAGCTTAATATAAATGAGCAAAACGGTTTAGCTGGCTTTAATAGCGCCATTTATGGAACTAATAAAATGGTTTTGTCTCTACAAACACAGACCTACTCTCCTTATTCTGTATTAGGATTTCGTATGAATCCGTTTTTTAATTATTCTGTTGCGGTATTAGGAAGTCCAAATAATGCGATGGGACGTAACAAAGGGTATTCAAAATTGACTGTGGGATTATTAATCAGCAATGACTATTTGGTATTCAGTTCCTTCCAGCTTTCGTTGTCATATTATCCAACAATTCCATATCAGGGAGATAATGTATTCAAGACCAATACATTTGAAACTACTGACTTTGGTTTGCAGAGTTTTGAGCTGGCAAAGCCAAGAATTGTTGAATATAAATAAAGAAAAAAAAGAATATTTTTTTTCTGAATTCTACACTTTCTAAAACTTATTAAAAATCAAATAATTACAAAAACACTATCTCAGATTAACTCGTTGAAAAGCATCATTTATCCGACGAAATGCATTTAGTTTTATTTTTTGGCACAGTATATGAATATCACTAAACAGAACAAATTAAAACTAAAAAAAATGAAAACAATAAAAATAGCAATCGCCGGATTCTTCCTTATGATTGCAAGTGCCACACAAGCTCAGGTATCAATAAATGTAAATATAGGAACACCACCTTCTTGGGGACCTGAAGGATATGCAGAAATGGAATATTACTATTTGCCGGACATCGAAGCTTATTATGATGTTAGAGCTTCTCAGTTTATTTATTTTGGAGGAGGAAGATGGGTTAGAACAACTTATTTACCAAGACAATATAGAAACTATGATTTGTACGGAGGTTACAAAGTAGTTTTGAATGATTACCATGGTAGAACTCCATATACTTATTTTGATCGTCACAGAGTAAAATACTATAAAGGATACCACGGAGCGCCACAAAGATGTTACAGACCAAGACCGGTAGCATATGGTTATAACGATCGTCGTGATGATCGTAGAGATTACAAACATTACGATAAAAAACGTTATGACAAACACGACAGACATGATGATGATCGCGATCGCGATGATGACCACGGACATCGTGGACACGGAAGAAGATAACAAATTGCTAAATAACTAATTTTCAACACAAAAGAGTATCAATAATTTGATACTCTTTTTTTATGCATGCATAATACTTTCGTTATGCGTTAATTTATTGATTATTATTTAAATATACAGCAATAAATTAACAATTAGTTAAACTATTCTTAATCATTACCTTATTTTAATATAAATATGTCGTATATTTGCAAAAAATTTAAGCAACGATAGAATTATGAAAAAGAGAGTTTATTTATTTTCGTTAGTAGCAATGTCGCTTTTTACGTTTTGTACTAACAATGACGAATCTAATACAGATACGCAGGCAAAAGACAATAATATTCAAATTAACAACGATGTTACATCTTTGAATAAAAGGCTGGATTATACCAATTCAGGAGTAATTTCGATTGCAAATTCATCAACTTCAAAATTATCACGTACTGAAGCTGCAAATAGTGATTTACCATTAGTACAAATTGCCGAAGTTAATCCGCCAAAAGATAGTAACGGAAGAACTTTACAAGCAAATCACGTAGCTGTAAATGGTAATTTTGCTTACGTTGCTTATACAATGATGGGCGAAGTTTATTCAGGAGCTATTGACGTTATTGATGTTTCTGATCCTTACAAACCTAAATTAATTACATCTGCATTAATCGCAAATACTGATATTACATCACTTACCTACTCAAACGGTAGCTTGATTATTGGTGCTGCAACGGATATTGACAAAAAACCGGAGTTAACACATCCTGCAATTCTTATTACGATGCAATTGAGTTCAGGTTTGCTTACGGATAATTATACAATCACAAATCTTGAAGGGAAAGTAACTACAGATGTTGCTGCAAATTCAAGCGCTTATTTTGCCGTAACCGGAGATCAGGGAAGTTTATTCAAAATAAATAGCTCGTCTAAAGTAGCTTCAGGAAAAGTAACGGTAGACGATTTACGTTCAGTTGCTATTAGCGGAGACAAAATTGTTACACTAAGCGGAACAAAAGGAGTAAATATTTACAACGAATCTACTCTTTCTTTGCAAAAAAGCTTTACAACATCTACAGATGTTAGCGCTGCAAAAAGAACAATGGATTTTGATGGTACAAAATTATTAGTTTCAGAAGGTTATAATGGTTTAGGGGTTTATGATATCAATAGCGGTTCTAAACTTCAAAGTATTCCATTGGCAACTCCTGGAGAAGATAATGTTACAAATGCGGTTTCTGTAAACGATGGTTATGCATTTGTTGCAAATGGTGCGGCTGGTTTAAATGTATATAAAACAGGTTCTCAACTTAGTTTATTAGGAACCGTTGGTATCGTAGGTTCATCAAACTATGTAAAATCTAGTGGTGATTTTATCTATGTTGCAAGCGGAAAAGGTGGTTTGAAAATCATTAAAATGGAAAAACCAAACACTACTTTTGCTGGTTGTACAGGATATGGAACTTATAATCAAGGGCAAAACCTTATTTTAAATTCAAACGAAATTAAATCATATTCAGGTTCTACCGCAATTAGTTCGGCAATGATAAATTCTGGCGCTGTATTAACGCATTGTGGTTCAATCACTATTCAAAATGGTTTAACTTTAAACAGCGGAGGAACTTTTAACATGAGAGGATCTTTGGCGCAGGGGAAATACCAACAACAAAATCCAACAGAATTAATCATTAATAGTAATGCTGTATTGCAAATTGAAGGTACTGTAGTAATTTGGGGGGATTTGAGATTAAATAGCGGTGCGAAAATCAATTTTATTGGTAACGATTCGTCTATTACTATTTACGGAAAAGTAACGAAAAACAGTAATGTAACTATTACAGGAAACTATAAAGACACAGAAAACAAGTTGAAGTAATTCTGTAATCCTGGGAAATACCACTTGATCTAAAATTTAGATCAAATTCTCTTAAAAGCTGTCAGATATAATCTGGCAGCTTTTTTTTTGGAACAATTTTCTTAAAAAAGGAAATCAATAACCAAACATTAACATTTCATTTAAATACTGTTCAAAGATATAATCACTATTTTTGAAGCTCTTTCAAAACATTTAACGACGCTATGCGAAAAATTCAAATTCAAATTCTTCTTATTTTTCTAACAGGAATTTCCTTTTCTTTTGCACAACAACCACAAAAACCAAATTCTGTAGAAATTTACAATCAAATCAAAAAGTTAAACTTTTTGGGTTCGGTTTTGTATTTGGCTGCACATCCTGATGACGAGAATACTCGTTTAATCTCTTATATGGCAAACGAAATGAATGCAAGAACGGGATATTTGTCTTTGACACGTGGCGATGGAGGTCAGAATTTAATTGGTCCGCAATTACGCGAATTACTTGGCGTTATAAGAACTCAGGAATTGATCGAAGCCAGAAAAATTGATGGCGGAGAACAGTTTTTTTCACGTGCCAACGATTTTGGTTATTCAAAAAATCCGGATGAAACCTTAGAAATTTGGGACAAAGACAAAGTTCTTGCCGATGTAGTTTGGACTATTCGAAAATTTCAGCCAGACGTAATTATAAACCGTTTTGATCATCGCTCGCCGGGAACAACGCACGGACATCACACATCGTCTGCAATGTTAAGTGTTGAAAGTTTTAAGCTTACCAACGATCCTAAAATATATCCGGAACAATTAAAATATGTAAAGCCTTGGCAGGTAAAGCGTACTTTTTTCAATCCTTCATGGTGGTTTTACGGAAGTCAGGAAAGATTTGATGCTGCCGATAAATCTAAATTTACAAGATTAGAAACCGGAGTTTATTATACCGGAATTGGAAAATCTAATCAGGAAATTGCTGCTTTAAGTAGAAGCCGTCACCAATCACAAGGTTTTGGAAGTACCGGAGCTCGCGGTCAGGAAACCGAATATCTAGAACTTATAAAAGGAGACAGTCCTATTGATCGTGATAATTTATTTGACGGAATCGACACTTCATGGAATCGCGTTAAAAACGGAAAACCTGTTGGTGATTTAATCACTAAAATTATTGCCAAATACGATTTCAGCAATCCATCTGCAAGTATTCCTGATTTGGTAAAAGTGTATTCAATGATTGAAGTTTTAGACGATGATCATTGGAAACCTTTAAAAGCTGCTGCCGTAAAAAATATAATTGCATCATGTTCAGGATTATATCTTGAAGCTGCAGCCTCTGAACAAGAAGCAACTCCGGGAAGTACAATTAAAGTTAGTCTTGAAGCAATTAACAGATCGCCTGTAGAAATGCAATTGATTAATGTAACTTCATTACCTGAGAATAAAAATACAGCTCAAAATATTGCATTAAAAAACAATAACGATCAAAGATTAACACTGAATATTCAAATTCCTGAGAATACCGAATATACACAGCCTTATTGGTTAAAAGAAAAAGCAACGGTTGGAATGTACACTGTTTCAAATCAGGAAAATATTGGAATACCCGATATTATAAGACAAGTAAAAGTTGTTTTTAATGTAAAAATCAGCGGAATTGAAATTCCGTTTGAGCGCACAGTTGTTTACAAATACAATGATGGAGTAAAAGGAGAAATGTATAATTTCTTGGATATAGTTCCAGAAGTTACAACTTCAGTTCTGGAGAAAGTGCTAATATTTGGAACTACAAAAAGTAAAATGATTCCTGTAAAAGTTCGCGCCGGAAAAGACGGAATCAAAGGAAACTTACAATTAGAATTACCAAAAAGCTGGGACGTTTCACCAAAAGAAATTCCGTTTACGCTAGAGAAAAAAGGAAACGAGCAAATCTTTTATTTTGAAGTTACACCGCCTGTAAATCCTGAAGAAGTGGTTGCAAAAAGTGTCGCAATTGTAGATAATAAACGTTTTGATAAAGATCAAACTATTATCGATTATCCGCATATTACGAAACAAATGGTTTTGAAACCTGCTGAATCAAAATGTATTAGAATTGATCTAAAAACAAACGGAGATGCAATTGCTTATATAATGGGCGCTGGTGACGAAGTTCCGGAAAGTTTAGCGCAAATGGGCTATAAAGTATTCATTATAAAACCAGAAGAAATTACGCCTGAGAAATTAGATTCTTTCAACGTCGTAATCACTGGAGTTCGTGCTTATAATACCGTAAACGCTTTGGCAAACAAACAAAATATACTTTTTAATTTTGTAAAAAGCGGCAAAAATATGATCGTGCAATACAATACTCCCGGTAAAACCGTAACCGAACAAATTGCACCATATTCATTAAAAATCTCTAATGATCGTGTAACCGAAGAAAATGCAAAAGTTACTTTTCTGGCACCAAATCATCCAATTCTAAATGTGCCAAATAAAATCAGTTCTAAAGATTTTGAAGGCTGGAAACAAGAACAAGGTTTGTATTATCCAGATCAATACGATGCTGCCTTCACTCCTATTCTATCGTCGCACGACAAAGGAGAATCTGCAAAAGATGGGGCATTATTGGTCGCTCCATATGGAAAAGGATACTATATTTACACCGGTTTAAGCTTTTTTAGAGAATTACCGGAAGGAGTTGCAGGTGCCTATAGACTATTGTCTAACATGATTTCCTTAAAGCAGCCCATAGAAGCTCCAAAACCAGAATTAAAGAAATAAAACATTCACAATGGAAGCTAAAAAAGTAAAAAAATGGAAAAAAAGCTACACTTATGTTTTGGTAGCCAATGCGATTTACATTTTGATTTTTTTCTTAATCATGCAATTATACTCATAACATATGCAACTATTTGATTGGATCGTACTTATTGTTACACTTTTATTTATTGTTGGGTACGGTTCCTGGAAAACCAAAGGAAGTAAAAATGTCGAAGATTTTATCCTTGGCAACAACGAAACGCCTTGGTACACCGTAGGACTTTCGGTAATGGCGACACAAGCCAGCGCAATTACATTTCTTTCTACTCCTGGACAAGCGTATCACGACGGTATGGGTTTTGTGCAATTCTATTTTGGATTGCCAATTGCTATGATTGTTATTTGCCTGACATTTATACCATTATATCATAAAAATAAAGTTTTTACAGCATACGAATTTCTGGAAAAACGATTCGATTTGAAAACACGTTCACTCGCAGCGATATTATTTTTGGTGCAAAGAGGTTTAGGAACAGGTTTAACCATTTATGCACCAGCTATTATTTTATCAGCTCTTTTAGGCTGGAATTTAACCTTAATGAACGTTATGATTGGTGTTCTAGTAATTATATACACCTTTTCTGGAGGAACAAAAGCCGTAAACGTAACGCAAAAGCAACAAATGTTTGTGATTATGTCAGGAATGTTTATCACGTTTTTTCTGATTTTGCACTACTTACCAAACGATATGACTTTTACCAGCGCATTGCATATTGCGGGCGCAAATGATAAAATGAACATCGTAGATTTCTCTTTTAATCCCGAAGAAAAATACACTTTCTGGAGTGGAATCACGGGAGGTTTTTTCCTTGCCCTCGCCTATTTTGGAACAGATCAATCGCAAGTTGGTCGTTATTTATCCGGAAAATCAGTTCGTGAAAGCCAAATGGGATTAATCATGAACGGACTTTTAAAAGTGCCAATGCAATTCTTTATTCTGTTAACCGGAGTTATGGTTTTTGTGTTTTTTCAATTCAATCCAGTTCCTTTAAATTTCAATCCGAATAATAAAATTGTCATTGAAAAATCGGCTTATAAAGAAGAATATCACGCTTTAGAAAAGAAATTAAGCACACTTTCAGAAGATAAAAAAGTAATTAACTTATTGTATATCGATCAGCTGAATCAGGATTTTGACAATCCGATTTTGCGAAAGGAATTGGTTACTTTATCCAATAAAGAAAAAGATTTGCGCGATCGTGCCAAAGAAATTATTCTAAAAGCAGATAGTACGAGCGAAACAAATGATAAAGATTATGTATTCTTTCACTTCATTCTGCATTATTTGCCAAAAGGACTTATAGGTTTATTATTGGCAGTAATTCTTTCTGCAGCAATGTCGTCAACGGCTTCGGGATTAAATGCTCTTGCTTCTACAACGGCAATTGACATTTATAAACGAAATTTAAAAACCGAAAAATCAGAGAAACATTATCTAAATGCGACTAAATTCTTCACTCTATTCTGGGGAGTTGTAGCGATACTTTTTGCTTGCGTTGGAACTTTATTCGAAAATTTAATTCAGTTAGTAAATATTATTGGATCAATTTTCTACGGAACCGTTTTAGGAATCTTCCTTGTTGGATTTTACCTGCGTCGCGTAAAAGCAAAAGCCATGTTTTGTAGCGCAATTATAAGTCAGACAACCATTTTTGTAATCTATTATTTCATGATTTACAAAGAAGAAAAACTAGGTTATTTATGGCTGAATTTTATTGGCGCAATGTTAACTATTGTTCTTGCTTTACTAATGCAATTTGCGTTTTTTAAAAACGAACCGGATTCTGAGGAAGTTGTTTTGGAGTAAATTTGAATATATTTAGTTTCTTTACTAATATATAAAATAGTTAAAAAAAGAATATATGAATTTTGAATTAACAAATACGGAACGCGAATATTTTGGACTTGAAAAAGTAGAGCCAAATTGGGAAAAGATTGTCCTAAACGGTGATACTTATCGTGAACCTAGCATTTTATATTTTGAAAAAAATACTATCAAAAAACATATAACATCGACAGAAAATCGATATACAGAACGTCAATATAATGAAGAAACAATAAATCGAGAATTTATACGTCCGAAAACCGCTAAAGGGAAAGAAAAAAAACTAACTGCTGCTGTTTTGGAAACAAAAACACCAATTGGTGTCTATTTGTATCTAGATCGACATGGTGATCTTATTATTGGAAATCATACTACAAAAACCTCTTTTTTTAATAGTCGTTGGGAAAACAACAATCAAAAAACTGAAAAAAAACTTAAGTTTTGGATCGACAATTTTATAAAAGATTCAGATGAGAATCATCTTCAAGCAATAAATAATTTTAAAAGTGCAAAAAAGAAAAATATAAAATTTAAATCAGGTGATTTCTTTGCCTTTAAAATTGACAGAAAAAACTACGGCTTTGGAAGAGTATTACTTGAAATTAATAAATTTAGAAAAGCTAATGTACTAGAAAAGGATCATGGCTTAAGTTATCTGATGGGAACTCCGGTCTTAATAAAGATGTATCCATTTATTTCAGAAAACAAATATATTAACACAGACTTACTTGAAAATCTTGACGCTTTACCTTCAGACTATATGATGGACAATCATCTTTATTATGGCGAATATGAAATCATTGGTCATAAAAAATTAGAAGAAAATGAATTTGAGTATCCTATTTCTTATGGAAAAGTTATTAAATCTGGTAGTACTAATGTTTTTTTTCAATGGGGGTTTATTCATAAAGAAATACCTGTCTCAAAATTTAATAAATATATAAACGGAGAAAATCCATTTCTTCCTGAAGACACCTATTCTCGACATATGCGAAATCCATATGGATATTATTCATGTGGATTTAGTACCAATTATGACAAAATTAATATTGTTGAAACTATCAGAAATAACAATGTTTTTGATTTTAATAAAGATCCATACTTTAAAACAGAGTTTGATTTAAGAAATCCCAAAAATGAAAATTTAAAAAACGAAATAATGAGAGAATTTGGAATTGAACCAAGCTTGAGTTATGAAGAAAATTGCAAATTAACGGGAACTGAATCGACAATTAATTTTTTAAGTAGAATTTAAGTAAAGGCTGAATTTTATTGGTGGCAATTTTGACTATTATTCTTATTTATTAATTTTCTTTTTTTTAATCAGCCGGATTGTAAGGAAGTTATTTTGGACTAAACTAAAGCCTTTATGAAAAACGTTTTATGTATTCTGTTTTTACTAAACCTAAGCTTTTCCTATTCGCAATTTGCAATTGTTAAGCATTCTGATGGTTATGTTAATGTCCGAAGTTCAGGAGAAATAGGCAATAATATTATTGATAAACTCAAAAATGGATTTATAATTTACTATTTCGAACCTAAAGGAAATTGGGCTAATATTGATTATAAAAAAAACGGAAAAGAATTAAACGGATATATTTATAAAGGCAAAATTAAATTCATAAGCGATTTTATAAATATCCCTTTAAAATTAAATCAAGTCAAAGAAGTTTTATTTGATAATGCAAATGTAAAAGTAAAAATATCTGAAAGTCCTTTTATTAAAGAGAAGCATAAATTACAATTTCTAAAAGAGGATTCAGATATCCTTAAAAAAATTGATGATTTAGATTTTTTAGGAACAGATGGAGAAATCCCTAAAAGACAATATAAAAGTATAGAAGTTCAAATAAATAATATAAAAGTCAAAATACCAAATGAGGCTTTAAGAAATCTATACGAACCAAGTTTATCCGACTCTAAAATAAATTACGATAAAATAAATGATATCTTATACATCCAATCTTCAAATAGTGATGGTGCGGGAGGTTATGAGGTTATCTGGGTTATAGAAAAAAAGAAATATAAAACTAGAATTGAAATGTCGGCATTTTAAAAATTTACTAATGATTAATTTAAAAAATTTAATATTTTTCTATTCTTCTTTTTCCAGTAAATCGGGAAGAATCGAATATGGAATTTATTGTTTAATTAATGTTTTAATGGGGTACTTTGCTCTGTATTTATACAGTAATGTAAGTTTAGACAACGAAAGGATTCTAAATATTTTTTATAGTTGCCTCATTCTTTTAATAACATTTGTTCCAATGCAAGCTGTAACATCGAGAAGATTACGAGATTTGAATGCAAAACCTACTTTTTTCCTTTTCAACTTTATTCCGATATTGAATATTGTTTTCGTAATATTTTTATTGATGGCAAAAAGAACTACAAACTAAAAAATAATTAAAACTATAGTAATGACAAAATATTTTTATTTAATAATTATTCAAGAGAAATTAGCAAAATGAGAAACTTATTTTTTTTAATGATTAACCTTAAAAAATTATGAAAATTAAATTTTATTTCACTTTGGTTTTTACTTCAATCTTTCTAAGCGTTAATGCTCAAAAAATCAATTCAGTTAAAATAGATAGTTTATTTGCAGAATTTAAGAAAAACTCATTTTACGGAAATGTATCTCCAGCTAAAAAAGAACTAGAAAATTACCAAAAGGATATTATTCCTGAATTAATTAAACTGTTAAAAGATACTACTTTTTCAAAATTAACCGGCACTGCTGACCTAATTTACCCAGGAACTACAACATTTTATGGTCGCGGAGAGTATTTACCGTATAATATAGACTGGATTTCCATACGATCAGGTTGGTTGCTTGAAGATCTAACGTTTCAAGATTTTGGTTATAAAAACATTGATGTAACTGATGAAACATTAATGAAGCTTTCAGAAGAAAACTATAATGATTATATCAAAAAAGGCAGTTATGAATTAGATTGGAAAAATAAAACCATCGAAGAGAGAACTGCGCAATACAGAAAAAACATTTCATTAAACGCTAAAAAGTGGTGGAAAGAAAATGGTAAAAAATGGAACAGAATTTCTGCAATTAAAGAAGCTCTAGAATCTAATAATGAAAATAGACTGAGTAATGTTTTTCAATATTTAAGATTTGGGGAATCAAAATCTGATAATTTGACGGTTGAAATTTTTAATAATGAAATAAAACCAATAATTGTTTCTTTAAAGAAGACAAGTAAATTTCCCGAGATACAAGAACAAATTGAATCAATTTTAGTTGAAACTGTAAATTCAAAAATATTAGACTTATCAAGAGTTCAATAAAAAATATTTTAGACAATCTTCAATTATAGAATTTCTAATTATTAGAATAAGAAATGATAAAACAAGAGTTCTCATTCCGTTTAAAAAATGCCAGTTTTATAGCGCTTGATTTTGCTGAACGTTACGTTTCAGATAAACTGAAACCTAATTTTAGATACAATGTTATCTTTACTGTCCCAAAACATGATGATAATGTTAAGTTTGATATTTACCCCGAAGACGAAGGAATTATAAAATTAAATTTAACCGATATTGAAGTAATTGATTTGCTTTATCGGAAGAATAAAGTTCCGATTTGGATTGATATAAATGTTCTGAAATCAAGTAGAAAAACTACAACTTTTAATCTTCTATGTGCCGGAAGATATAGTGATGACGATGAAGAATTATATTATAATGAGGATCACGCGGGACCATTTGGCATTAAAAGTCCAAAATTCCCTATTGGCTATAAGGAAGGTGAAAAATTTAAATTAGAAAAAACTAATATCTTTAGGGAATTATATTCCAAAATAAAACGATTATGTTTCAAAAACTCATTCTAATTGTATCACTTTATTTTTCTGTCCAAATTCAAAGTCAAAATATCGTTGAAGATGAAGGAACTATAGACAATTCAATCTCGGCACAACTTTATACAAAATGTTTTGAAAACTTAAATCAAGGTTCTGAGTTTTTAGAAAAAAATCCAAAATGGAAAGAGATAAAACTCTGTTCTCTTATGTATTGTATGGAGCTTTTGAGATACGAGGATAAAGAAATACAACAAATGGGCGAAGCCCGTTTAATAGGTATTGCGACACGGCTTTATTACGAAGAAACTCCTGTTATATTAACGATGGGAATGGACAGTTATCTGGAAGCGGAAAAGAGAAACCAAAACCTCGATGACGACGATCATATCGTTTATATCAGTTATGGCGAATGTATAAATCCCCGATATCTAACTCAAGCTGCTGAAATTGTAAACAAGCAAACGATGACATTAATTCATCAAAATAAATCAAACTAATTATAATCCATTAAATAAATTACAAATGAAAAAATATCTTTGGTTGCTGCTTACAGTATTCAGTTTGAACATTTATTCTCAGGAAATATTAACTAAAAATGATATTTATACAAAAGACAGTTTAGTGTATAAATTACAAGACAATAAACTTTTTACGGGTAAAGTTCAAAACTTTAAGCACAAAACTCATTTAGTTTCTGAAATTGAATTTGTTGATGGAATTTTATACAAAACCTCTGTTTATGCTAATGGAAAAGAAGTCATAGTTTTGGATGAAGATTATTACTATGAGAAAAGCTCTCAAATTAAAAAGAAAGTTAGGTATTTTGACCACAAAATAATGTCGACAACTTATTACGAAAAAAACGGAAATAAAAAACTCGAAGAAGAATTGAAAGATGGAGTTTTAATTTACAGTTGTCCTTACAATAATAATAATAAAAAAAATGGAACGCTTTTTTCAATCGATAAAAACGGAGAAAAGAAAGAATGTCTTTTTGAAAATGGCAAATTTATTAAAAACATATAGATTCCTTTATTGAATATTTGTAATAAAAAAGTACTATTTTAGTAGTTGCCAAAAACAAACCATTTAATGAAATATTCAGAGGAACTACAAAAACTACTTCCGCTAGGTTACATTTATCTTGTAATATTAGGAATACTCAAAGAGAGCATCTTTTATTATCAATTAGGAATAAATATCCTGAAATACTCCACAATCATGGATATTTTGATTAGTCCAATTGCTGAGTTTACTTCAAATCCTATAACACTACTATTTATAATATCCCTTTTTGCGTTTCATTATTATTTGCCGCAAATCTTCCAAAAATACAAGAACAATAAGACACTTCAAAAAGTGTTTGAATTAAAATCTACAAAAGAATTCTCAGAAGAAGAACTTAAAAATCATTACCTTTTTGCTTCTTTCAAAATGTTTGCTGTCATTTTATTATCATTTTTCATAGGAACTGGATTTGCTGGTGGCTATGATACTATACATCGTATTAGAGAAAACAAAGTAAAATATAATTATACTTTAAATTATAATAGTGGTGAATCTGAGCAAATTTACCTTATTAGTACCAATAGCATTTATTATTTTTATGTTCAAAAAGGAAAGAAAACCATAAAAATCGCGCCAATTGCTTCCATAAAAAATATTGAAAAGACACTAAATATTGGAATACTCGCAAAATAAAAGCAAAATAGATCTTATAAATCAGCTTTCTTAATCAATTAAAATACCACATTATGAAAGATTTAAAAAAATACAGCAATAAAACCAAGGCTGCTTATATTTTGCTTGTTGTCATGCTTATTATTTTATTGGGAAATTTTAATACGCTTCGGAATTCAAAAAACGTAAACGAAAATATTAATGCCATTTTTAATGATCGATTGGTTGTCGCGCATTATATCTTTCAATATTCTAAAGAACTTCATTTTATAAAAGCCGAAGCCGAAAAACTAGATCTAAGTGATACAACTAAAAAAAACGAAATTATTCATACACTTGACATCATTCATAATATTGATGATTTGTATTCTAAAACGGTTTTGACGAATAAAGAAAAGCAGCATTTTGATACTTTTTTGATTGTTTGCAAAGAAATAAACAATCATCTTGCAAGCAAAAACTGGGGTAAAATTAGCGCTTTGAGCCAGGAAGCCTTAACGACATTAGAATCTTTATCGCAAATACAGATTCAGGAAGGAAAAGCAAAATTGGCAAGCGCTAATGCAATGTATAATAAAAATAATAGTCTGGGACAATTGCAAATTGCTTTACTCATAATTCTGGGCGGAATTACTTTTTATCTCTTAATCGTAAAAAAAATTAAACGAAATATCAAAATACCGGAACCGCCAAGTCTAAACTAATTATTTCAATTTTCTGTCTTCTTCCCTAATTGCGAGATCGTTTATACTGGCAAATCTTTTTTGCATTAAACCGTTTGCGTCAAATTCCCAGTTTTCGTTTCCGTAAGCTCTGAACCAATCTCCTTCGGCATTTTGATATTCATATTCAAATCTTACTGCGATTCTGTTTTCGGTATGAGCCCAATATTCTTTTTTCAGCTTGTAATTTTTCTCTTTTTCCCACTTTTTAGCCAGAAAACGAACGATTTCTTCTCTTCCATTTACGAATTGATCTCTGTTTCGCCATTCGCTGTCTACGGTATAAGCTTTTGAAACTCTCTCTGGATCCTGGCTGTTCCATGCGTCTTCTGCTAATTGAATTTTTTCTAATGCCGTTTCATAAGTGAAAGGTGGCAATGGTAATTTCTGTTCCATTTTTATAAATTTAAAGTTTGAATGATTTTTTTAGATTGTTCGATAAGATTGTTTGATTTAAACAACTGACTTTCGATAATACAGCTTTCAAAAAGTAAATAAACGTGATCTGCAATTAGTTCGTTTTCAGTAATAATTTTGAAATAATTTCTTAAATCTGATTTATGACTTTGAATGACACTTAGGATTTTTACATTATCAGAAGGAATTTCAGAAAGTATATTTAAAAAGCTGCAACCTCTAAAATTTTCTTTCTGATTCATAAAAATCAAAAAATCAAATGAAGCTATAACTCGTCGTTTTGATTCCTTTTCATCTGAAACGAATTTCTCCAATTGCTCAAACCAATAATCATGACGCTGATTCAAAAAAGCCGCACATAAGTCTTCTTTAGATTTAAAGTGCTGATAAAAACTAGCTTTCGCCACTTTAGCCTCTTCAATAATCTGATTTATACCTGTCGCATTATATCCCTGTTTGTGGAATAAAACGGAAACTGTATCTAAGATTCTTTCTTTCGGTTGCATTTGTATGATGAATTATGAATACAAATGTATGAATTAAAACAATAAAAAACAGACAAGTCTGTCTATATTATTAAAAAGAAAAGTTAATCTCAATATTGTCATTTCGAACGAAGGGAGAAATCACACAAGAAATTCCACAAAGATTGACGCTTTTTATTGCGGAGTTCCTCGTGCGATTTCTCCTCTGTCGAGATGACAAAAATGTGCTAAACAAAAAAAAATCCAAATCCCAATATTAATTGGAATTTGGATTTTTTAAAATTTTCGAATTTAATAATTCTAATAAGAATCATTATCTGCTCCATTCAGCAATACTATCTTTATTTAGTTTTACGTAATCTTGATTGTTTGCAGCTTCTGCAGCGGCAAGTGAAGCTTTTGCAGTTTCAACAGCTCCTTTTTTATCGCCTTGTTTTGCTTGAATTTGAGCTTTTAATCTTAAGATGAAATAAGGTTTTTCAGTGCTCATATCTAAAGATTTATCTACATAATTTCTTGCGTTTTCGATACTTCCGTTAGATTGAAATAAATATTGAGCTGCAGCAAAATAATCATTTGAAGTTGGTCCAGCCAATGCTTTTTCGATACTTGCTGTAGCAGTTTTTGCAGTTGGAACTTCAAATTTTAAAGCAACATGAGAGTTTTCCCAAGCCATTTCTAAATATCCAAAGTTTGGATCTAAACCATTGATTCCAATTGTAAAAGTCTCAACGGGAGTTGGTAATGCGTTCTCTTTTACAGTAGTTCTTAAAGCAACATATGCATCGCTCCAGTTTTCTGGCAATCCCCAATTGTCTGTAGAAAGGTAAAAAATAACTTCCCAGCTTTCGATTTTAGGAATCGTATAAATTGCATATTTTCCTTTTTTCAAAGTCTTACCATCAATCACAACATCATCGCTAAAATTGATGATTGTGTTTTCATTAGCTCCAGTTCTCCATAATTTACCAAACGGAACTAAATTTCCAAAAACTGCTCTACCTCTGGCTCCTGGTCTTGAATAGGTAACTTCAACATCAGTCAAACCAACTGTTTGCTTAATATAGCCTTTCGGACTCGCTTGTGGGGTTTTTATTTGTGCTTCTGTAGCAAAAGGAGCCAAAATAATGGCTAATGCAATAAGTAGTTTTTTCATGTGAGTTTATTTTGTTTGTTCAAATTTACAAATTCAATTAGGTAACAAATGTTAAATTTTATATAATTCAAGCTCCTAATTGTGATATTTTTTGCGCGTTTAATTCGTTAAAATGATTAATAATTAAATCAGCATCAGACAGATCTTGCAATTTAGAATGAAGACTATTATAACCTACACAATAAATCCCTGCTGCTTTTGCCGCTTTTACGCCGTTTGTGCTGTCTTCTATTATAATACAATTTTCTTTTGGTGCTTTTGACAATGAAGCCGCATGTATAAAAATCGCCGGATTTGGTTTTGATTGCGGAAAATCTTCACCGCTCACGATATCCGTAAAATATTGGTGCAAATTGAATCTTGTAAAAACACGCTCAATCGTAACTTTTGAAGCCGAAGAAGCTAAAATCAATTGTATTCCGTTAGCGAATAAATCTTTAATCAAATCCTGGACGCCTTCTAATAAATACAAATCTTCTTTCGTGTCAAACGCATCATTAAAAATGGTTCTCTTTCTCTGAATCAAATCTTCAACTTCATGCTCAATAGTCGGAAAAAATCCCTTCAAAGCCTGAAATGTGTTGCGAGTCGAAAATCCCGTAAAAGAAGTATACATCTCCTCACCTACGCTAATATTTAATTCCGAAAATTGTTTGTAATAAGCATAACGGTGAACTGGTTCAGTGTCTACAATTACACCATCCATGTCAAAAATTACTGTTTTAATCATTTTTTTTTAAGGTACTAAGGTTCTGAGATGCTAAGGTTCTAAGATTTTCTTATTGGAACGTATAATTTAGCGTCTTTTGTTTTGTGGTAATTTCGTTTTTTATTTTGGGTTCTTTGACTTGCGAAAACTTTGACAAAGTTCACGTATGTCCAGAACTTGAAACACTTTTTCAAGGCTCTAAAATTCTACGATTTTCAGTTGCAAGCTTAGTAACTTAGCATCCCAGAACCTTAGAACCTTAGAAACTATTCTTTAGCAAGTAAATGTCTAATCACTGTTTCGGCAACATGAAGACCAAATAATCCCGGCATATAACTGTTGGTTCCGTAGAATGATTTTTTGAAGTTTTTACCATCTGTCAATTTCAAGCTTTTTTCATCTTGAATTTCAGAAGAGAAAACTACTTTTAACTTGTTGATTTTTTCAACTTTCAGACGTTTTCTGATGGTTTTAGAAAAATAACAATTTATCGTTTTAGAAATATCCGTCACTTTCACTTTTGAAGCTAACATTTTTCCCCCAGCGCCCATGCTGCTTATGATTTTTACTCTTTTTCGTTTTGCAGCGATAATCAAATTTAATTTTGGAGTAATACTGTCAATACAATCCAAAACATAATCAAACTCTGGAGAAACGATTTCAAAAGCTCTTTCAGGAGATAAAAATTCCTGAACACGAGTTAATTTCAATTCCGGATTAATATCCATTAAACGATCTCCAACAATTGTGATTTTTGGCTGACCAACAGTCGAATGTAAAGCCGGTAATTGTCTGTTAATATTTGTGATATCTACCACATCTCCATCTACAATTGTCATGCTTCCTACTCCGGCTCTAGCCAAAAATTCTGCTGCAAATGATCCAACTCCACCCAAACCTACAACCAAAACATTTGAGTTCTGTAGGTTTTGCAATCCTTCTTTAGTAAATAAAAGCTCGGCTCTTTCTGTCCACTCTGCCATATCTTAATTTTGTTTCTTTTGTTTGTTTTTTTACTTTTTTTGTTTCAGGTTTAAAGTTTCAGGTTTCACTGCCGATAAGACTGAGCGAAATCATTTTACCTCTCACCTTTTACAAATTACTTTTCAAATACTGATGCAAAATTACTTGAGATAATCTCTTGCAATTCTTTGATTGTTATATTTTTATATTCTGATGCTAAATCATAAACCTGACTAATTCCTTCTTCAATTGTATCTGTTTCCAGAAAAAACCGATCATTTGTTACATTCAGAAACACCGATTTTAATTCCGGATTTCTAAGTAAATATTTTCCAAACGAAATATAAAATCCTGCTTTGATAAGCTGTTCCGCAATTTGACTATTCTTAGAAAAACCATGAATAATCATCGGAACCGAAATTTTCAGCTTCTTTTTAATTGCAATCACTTCCTGAAAAGCCGCAACGCAATGAATTACAACAGGTTTTTTATATTTTTCGGCCAAAGCCAATTGTTTTTCAAAAACTAAAATTTGTTGTTCTAGCGGAACTTCGATTCGTTTGTCTACACCACATTCTCCAATTGCAAGACAATTTTTCATTTGTAATTTTTCTTCAATAATTTTCAATTCGGCATCAATTTGATCTTCCTTAATGTACCAAGGATGAATTCCAATCGAATAAAATGGAATTGTAGCATCAAATTCTTGCGGATATTGATTGACCAATTCTAAAATATTAGGTTGATTTGTAAATTGATGTGTATGAAAATTGAAAAATTCCATTAATGAAACGTTTTTACACCTGCTTTAATTTCCACTTTCAAATCATTCTCTAAAGGAACAAGCGGACATGAATATTTATGATTGTATGCGCAATATGGATTGTAAGCCTCATTAAAATCTACTGCAATCGTGTTTCCTTTCGGGATTTTCAAATCAATATATCTTCCTCCTATATAACTCTCTTTTCCGCTTGTTAAATCTGAGAATGGCAAAAACAAATGATCTTTATATTCTGTTGTTTTCGAAAGTTCAATATTTCGGTAAACATTTAATTTCAACTCAACGCCGTCTAAAGTAAAATATAATGTTCCGAATTTAATGTATTTTGGTGTTCTTGTTCCTGTCGTTTTCATTTCGAAAACTTTCTCATCTTTTGCTTTTTCAAATTTTGCAACGACAGCATATTTACCAGAAATTGGGAAAAAATCCAAAGTTTTAAAGTTCTTTAAATCTTCAGCCATTAACGGACTCGTCTTAGCGTCAGCATATTCTGAGTTTATTTTGTCCTGAAATTTTTTCGCATCATTCTGGTCAAATTTCTTTTGGCTAAAGCCAAAATTAAAAGCCAATATTAAAGCCAATACAATCGCATTTTTCATCTTGGAAATTTTCAGCAAAAATAGTTTAAAAGTAACAATGCGACAACCACTATACGTGACAAAGTTTCCTAACTTTGTTGCAAATAACTTATTTATAATGCTCAAAACCGCTTTTAACCATTACATCAACAACTTTAAAGGATTTTCAAGAGAAATTTGGATACTTACAATTGTCACTTTTATCAATCGTGCCGGAACAATGGTACTTCCTTTTTTGTCCAAATATCTAAAAGAAGATCTTCAATTTACTTATAATCAAGTTGGTTGGATAATGGTAGCTTTTGGACTTGGATCGATGTTAGGTTCCTGGTTAGGCGGAAAATTATCAGACAAAATCGGATTCTATAAAATCATGATTTTTAGTTTATTCACAAGTGGAGTTTCGCTTTTCTTTGTACAATATATTACGACATTTTGGGCGCTTTGTATCGCTATGTTTATCTTAATGACAATTGCTGATATGTTCAGGCCCGCAATGTTTGTTTCGCTTGGCGCTTATGCAAAACCCGAAAATAGAACTCGAGCATTGACCTTAGTACGTTTGGCGGTAAATCTTGGCTTTGCTGCAGGACCGGCTTTAGGAGGTTTGATTATTATGGGAATTGGTTATTCCGGTTTATTCTGGGTTGATGGTGCGTCATGTATTATCTCTATTTCAATATTTGCATTATTAGTTAAAGAGAAGAAAAAAGTCGTTCATGAAGATAAAATCGAAAGCGCAGCCGAAATAAAATCAGTATTTCATGATAAAATCTTTTGGGTCTTTTTGTTTGTGAGTTTTGTTACGGCAATGATTTTCTTTCAGCTTTTCACAACGCTACCTTTATATCATAACGAGAAATTTGGCTTAAGTGAATTTCAAACCGGATTATTAATGACTCTAAACGGACTTTTGATATTTGCCTTAGAAATGCCAACAGTTGGTTTTATGGAAAGAAAAGGATTTCCGAAAATAAGAATTATAATTCTCGGATCGTTTGTTATGGCATTAAGTTTCTTTCTATTATTAATTAATGTCTGGGCAGGAATTTTGGTTATAAGCATGATTTGTATTTCGATTGGCGAAATTCTGACCTTCCCTTTTTCGAATGCTTTTGCGTTAAGTCGCGCGCCCCGAGGACAAGAAGGCCGATATATGGCGCTTTATACGATGAGTTTTAGTCTGGCTCATATTATTAGTTCGAAAGTTGGTTTTGAGATCATTTCTCGTTTAGGATATCAAATCAATTGGCTTTTTATGGCTTGTATTGGAGTTTTTGCTACTCTTTGCTGTTTTTGGATTAAGAAAGCTTTATCTAATGAAAGGGTTAGTTAAAAACTTCTATTTAATGTTGGTTTAACCGCAAAGCTCGCAAGGTTTTTTTGTTTTGGATTGTGGTTAGTAAACGCAAAGTTCGCAAAGCTTAGTGAGAAATAGCACGCGGATGACACGGATTCGCTAAAGCGAAAACGCGGATTTTTTTATCTTTTCGACCGAAAAGAAATCACAACCGAAACTAGACGAATATTGATGATTTTAGATACGTAGTTAGTTGAATTAAATTTATATGTTTATACAGGTTTTTCTATAAACGTAAAGTTCGCAACACTAAATCAACATAAAGCTTTGCGAACTTTTTTCGATAGAAAGCAACTTCCCGCAAAAAGCGTAAATCTTTCCGAACTTTGCGAAAAATCTTAGCGCGCTTTGCGGTTAATTTTTCATTTCAATAAAGAATAAAAATAAAATCCGTCAAAATCCGCGTTTTCGCTTTAGCGAATCCTTGTCATCCGTGTACCATTTTCTTTCCCGGCTTCACGAACTAAAATATTTATAAAAAAACTCAACTTGCTTTTTGCCCTATTTTAAAGGCTTTTACGGCAGTTTTTCTATTCTAAAAAAACTTTCAAACGCTTTTTTTAGTTAAATAACTAGTTTTGTAGTTGCGTAACTAGAAAAATAGTTGTAGGTTTGAATTAAAATTAGAAAACATGCAAAAGTTAACCAACAAAGAAGAGGAAATCATGCATATTTTATGGAGGCTTAAAAAAGCTTTTGTAAAAGAAATCCAAGCAGAAATTACCGAAGATCAACCTCATTATAATACACTTTCTACGATTGTTCGTAATCTTGAGGAAAAAGGTTTTGTGGGACATAATGCTTTTGGAAATACACATCAATATTACCCTGCAGTTACACTTGAAGCTTACAGTAAAAAGTTTATGAATACGGCTATTGACAACTTCTTCAATAGTTCTTATAAAAATATGGTTTCATTTTTTGCTAAAGAAGAAAAAATTTCTGCAGCCGAATTAAGAGAAATTCTTGCTATGATTGAATCTCCAAAAGAAGAAAAATAATCGTTTATGGAAGCACTTTTTATATTTATAGCAAAATCAAGCGGATTATTACTCTTGTTTTTCTGTGCGTATATCTTTTTATTACGCAAAGAAACATTCTTCAATAGTAACAGATGGTTTTTAATGGCAGGTTTAATTACTTCTGTTGTATTACCATTTTTGGTTTACACCAAAGTAGTATGGATTACTCCTACTCCACTTTCGAATATAAATTATTTAGAGCTTCATCCATTAAACGCAGAAAATAGTTCTTTTGAAATCAATTGGAATATTACGTTTATAGCTGTTTATACTATTGGTTTTATTGGCTTTCTAATCAAATTTGGAATCGATTTTTATAGTTTAAATACTATTATAAAAGGTAAAAAAATACAACAACAAGCCGATTTTAAATTTATAGATGTAGAAGAAAACATTGCTCCTTTCTCCTATTTTGATTATATCGTGTACAATTCATCAATGTATACGGCAGTAGAATTAGAGAGTATTCTGGAACATGAAAAAGTTCACAGCGATCAAAATCATTCCGTTGATGTTCTTATTTCGAGAGTGTTTTGCATCTTATTATGGTTCAATCCTATAATGTGGTTTTATAAAAAAGCAATTGTTCAAAATCTTGAATTTATTGCTGATAAAGAAGCTGCTCAAAAAATATCAGACAAAAAAGCGTATCAGTACACGCTTTTAAAAATAACAACACACGAATCATGTGTTGCAATTACCAATCATTTTTATCAATCATTAATCAAAAAACGAATCATTATGTTAAACAAAAATCAATCAAAAAAGAGTAATTCATGGAAGTATTATGTTGTAATACCAGCTCTTGCAGCATTTGTACTATTATTTCAAATCGAAGTAATTGCAAAAGAAAAAAGAGAAACGCCTGTTAAGTTTTCTAAAAAAGGAAATGAATCTATCGATGTTTTCAAAATCAAAAAAACGACTACAGATCAGGAATTGAAAGTTATTGCAGAAAAGTTAAAATTAAATCACAACATTGATTTTACAATTTCAGACTTGAAAAGAAATTCTCAAAACGAATTAACTGCAATAAAACTAAACGTAAAAAGAGGATCTGAAGAAGCTCAAGAATATCAAGTTTCAGGAGACAAAGCTATTAAAGATTGTGGAGTTATCGTCTTAACTGAAGCTGACGGTTCTAAAAAAATCAGTTTAGCTACTGATAATCAAGTTTCTGATTCTGGCAACAAAACAGACAAAATTAAAATCGTAAAAGTTCAAAATTCTAAAACCAACAATGATGTTAACACTAATTCTAATACTAGCACAAAAGCTGATTGCGTTGTTAGCACTACTAGTAGCGCTACTGTAAACACTAATGTAGACGAAAAAACAAGTACAAAAATTGTAATTAAAAGTGTTGGGCACCAAATTTTACAAGTAAACAATGACCCGTTAGTTATTGTTGACGGAATAGTAATTGGGAATCTTAATAAAGAAGATTTAAATATTATTGATCCCGAAAATATCAAAGCAATAAATGTTCTTAAAAGCCCTGAAGCCAAAGCAAAATATGGTGAAGATGCTATACATGGAGCCATTATTATTGAAACAAAAAAATAGTTTGAATTGCATTTAAAAACTAAAATTATGCAAAAGCTGACCAACAAAGAAGAAGAAATCATGCATATTTTATGGAAGCTTAAAAAAGCTTTTGTAAAAGAGATTCAAACAGAAATCACTGAAGATCAACCGCATTACAATACACTTTCGACTATTGTTCGTAATCTGGAAGAAAAAGGATATGTGGGACATAATGCTTTTGGAAATACTCATCAATATTATCCAATAGTAAGTATTGAAGATTACAGCAAAGGTTTTATGAGTACAGCAATTGACAATTATTTCAATAGTTCTTATAAAAGTATGGTTTCATTTTTTGCTAAAGAAGAAAAAATTTCAGCGGCAGAATTACGTGAAATCCTGGCTATGATCGAAACTCCACTTGAAGTAAAATAACGTTATGGAAGCACTTTTTATTTTTATCGCAAAATCAAGCGGATTACTGCTGCTGTTTTACTTTGCTTATTATGTTTTATTACGCAAAGAGACTTTTTTCAATAGCAATAGATGGTTCTTGCTTGCCGGACTAATAACTTCTGTTGTATTGCCATTTTTGGTCTATACCAAAATTGTTTGGATCGATCCAACTCCGGTGACAATGTCTGCAGTAGATTATTCGAGAGTTTATACTCCGCATGCAGTTGAGCAGGAATCTTTTCAAATTAACTGGAATTATGTAGTTCTTGCTATTTATAGTATTGGTTTTCTTGCTCTGATAATAAAATTTGCGCTTGATTTCTATAGTTTAAATTCTGTCTTAAAAGGAAAAAAAGTTCATCAACAAGCTGATTTTAAATTTATAGATATTAGCGAGAATATTGCTCCCTTTTCTTATTTTGATTACATCGTGTACAACTCATCAATGTACACAGCTTCGGAATTGGAAAATATTATCGAGCATGAAAAAGTGCATAGCGATCAAAATCATACTGTAGATGTTTTGATTTCAAGAGTTTTTTGCGTTCTTTTTTGGTTCAATCCTATCATGTGGTTATACAAAAAAGCGATTCTTCAAAACCTTGAATTTATTGCAGATCGTGAAGCTGCCAAAAACATATCCGACAAGAAAGCGTATCAATACACGCTTTTAAAAATCACAACGCACGAATCATGCGTTGCAATCACCAATCATTTTTATCAATCATTAATCAAAAAACGAATTGTCATGTTAAACAAAAATCAATCAAAAAAATGGAATTACTGGAAATATTATGCCATAATTCCCGCACTTATTGCTTTTGTGCTGTTGTTTCAAATTAAAACTCTTGCTCAGGAAAAAAGTCAGTCTCAGGAAGTTTCTCAAACTAATGATTCGGATGACACTTACAACATTACTAAAAACACTACTGATCAGGAGTTAAAAGTAATTGCTGAAAAACTAAAAAAGAATCATGGTGCAGATGTTGCTGTTTCTAATATAAAGAGAAACTCTAAAAAGGAATTAATAGGAATTAAAATCAGTATTAAAAAAGGATCTGAAGAAGTTCAAACCGTTCAAATTGATGGCGATGAAGCTATAGATAGCTTTGGAATTTCTGTTTCGACCGAAAAAAATGGCATTAAAAAAATCGGTATTGTTACAGATGCAGAAAACGACAAATCAACTGAGTATCAAAATCGTGTAGCTGAAGTTACAGAGTATAACGGTCAGAACATGCCCACTCCTCCGGTTCCTCCTACACCTCCTGCAACGCCAGAATTACAGCCAGCACCTGTTGCTCCGATAATGCCTGTATTGCCAAAAGATTTAGAGCTACCAACTCCGCCAAATATGTCAAATATGCCAAAACCTCCCGTATTACCAAAAAATATTAAGGACAAAGTGGCTATGAAAGATTTTGACAAAAAAATGGTTGAATTTCAGAAAAAAATGGATGTATTTCATCCAAAAATGGACGCTTATCAAGATCAAGTAGACCAAATCATGTCAAAACGTGAACTTGTTTATGACAAAGAAATGGAAAAGTATGAAATCGCTATGGATAAATTTGGAGCTGAAATGGATAAATATAGCGCACTTATCGACCAACAATTTGGAGGAGATTTTGAAAAGAAAATGGAGCAATTTGAGAAAGACATGAAGGTTTATGAAAAAAACATGAAAGAGCATGAAAAAAATATCAGAAAATTTGAAAAAGACAATAAACGATCTTAATGCAGAAATTAAATAAAGTAAAAGCCAGTGTTTCTAAACACTGGCTTTTTTTTTGAAGAAATATATTTGTTTGTATAATTTTATAATTAGCAATAAAAACTGACTTAAGATGCATTAAATACAGAAAATTTCACAAATAGGAATTGAGTTATAAGCACCCAGTAACCTTTTAATACTCAATACTAAATCCCTGAAAGACTTTGCTTAACTGCAAGGTCTTTTTTATATCTTTGCCAAAAAAAAAAAAAATAACCTACCATGTATAAAATTTTAGCCAAAATCAACAAAATTCTTTTACCAAGTTTTACAAAACAAGGTTTAGATATTTCGAAAGCAAAAAAATGGCAAATGGCAATTATTGGTTACCGGGCTTTTATTACAAAAAGAGCTTTACAATAATATAACATGTTTTAAAATAGTTGGAATTTAATTCCAACGATACTTTCTTCTAAGAGATAAAAGATTCACTTTTCCTATTTCAATTCTTCTTATCTCCTTTTTATAATTATCATGAAAAATAAAGATTTTAATATACCGCCTGTTTATGCAGTACTTTTGGCTATTGTAAGTGTACAATGTGGCGCCGCAATTGCAAAAACCTTATTTCCTGCAATTGGAGCTGCGGGAACAGCATCAATACGAATTGGAGTTTCAGCTATAATTTTACTGATTGCATACAGACCAAATTTAAAGCAAATTACAGCTGATCAATGGAAAATTGTTGTTCCATATGGTTTGGCTTTAGGTGCAATGAATTTGATTTTTTATATGGCAATAGAAAGAATCCCAATTGGACTTGCTGTAACCTTAGAATTTATAGGTCCATTAGTGGTAGCTATAATTGGTTCGACCCGTTTAGTTGATTATTGCTGGGTTTTACTTGCAGCAATCGGGATTGCACTTATTGCACCCTGGTCAAATAATAGTATAGATTCTTTAGGAGTTTTATTTGCCTTATTAGCAGGAGCTCTTTGGGCGGCTTATATTGTTTTAGGCGGAAAAGTTTCTAAAATAATGCATGGCGGCCAAGCAGTTGCAACCGGAATGTTGTTTGGTGCAATTTTAATACTTCCGTTTGGTTTTTATGAAAATGGATTGTCCAACCTAACTCCAAAACTTCTTGGAATGGGTGTTGCACTTGCTCTTTTATCAAGCGCTATTCCATTTACTCTTGAAATGAAAGCTTTAGGTCAGCTTCCTCCTCGTACTTTTAGTATATTAATGAGTTTAGAGCCTGCTGCAGCTTCAGTTTGTGCCTTTATATTCTTGCAGGAATATTTGACTTTCTATGAAATATTAGCTGTTTTTTGTGTTGTCATAGCTTCTGTTGGATCGACTTTAACAGCTAAACGATAAGCTTTTAAAATTCAAATAATAAAAAATTCCAAATTCAAACTTTATAAAGTTGGAATTTGGAATTTTTTATTATTGGGACTTTGTGCAGTATTACATTTTTGGCAACAATACTGTATCAACTACGTGAATTACACCATTAGATTGATTTACGTCAGCGATTGTAACTTTAGCTTTGTTTCCGCTTTCGTCGCTAATATAAAGGTCTTTTCCTTTCATCCAAGCTGTTAGAGATCCACCGCTAACGGTTTTAATAGTTGCTTTTCCTTTACCTGCTTTAATTGCTTTTGCAATATCAGAAGCATTCCATTTTCCTGCAACAACGTGATAAGTCAAAATAGTTTGCAATTTTTTGATGTTTTCAGGTTTCAATAATGTTTCAACAGTTCCTGCTGGTAATTTAGCAAATGCTTCGTTTGTTGGAGCAAAAACGGTAAACGGCCCTTTTCCTTGTAATGTTTCTACTAATCCAGCAGCTTTTACAGCAGCAACCAATGTAGTATGATCTTTTGAATTTACGGCATTTTCAATAATATTTTTGTTTGGGTACATTGCAGCTCCACCAACCATTTTAGTTTTTTGTGCAAATGATGTAAATCCAAATCCTAATGCTAAGATTGCTACGGCTAAAAATTTTCTAGTTTTCATAATGAATGTTTTAAGTTATAAGCTCATTTACGGGATAGTTTTCGATTTGGTTTTATTAAAAATTCAAAAAAGTTTCAAAATCATTGTAAAATCCTTAAAAACCGTTGTAAAACAACACATTGAAAGTTTAATTTATTTTTAATTATTTTTAAAATCAGTAAAGTCTTTGTATTACTTTTATTATTAACTTTAGTAAAAAATCATTCGATATGGAGAATCTCCCTAAGAAAATAAGAAGTAAAAAATTAAGTACGAGAGTTGATTTAACTGCAATGGTTAGTGTTTCTTTTTTACTGATTATCTTTTTTATGGTTACGATTGAATTAGCAAAGCCTAAGGCGATTGATTTAAGTTTACCTGCAAAAAATTTCGATGAGGAATGGAGTTGTGTAATTACTTGTGGTGCAGATGTGAATCGTATTATAACTGTTTTACTTGATGATAATGATAAAATCGTAACTTATTCTGGACTTTTATATGCTCCAATAGCAAATCCAAAAGAGTTTAATTATGGAAAAAACGGAATTCGTCAAGAGCTTTTTAAAAGAAGAAAAAACATTTTGGAATATTCAACAGCGATGGGAAAGCCAAGAAACGGTCCCATTGTAATTATAAAACCAAGTAAAAAATCAAATTTCAAAAATTTAGTCGATATTTTAGACGAAATGGCGATTGCTAAAATTGAAACTTATACTATTGTAAATGATTTTACTCCGGAAGAATCTAATCTTTTAGCTTCAAAATAAACATATCATTCAACTTAACCAAGAAGCCATGGAAAATCTCCCTAAGAAAATAAGAAGTAAAAAGTTAAGTACAAGAGTCGATTTAACCGCAATGGTTAGTGTTTCTTTCTTGTTGATTATATTTTTCATGGTTACGATTGAGTTGTCAAAACCTAAAGGGATTAGCTTAGGTTTACCTGATAGAGAAAGAGGATGCGGTGAACCAATTGCTGGATGTTATAATGGAAATCGTTTTTACACTGTTTTATTGGGGGAAAATAATAAATTAATAACATATGCTGGTCTACTAGACAGTCCTTTAGAAAAACCAAGAGAAACCAATTATAGTAAAAATGGATTTCATAGTGACCTTAAAACAGTTAACAAAAGAATACTTGAACATTCCGCTGCTATTGGTAAACCAAATCGAGGTGTAATTGTTTTTATAAAACCATCCAGCAAAAGTAATTACGGAAACCTCGTTGATATTCTTAACGAAATGAAACTTGCAAACATTGAGGCTTATGCTATTGTAAATGAATTCACTCCGGAAGAAACAAAACTATTAGCTTCTAATTAAAAATATTTCAAAAATGCAAAATCTACCTAAGAAAATCAGAAGTAAAAAGTTAAGTACAAGAGTCGATTTAACCGCTATGGTTAGTGTTTCTTTCTTATTGATTATATTTTTCATGGTTACAATTGAATTAGCTCAGCCTAAAGCTCTAATTTTAGATTTTCCAGATCATGGATGTTGTGATTGTCCATCGTCTTATCGACATGAAGGAGAAAACAGAGCGATAACTGTAATGTTAGGCGAAAATAATAAACTGATATATTATATGGGGCTTTCAGATTCTCCTATAATTTCTCCCAAAGAAATAGAATACGGTAAAGACGGAATCCGAAGAGAATTACTGCAAAGAAAAAATAATCTGCTTAAATATGCCGCTAAAGGTGCAAAACTGGAAAATATAACTGTAATTATAAAACCAAGTAAAAAATCCAATTACAAAAATCTAATTGATATTCTAAACGAAATGGAAATTGCAAAAATCAGTACTTATGCAATCGTACCTGAATTTACTCCCGAAGAATCAAAATTATTAGCTTCAAATTAAAAAAATATACCAGCCATGAATAATCTACCTAAGAAAGTTAGAAGTAAAAAATTAAGTACGAGAGTTGATTTGACTGCAATGGTTAGTGTTTCTTTCTTGTTAATTATCTTTTTTATGGTGACAATTGAGTTGGCAAAGCCGAAAATGATGGAGTATGAATATGGATACCGTGGCGGTTGTGGTCCTGAACCTGAATGTAACAAACCTGATGAAAATCGTATTCTAACTGTCCTACTTGATGATAATAATAAAATGATTACCTATATGGGACTATTGTACTCTCCAATCCAAGAACCTAAAGAGGTGCAATATGGTAAAAAAGGAATACGAAAAGAATTATTAGTCATTGATAAAAAAGTTCATGAATATTCTGCCGCAATGGGCAGGCCAGAAATTGGAGTTACAGTTATTATTAAACCAAGTAAAAACTCTAATTACGGGAATTTAGTCGATATTCTTGATGAGATAAAAATAACAGGAATAAAATCTTATTCAATTGTTGATTATTATACTCCTGAAGAATCAAAATTATTAGCTTCTAAATAAAAAGAAATTTCTTTTGAAAACGATTGCCATAGCCCCAGATAGAAGGGAAAATCCTTTTGTGCCGGCGTTCGGTACAAAAGATTGGAATGATAGCTGGAAATAGCTCCTAAAATCTAAATTTGAAACAAAAAGACATAAAAAAATCCCACATTGCTGTGAGATTTTCTATTTGTGATAGTTCTTTATAATTTAATAAACTTCATACTTGAACTTCCTTTATCTGATTTTACTTTTATAAAATAATTTCCTGTTCTAAGTTTTGAAACATCAATATTAGAAACTGATTTCGCATTTGGAATTGCGATAACCAATTGTCCCAAAATATCATAGATCCCAAATGAATCTATTTCTATAGCTTGAGTCGCTGCAATATTCAAAACATTATTAGCAGGAATGGGATATAATTTGAAATAGTTTGAAAATTCAAAATCCTTAGTTCCTAATGTTTTAAAAGTAGAAATTGCTTTATTGGTTAAAATTGGGAAATTATAATCAAAATAAATATTAGCATCATTTGTAAATGTATCTCCTGTTACTAATGTTGGTTTTGTTTTAATTTTAAATGCAATATAGCCGTCATTATTCGCGTCATCAAAAGGAAGATTAATATTTTCGAAAATGAATTCTACTTTGTTTTCATCTGAAATTTTAGTTACAAAAGAATGACTGGAACTTGTTGGAATCAATGTAGAGATATCAAATTTTGACAAATCAATCATATCTTTCACTACAATATTTTGAGCAGAATAAGTTCCTGTATTTTCAAAACGAATCATATAATGGACATACTCACCTATTAGACTTGGCGTGATTACATCACCTTCTAAACATGTTTTATCATTTGGATCAAAAGATCCTACAACCCTTTGATTTAACGTAAATGTATTATCATTTGGGGTTTCATCATTATCTTGTAATGAAATTGATACTATAAGATTTAAAATATCACCAATATTAACTGCAGGAGTTTCTGTTGGTCCATTTAAATTTAGAGTAACGAAGATTTCGCGTATTTCAAAAGGTTGCAAATTGGTAAAATTCCAAGTCAAACTATTACTACTCTGAGTTAAAGCAATTGGATTAGCTGTTACTAAATTTAATATTGTGCCATCGAATTTAAGATTTATCGTCCCCGATTGAGTATTGTTTCCTTTGTTTTTATAAACTATTTTATATTTCGCATCAAACCCTGGTCTTGCTTCTTCAATAGGTAAAAGCGAAACTTCTAAATCTGGATGAACACCATTTGCTGTCACGCAAAAATCTTGGATAAATGGACTAGCTTGTGTTGGAAAAGTTATTTCAATATTCTCAGGAAAGGCAATAAAATAATCCGGGTTTTCAAAAACTGGAGTAATTTTATGAGTTCCTTCTTTAACAGGAATAGAATAACCACCAGAAGAATTAGAGATAACATTTCCGGTTTTTACTCCATCAGTAATTTTAAACTTTAAGTTGGGAACAACTATATCCTTATTATCGCAACCATTCATATTACTATCTAATCTATGATTCCCTTGAATAACGTAGTGTGTTCCTCCCGGAGTAAATGAACAATAACTACTTATAGCGCAATTGAGATAACCAGCATTATTAATAGCGTTTTGTAAATTCTTAACATCATCATCATCAGCACAGATAAATTTAATCTTGGGACAATTATTCAAAAAGCCAGAATTTATATAACCGTTTTTTGTACTTAAAAATTTAAGGTCTTTATTATTCGAAACATCAAAACTAGTATTGCCTCTTGTATTTGACAATTCAATAGCTTGTAATAAAGTATTGGTACATTCAAAAGTTTCCATAAATCCTGATATATCTAAAGACGTAAGCGGATTATTGCTACAGTAAAATTTACTCGCAGGAACAGTTATACTAATAGAATTAATCAAATTCATTGAACAATTAAAATAATCTGCTCCTTTATAAGCTGGCAAAAAATTCAAATCAGTTAATTTATTGTTTGCAACATTAAGAGATGTGAAATATTTTATTGATCCTAAATTAATACTAGTTAATAAATTACTACCTACATTAAGGCTATTTAGTTTATTATCTGCTCTGGATAGATTGGATAAATCTATAGTTGCTAGTTTGTTTTTGTACAGAATTAAATCTATAATTAAGGGTAATTTATTTAAAGTTACAGAAGTCAATAAATTATCATAAGAATTCATTGTGCTAAGATTTGGTAAATCTGATAGAACTAAATTTGTTAATTTGTTTTGGCTGCAATTTAATTCCCCTAATTTGGATCCAGATTGTAATTCTAAATTTTTCAAAGAATTATTGTGGCAATCAATATACCACAATTCATAAAAATTTGTCAAATTTAGCCCTAATATTGCATTGTCATTACAGACTAATGTTTTTAATATATTTAAATTTTTATTATCAAAATCAATACTTGAAAGCAAATTGTTTTTACAATTAAGAGTTACCAGATCTTTAGCATTGGTAAGGTTTAAATTTGTTAATTTATTGTTTGAACAATCTAAATAGTTAAAAACAGGAGAATTAATGATATTTAGATTTGTAAGCAAATTATCTCTACAATCAAGTGTATTTAAATTTTTTAAATTTGATAAATCAAGAGTTGAAATTGAATTCTCATAACAATGTAGCAATGTCAAATTCTTAAAATCATTTATACCGGTCAAGTCCGATATCAAGCATTTATTGGCAATTAGCTGATATACACTCAAAGCTTCACTTGTCTCTATTTCTCCATTATTGTTTTTATCGATTTTGATCGAATTTCCATCTACATCTTTGCATAAAATCTTATTACTAATTAATGCTGTTTTAAAATTAGAATCTGGAATATTCACGACCTGAGCTTTCAAGCCATTAAAAAAACACAAAGCAAGAATTAAAAAGTAGATTTTCTTCATATAGGAAATTTTAAGTAAAAATAACTTTTTAAGATTATAACACAACTTTATTTGTTAAAATATCTTAAAACAAAAACTATAGCGCAAAAAAAAGTCCCACATTACTGTGGGACTTTCTATTTAGAGGAAACTAAGATTATTTTTTCTCAGTTTTTTCCATTTTAGCTTTTAATGCAGCTAATACATCATTGTTATCTCCTAAAGTTGCAGCTGGTGCATTTGTAGATGAAGCAGATGAAGTATTTTCAGTTGCAGCTTTCACGTTTTTCTCTTCTTCTTCACGGAAGATAGCAGTGTGAGAAGCAACTACTCTTTTGAATTCTTTGTTGAATTCGATTACTTTGAAATCAGCAGTATCACCTTTTTTCAATTTCTTTCCGTCTTCTTTTTCAAGGTGACGAGTAGGAATGAAAGCAACGATATCATCTCCGAATTCTACAGTAGCTCCTTTGTCAACAATTTCAGAAATTTCACCATTGTGGATAGTTCCTACAGCGAAAGAATCTTCGTATTGATCCCAAGGATTAGCAGTAGTTTGTTTGTGACCTAAAGATAATTTACGTCCTTCAACATCTAATTCTAATACAACTACATCAAGTTTTTCACCAACATTTACAAATTCAGATGGGTGTTTGATTTTCTTAGTCCAAGAAAGGTCAGAAATGTAGATTAATCCATCAATTCCTTCTTCTAATTCTACGAAAATACCAAAGTTTGTAAAGTTTCTAACGATACCTGTATGTTTAGAACCTACTGGGTATTTAGATGTAATATCAGTCCATGGATCTTGAGTCAATTGTTTGATACCTAATGACATTTTACGGTCATCTCTATCTAAAGTTAAGATAACAGCTTCAACAACATCTCCAACTTTTACGAAATCCTGAGCAGAACGTAAATGAGTTGACCATGACATTTCAGAAACGTGGATTAAACCTTCAACACCTTCAGCAACTTCAATAAATGCACCGTAATCAGCGATTACAACTACTTTACCTTTTACTTTATCACCAATAGTTAAATTAGCATCTAAAGCATCCCATGGGTGAGCGTTTAATTGTTTCAATCCTAATTGAATTCTTGTTTTCTCATCATCGAAATCAAGGATTACAACGTTTAATTTTTGGTCTAATTCAAGAACTTCACTTGGGTGGTTGATTCTACTCCAAGAAAGGTCAGTAATGTGAATTAATCCATCAACACCACCTAAGTCAATAAACACACCATAAGAAGTAATGTTTTTAACAACACCTTCTAATACTTGTCCTTTTTGTAATTGACCGATGATTTCTTTTTTCTGTACTTCAATATCAGCCTCGATAAGAGCTTTGTGAGATACAACAACGTTTTTGAATTCGTGGTTAATTTTTACCACTTTGAATTCCATCATTTTGTTTACGTATACATCGTAGTCTCTAATTGGCTTAACGTCAATTTGAGATCCTGGTAAGAAAGCTTCAATTCCGAAAACGTCAACGATCATACCACCTTTAGTTCTGCATTTTACAAAACCATTAACGATTTCTCCTGTTTCGTTTGCAGAAATAACTCTATCCCATGATTTAATAGTACGTGCTTTTCTGTGAGATAATACTAATTGACCTGTTTTGTCCTCACGGATGTCGATTAATACTTCTACTTTGTCACCTACTTTTAAATTTGGGTTGTAACGGAACTCGTTTAAAGAAATAACACCTTCAGATTTAGCATTGATATCAACGATAACGTCTCTATCTGTAATTCTAACAACAACTCCTTCAACTACTTCTTCTTGATCTGTAGCGATGAAAGTTTTAGATACTAGTTCTTCAAACTCTTGTAAGTTTTTCTCATCAACTGCATCAATTCCTTCTTGGAAATTATGCCAGTTAAAATTTGCTAAAAACTCTTCTTGTGATTTTAATTGTTCAGACATGCTGATAAAAAATTTGTATTCTGTTTTTCTTGAGTTTCTCAAAGCGATAGAAAAAACAGAAGTTGTTTTACATAAATAGTTGATCCCTAATGGAAACTCTTCTCTGCCAAAAGGTTTGCAAAATTAATACATTTATTTGTAATAGCAAAACAATTCTAAATGATTATCAGTCATTTGTTCAGAAGCAGATCTTGTAGGATTTTTCAAGAGCTTCATTCCCGCTTTCGCCTATATCTTTTTCCGTCTAAAAAGCCGGAAAAAGGATAACAACTCTATCGGGGCTAAATTAGATCTTTTTAGTTTTTTAAGCATCTCATTACAACAAACCTAACAGGTTTTAAAAACCTATTAGGTTTACTACTCGCGGCTATCTTTGTGTGATTAAAAAACTAATCCAAACTAAGCTCAAACAACTTTGGATTTTCAAACTTACTTTCGTCCAATTGAAAATTCTTATCATAAAATTCCCAAGGAGAATTAGCGAAGAAATATATTTTATTTTTAACTAACGTTGCCAAAGTAGGTTCATTAAAAACTTGTCTATTATTATCCAGAATCGTAAAATCAATTATTTTAGTTTGAGATTCGTTCAGCTTGTAACGCACGATTCTTATTGGTACTACTCCATTCTGAATTGCTATTAATGAATTATTATAAAAAACCAATCCGTCAATTCCTTTTTTAGAAGCATCGATCGGGAATTCAATCCAATTTTCTTTTTGGTTTTTTATATCTATCACTAAAATTCCTTTTAAATAATCAGCAATAAAAAACTTAGATTCGTCCTTATTAAAAGTAATTCCTTGCAGGTTAAAAGCTTCTCTCCGAAGATCTTTCCATAAAATCAAACACTCATTTTCTATTTTATAAATTATCGATTCAGCACTATCCGAAATGTAAACATCATTGTTTTTAGTTACTACAAGATCGCCAAAAACATGATTTCCCTCAATTGTATAACGTTTTACCAGTTTTCTCGTTGTAATATCAATTTTCAGAATCTCGCTTTTTCCTTCTAATTCTTTCGAAAAACCCTTCATTTCAGGAATTGCTGAACAAGTTATCCATAAAAACTTCTCTTTATAATCTGCTTTTATTGCAAACACCGAATACAAACAATCTGTAAACCAATCAGAGCAATTGCCTTTTTCATCAAAAGAGATTACTTTTTTATTTCGAATACTTGATGACAGCCAAAGTTTGTGTTTCTCTAGATAAAGCAAGCCTTCAGGATGTAAATCTTTTTCAGACAGACTAACTTTCTCTTTTGAGCTTTCTATTATTTTAGATTGAGAAACTTTCAGTTCTAACAAATCCTTATAACCTTTTTCGTTTTTAATAGATTCAAAATCTGAATCGCCTTCGAAATCTACAGTGTTATTTGCCAGAACAACAGTTTTCAAAACCTTTAAAGATTCCTCTTTTTTACCATTTAATGAATATGCCGAAGCTAAATTATAAGTAAACGTTGGATGCATTGGACGAATGCTATCTAATTCTTTTGCCAATTTCAAAAACAAAGCATAATCTTTGCTTTTATAAGCTTCAACACTTTGGCTGTATAAAACCTTAGTTTGAGCAAAACTAAAAGTTCCAAATAATAGCAACACAAATAGTTTAATTTTCTGCATCGTATTGTTTTAAAAATGATGAATAAAGTTATTGCTTTTTATTTAAATAGAAGCCTTTAAAAAACAACAAACCCGACAGGTTTTAAAAACCTGTCGGGTTTACTGTGCGCGTTCTACCTTTTTCAAAGTTTTAAACTTTGACAAAGGTTTGCATCATTATGCTTTTTTCCAAAATTGATTAAATTCTTCCTCTGTTATAAAATCAGATTCTTCTAAATCTAGTTCAGAAAGCTTTTGATCATACAACATAGATTCTTCTTTTATTGGTTCTTCTAAAGTCAGACATATTTTCTCTTCAGATTTAACTTCAATTTGCCTTACTGCTTCATCATCTTGAAAATGAATATAGAACAATACATCTTCTTCATCCCAATACTTTTTAACAAACACTTCTATCATTATATATCATTTATTAAAAGAAAATCCCCATTTCTAATTGCTAAAAAAGGGGATTCTATATAATTTTATTTTTAATGACTTAAATTCTCAATCTCTTTTGGATCATGTTTATGTTTAAACAAAACAGCAAAAGCAATTGCAATAACCAAAGCATAAGCTGCGAATGATAACCAGATTGTGTGCCAGTCTTTCATCAAAATTGGATTGGTAAAAATTCCGTCTGTAGAAATTGTATTTCCCTGACCTTTTACAAAATCTAACATTTTAGAGTTTGTGGCGTCAGTTTGTAAAAATCCTGCTAATTCAGTTGTATTGTGAAATGATTTTGTAAAGAAACGATCAATTGCCCAACCTGAAGTCAAACTTCCTAAAACGGCTCCTACTCCATTTGTCATCATCATAAACAAACCTTGAGCAGATGAACGAATTTTAGAATCTGTATTACTTTCTACGAATAAAGAACCTGAAATATTAAAGAAGTCAAATGCCATTCCGTAAACGATACAAGACATAATAATCATCCATAATCCTCCAACCGGATCTCCAAAAGCAAATAATCCAAAACGTAATACCCAAGCCAACATACTAATCAACATTACTTGTTTGATTCCAAAACGTCTTAAGAAAAACGGAATTGCCAAGATAAACAAGGTCTCAGAAACCTGAGAAATCGACATAATAATAGTTGAATATTGAATTACGAATGAATCCGCATATTTTGGAAAATGCTTGAATTCATCTAAAAACACATCTCCATAAGCATTTGTCAATTGCAAAGCGCCTCCTAAAAACATAGAAAACACAAAAAACAAAGCCATTTTATAATTTCCGAATAATTTAAAAGCTTCTAATCCTAACGTTTCCGTCAATGAAGCATCTTCTTTAGTCAAACGTTGTGGTTCACATTTTGGTAATGTAAAAGCATAAATCCCAAGAATCAAAGCACCAATTCCAGCAATATAAAACTGATATTCAGTTGCTTTACTTCCACTTAAATTAGTAATCCACATTGCGGCAATAAAACCAATAGTTCCCCAAACACGAATTGGCGGAAAATCTTTTACAATGTTTTTATTGTTTAATTTCAGTGAAGTGTACGAAATTGAATTACTTAATGCAATTGTTGGCATATAGCAACACATTGCGGCAAACATTACGTAAATAAAGTTATCAGGAGTTGTTACATGTGCAATGCTAAACAAAACTACTGCATATATTATATGTAGAAAACCATATAATTTTTCAGCATTTATCCATCTGTCAGCTATGATTCCTGTTAATGTAGGCATGAATAAAGAGGCAATTCCCATGGTTCCGAAGACAAGACCAAACTGAGTTCCTTCCCAATTTTTAGTACCAAACCAATAATTTCCAATTGTTATAAGCCACGCTCCCCAAACAAAAAATTGAAGAAAGCTCATTATAATCAACCTGTTTTTAATTCCCATATGATGAAATTGTCTTTTAGTAAAAATGAAGCGGTAAAACTACCATTAAAAATGATATCTACAAAAAATTAAACAGTTTTAACAACATCATTTACTAATTCTAAAACAGCCGAAAATTGTTCTTCTCTATTAAGGTAAGAATTATCTATTTCTATAGCATCATCTGCAATCACTAAAGGAGAATCTTCACGGTGTGTATCTATATGATCTCTCTCTACAACATTTTTCAAAACATCTTCATAAGATACATTATCGCCTTTTTCTTGTAATTCATCAAAACGTCTTTGTGCGCGCGTTTCTGCACTGGCAGTCATGAAAATTTTAAGTTCGGCATCTGGAAAAACTACAGTTCCTATATCTCTTCCATCCATAACAATACCTTTGTTTTTTCCCATTTCTTGTTGTTGTTCTACCAATTTAGAACGCACTTCTGAAACTTCGGCTACTTTACTTACGAAATTAGAAACCTCAATAGTTCTAATTGGTTTTTCGACATTTTCACCATTCAAATACATTTCAGCAAAACCAAGATCAGCATTAAACTTAAATTCTAATTGAATATTTGGAAGTGAATCTAGTAAGCTTTTTTTATCAAAAAAATCTGCTTTAATAAGTTCATTCTGCATTGCGAAATAGGTAACAGCGCGGTACATTGCTCCGGTATCTACATAAACATATTCTAACTCTTTTGCTAATTGTTTTGCCAAAGTGCTCTTTCCTGTTGATGAGAATCCATCAATTGCAATGGTAATTTTTTTCAATTTTTTATTTTTTAAATTTTAATTTCTTTAGTGCTTTAATTTTGATTTTAATAATAAATACTCATCAGAATATCTGATTCAGAGCTATCTATTATTTTTGCTATTCTGTCAAAATATTTTTTATTAACCATAGGGCAGCCGTAGCTGTTGCAAATATAACCATCTTTCTCTTTATACGGAACATCAAAGTAGTAATGAAAAACAATATCCCGCTTAAATGCATTACTATTTGTTTTGTCCAATCCGTATAGTTTATAAGCCTTCCCGAATTTTCCGTTATAATGATTTCCTATAGCATATTTCCCTAATGACGTACTCAGTGAATTTGGAATATTACTAAATCTTAGTTTTCCTTTTAAACCGGTTTCAGATCCTGAACCATGAGCAACTAAACCTCTGTCTATAATTTTATTTTCTTTTAAATCATAAACAAAAAAGCGATTCTTACCCGAAGGAATTTTCATATCAATAAAAAACGCAATTCTATTATTATATTTCGAATTACTCTTTATTACTTTCTTGACTTCATTAATTTGCGTTATATCAATTTTCTTTTCAGTTAATAAAATAACTTTTTCGTCTTTCCAGAGAATTTTAAATCCGATGAAAAACAACAGCGCAACAAAAAAAGCGAAAAAAAACTTCTTCATACTAAACTATTTGTTTGACGAACTGAAATTTAAATGTGGAAAAATATAATTTCAAAAAAAATGCTGTTGAAAAAATTAACAACAGCAAAAGCTTGATTATAATAAGATTGTATGAAATGTTATTTTAGTAATAAATATCTAAGATGATATTCGACTTAGAACTATCAATTATTTTTTCGATTCGTTTGAAGAATTGCTCATTTACCATTGGACAGCCATGACTATTACTAATATAATAATCTTGCTCTTCATAAGGAACCGCTGAATAATAATGTAGCACTATCGCTCTTTTTAAAGCATTATTGTTTGTTTCGTCTAAACCTTCTAGCTTATATGATTTCCCGAAACATCCTTTATAACATTTTTCGATAGAATATCTGCCCAAAGCTGTGCAGTTTGAGTTTGGTGTATTGCTAAATCTTAAACTTCCTTTTACTCCGGTTTCAGATCCTGAACCGTGTGCCACAAGACCCTGGTCGATTATTTTATTATTTACTAAGTCGTAAACAAAAAAACGATTCTTTCCAGATGGTATTCTCATGTCCACAAAAAAAGCGATTTTAGTATTGTATTTGGGATCAATACTCATCATGTTTCTTATCTCGCTAACTCTTGTATTAATCCTCTCTATTTCCACAGTGGTAATAGAAGTTTCTTCTTTGTAGTAGTGTTTTGAACCCGTAAAAAAACCTACTGTCATAAACAAAAACAAACTAAATATTTTCATATAACTATTGAAAATTTAAAATTAGACCAAAAAGACTCGTATTTGCTGCCAATGTATATCTGGAATATGAATAATTAAATTTTAATTTATTCATCTTTAAACCAAACCCTAATGAAACTCCTGAGAAATTGCGTTGATCCGCCACTCTTAGTTCTTCTCCTCTTCTAAAATTATATCCTAAACGCAAATTAAATGCCCTTTTGGGGAATAGCTCCACGCCGAAAACAACGTGTCGCAAAACATTATTTACAAACGAAACCTTCTCTTCATTTGTTGATCCATCAATGTTGGTTTCTCCGCGAACGGGATTCGAAAAAGAAATATTCCATTGCTGCAAATTTTCTAACGAAAGATGCCAACGAATTGGAACGTGCTCTAATTCCTGAGAAACTCCTGCAATGATTTCAAATGGTAAATTTTCTTGTATACCAGAATATGTTGTAAACTGTCTACCAATATTACGAAATACCAATGCCAAATTTACATCATTTTTTTCAATTTGATACATAATTCCCACATCAATTGCGCCGCCAATTGAATTATAACTTTCTAAAGTTGAAGTTATTAACTTAGCTGTAGCGCCAATATGCAAATCTGTAAAAGGAACATTATATGCGTATCCCAGTGATAGCGCGCCTTCGCTTCCTGAAAAACTGGATGTTGCCTGACCGTTTTCGTCATATCCTTCAAATGAACCATAGTTTACATAACTCATTCCGGCATAAAATGTCTGAACATGTCTATCGTAAGTATAAGCGTACGAAGCAGTTCCGTAAGATGCTTCTCCGTAGTAACTTCCATAATTCATTGCCAAATGGTTATCCATATCTTCATTTAAAGCTGCCGGATTAGACATTACCTGATTCACATCTTCATCGTATATTGTAATCGTTTCACCTCCCAATGCAGCTTGTCGTGGTGAAGTCGTTAAATTTAAAAACTGATAAGTATATCGACCACCAATTTGCCCGTAAGAAACCGAACAAACTAAACTAAAAAAAAGTAAAACAAATCGTTTTAACATGCTTTTGGGGCGAATCCTATGTGTGAATAACGCAAATGCGAAGATAAAATTATATAACGTATAAAATAAAATTAATTATAAATTAAATTCCAATTAAAAAATCCAAATTTCAAAACCAAAATTTATTAAATAAGAGCTTGAAATCATTAAAGTTTCCTAATAAATATTGGACATAATAAAAAAATCCAAACTCCAAAACTGAGTTATCAGCCTGGAATTTGGAATTTAAAAATATTGGAATTTAACTTTAAAATTTTATTTTAAAGTTTTGGCATTTTTTACATTTTGATCTGTTAAAGCAAGTGCTAAAACTTCACTCATTTCTTTTACGTAATGAAAACTCAAACCTTCTAAGTATTCAGCTTTTATTTCGTCAATATCACTTTTGTTTTCATGACATAAAATGATTTCTTTAATGCCTGCTCTTTTTGCTGCTAAGATTTTCTCTTTGATACCACCAACTGGTAATACTTTACCTCGAAGCGTAATTTCTCCAGTCATTGCTAAACTTTTCTTCACTTTCTTTTGTGTTAACAAAGAAACTAAAGACGTCAACATTGCAATACCGGCACTTGGTCCATCTTTTGGCGTTGCTCCTTCCGGAACGTGCAAGTGAATATTATATTTTTGGAAAAGCTCAACACTTAAACCTAATTTCTTAGCATTGGCCTTAATATATTCTAATGCAATTGTTGCTGATTCTTTCATTACAGTACCTAAATTTCCTGTAATACTTAATGAACCTTTTCCTTCGGAAATTAAAGATTCAATAAACAAAATATCACCACCAACACTTGTCCAGGCAAGACCTGTAACAACTCCTGCAATATCATTATTCTCGTATTTGTCACGCTCTAATCTTGGAACTCCTAAAACGGTTACAATATCTTCGTCGGTTACTTTTTTATTGTATTCCTCTTCCATTGCAACTGCTTTTGCAGCGTTACGAATTACCTGAGCGATTTTTGTTTCTAAGTTACGAACACCGGATTCACGTGTATAACCTTCTACGATTTTCTCCAATTGTTTTTTACCAATTGTCAGATCTTTAGTCGTCAATCCATGTGCTTCTAATTGTTTTGGAAAAAGGTGTCTTTTTGCAATTTCAACTTTCTCTTCAATTGTATAACCTGACATTTTGATTACTTCCATTCTGTCACGCAACGCTGGCTGAATAGCTGCCATATTGTTCGAAGTCGCGATAAACATAACTTTTGATAAATCATATCCCATTTCAAGGAAATTATCATAAAAAGCGCTGTTTTGCTCCGGATCTAAAACTTCTAATAAAGCAGAAGATGGATCACCACTATTTCCGTTTGACAACTTGTCAATTTCGTCCAGAATAAAAACAGGATTTGAAGTTCCGGCTTTTTTCAAACTCTGAATAATACGTCCCGGCATTGCACCAATATAAGTTTTTCTATGTCCTCGAATCTCAGCTTCATCACGTAAACCTCCTAACGAAATACGCACGTATTCGCGACCAAGAGCTTCTGCAACTGAACGTCCAATAGATGTTTTACCAACTCCCGGAGGTCCTGTCAAACATATAATTGGCGATTTCATATCGTTACGAAGTTTCAATACTGCCAAATGTTCAATCATTCTTTTCTTTACTTCTTCAAGTCCAAAATGATCTTTATCTAATATTTTCTGAGCATGTTTTAAATCGAATTTGTCTTTAGAATATTCGCCCCAAGGCAATTCTAAAAACAACTCTAAATAGTTACGCTGAATTCCAAAATCAGGAGATTGTGGATTCATACGACGCATTTTTGACAATTCTTTTTCGAAATGTTTCTGCGTCTTTTCGTCCCATTTTTTGGTTTTTGCCTTCAATCCCATTTCGTCCATTTCTTCCTCTTGCGAAACGCCTCCCAGTTCTTCCTGAATGGTTTTCATTTGCTGATGTAAGAAATATTCACGTTGCTGCTGGTCTAAATCAAAACGGACTTTTGACTGAATGTCATTCTTCAATTCTAATTTCTGCAATTCAACGTTCATATAACGTAAGGTTTCAAGCGCTCTGTCTTTTAATCCGTTGATAGACAATAAACCTTGTTTTTCTTTTACGGATAAATTCATATTAGAAGAAACAAAATTGATCAAAAACGACTGGCTTTCAATGTTTTTAATCGCAAAAGTAGCTTCTGATGGAATATTTGGACTTTCTTTAATAATTTGAATTGCCAACTCTTTTACAGAATCCAAAATAGCTGTAAACTCCGTATCATCTTCTTCCGGACGTTCTTCAGCAACCTCTTTTATCGTTGCAGTAATATAAGGTTCTTCTGAAACTACTTCGTCAATTTCAAAACGTTTTTTTCCTTGTAAAATAACCGTAACATTTCCGTCAGGCATTTTCAAAACGCGCAAAATTCTCGCTACAGTTCCTATTTTATGAATATCGTCTTTTGATGGATCTTCGTCTTCTTCATTGATTTGAGAAACTACACCAATGATTTTTCCACCGGCATTAGCATCATTAATTAGCTTAATCGATTTATCTCTTCCTGCCGAAATTGGAATTACAACTCCTGGAAAAAGAACGGTATTACGCAAAGGTAAAATTGGTAACGAAAGCGGAAGCTCCTCGTTATTCATTTCTTCTTCGTCCTCTGGAGTTAATAATGGAATTAATTCGGCTTCTGAATCAAATTCTTGAAGTGACAGATTGTCAATAGTAAGTATTTTATGGTTTGACATAATAATATATAAGTCGTTTTGTCATTAAAAGTTTAATCCTAACTGCAAATTTATCCAAACGCTATGTAGTTTTTAGTACAACTTCATTAAGTGTTTGATTTACATGATAGGCAGTAAAAATAGACAATCATTATGCCAAAACCAAAAAAGAAAGTTTTGAAATGTCAGTTTTTAGTATTTTAAGTTCTCAAACAAGATAAATTATAAAGCATAAAAAAACCCGAAAGTTATTTCGGGTTTTAAAATCTTAATTTGGAATATTCTTAATTTATTTTGTAAGAAGCTAGTTCTGAAGCTGTATCATTATAATTAAACTTAATAACCCCTACACCTTTAGCAATCCAATATTCTGCTTCGGTAGAACCGGCACTCTGTCCTTCTAATGATGTTTCAAGTTTTAGTTTAAATCTAATAACATCTTTATGAGTAACATTTTTCACAACAGTAGTTATGCCTTTTTCTAAAATTGTACCTGTGTATTTTGTTGTTGTTTTAATAGTTCCCAGACCAGTATATGTGGTTTCTTGTGTATAAGTTCCTGTCCAATTTTTATTTACATCTAAATAATCTTTAAAGAAGATAAATTCATACCCGCTTATTTTTCCAGAAAAACCGTTTGCGCTAATATTAATCTCATCTAGTTTGATAAAGTAATCTCCCTGCACTTTTTTAATCGATGCTGAAGCTGAACCTGCAACTTCACTCGAAGAGGATATAAATAACTTATCGAATTTAAAATAAGTATCGTTGTTTGCTTTTTGTGAGCTGACAATTTTCATTGAAGTTTCGACTCCATCTTGGTTGAAAACCCATTGATTGCCAACTGCTGTCGGCCAATAATCTCCTTGAGAATTTTCTGATCCAGAATCATCGCTCCCGGAATCGCTTGAACACGATGTAAATAAAGTTGTTGAAACAAATAATGTGATTAACATTAGGCTTTTTAGTTTTTTCATAGTTTTAGATTTGTTAATGGTATATTGTAAGTAAATTTCTAACCAAAAATAAACCGATCATTTTATTTTTCCTTACGGCTTTACGTAAACGAAAAAAAATAAAAAAATTTTATAAAAAGTGTAACAAACCAAAAAAAGCAAAGTCATTATAAAAAACTAGCAATCAAAACTTGAACATAACCAATCAAAATATCGAAGAATTAATCGCTCTTTGTAAAGAAAACAATCAAAAGGCTCAATTCGAAGTTTACAATCGTTACTGTAAAGCTATGTATAACGTGGCTTACCGTATTGTGAAGGACGAACATTTTGCACAAGACGTCATGCAAGAAGGCTTTTTGAAAGCGTTTACAAAAATCAATGACTACAAGCAGGAAGTCGCTTTTGGAGCGTGGCTAAAAAAGATAATCATCAATTATAGTATTGATTTTTATAAAAAGAATAACGCGTTTCAAGTCGAGGATTTGAGTAAAACACTTTATAAAATAGAAGAAAATGACAGTTTCTTTTCTGAAAATATAGATTTGAATTCACTTAAAGTGAAACAGGTTTTGGACACCATTTTATCATTAAAAGATAATTACAGAATGGTTTTGACGCTATTTTATATTGAAGGTTATGATCAGGAAGAAATTTGCGAAATTTTGAATATTAGTTATGCCAATTGTCGAACAACATTAAGCAGAGCTAAAGAGAATTTACGAAAAAAATTAGAGGAAATATGAAAAAGGAAAATGACAATTTAGATCAATTATTTAACAAATTTGAAAATCAATGGGATATTCAGGAAATGAATTCTGACCATCAGGTTGATTTCTTAAACAAATTAAATAAAAAGCAATCCAAAAGGAAATATTGGTTTGTAACAGCTGTTGCGGCTTCAATTGTATTGATGTTAGGAATATCTGTTTTTTATAAAAATAACAAACCAAAAGAATTCAAATTTGCGTCTAATGAAACCAAACGAACTGATTCTATTTTCAGCATTTTGATCGATAATGAACTTGTTAAATTAAAAGAGAAAAACTCACCGGAAAATGAGCAAATCATTAATGATGCGCTTAAGCAAATGAAAGTTTTTGATGCCGATTATGCAAAAATCATAAAAGAGCTTCAGAAAAATGGCGAGAACAAACAAATTATTTACGCCATGATTAGCAATCTGCAAACACGAATCTCTTTTTTACAAACAGTTTTAAAACGAATTGAAGAAAACGAAAATCTAAAAAACACATCTGATGAAAAAACATTATAACTTACTTATTCTATTCATTTTAATACCTATACTAGGTTTTTCTAATGATGATAATTACATCTCAAAACAAAAAAGTATCAAAAAAACCTATATCGTAAATTCGAATGCAGGAATTGATATTACCAATAAATACGGAAACATCACGGTATCAACCTGGGATGAAGATAAAATTGATCTTGATATTACGATAAAAGTAACCGGTGGAAATGAAAACTGGGTTAACGAAAAACTAAACAGTATTGATGTTGATATTACTGCCTTAAAATCATTGGTTACTGCGGTTACAAATATTGGAAGCTCTTCGTTTAAAAGTAAAGGAAGCAGCAACAGTTTCGAAATTAATTATGTGATAAAAATCCCAAAAAACGGTTCTGTAAAGCTCGAAAACAGGTACGGAAATATTACAACTCTAAATCTGGAATCTACAACTGATATTTCATGTAAGTACGGCAAAATAAATCTGGGGAGATTAAATGGTTCTAGCAATAATATTCATATCGAATATTGTCAAAATTCAAATATTGATTACATCAAAAATTCAAATATTGAAGCACGTTATTCAAATTTAAAAATTAACGAATCCGGAAATATAAATCTGGATGCCAATTATAGTGATTTGACTGTAGGAGATAGTCAGAATATTAAATATGATTGCAATTATGGAACTATAAAATTCCAAAAAGTGAACTCTTTTCAGGGATCTGGAAATTATCTGACAATTGGGATTTCTGAACTTTCAAGCAATCTGACTTCAGATATTACTTATAGTAAACTGAGTGTTGGTATTATAAATGACAAAGGCGGCAATGTCAATATTAGCTCTGGTTATTCTGATGTTTCATTGGGATATAGCTCAAACTATCCTTTTGATTTTGATATAGTAACAAAATATGGAAGCATCAAAACAGGCGATGATTTAGAAATTTCAGTAAGTGAAAGTAAAAGCAGTACTAAAAACATAAACGGTTATCATAAAAGAAAAGGTCAAAATAAAATTCAAGTAACATCGAATTATGGAAACGTATCATTAATCAAAAAATAATAATTTAAAATTTAAAACAATGAAAAAAGTAGTACATCTTATAGTTTTTGGAGCATTTTTAGTTGGTTTTATGGCAAATGCGCAATCAAACAAAATAAACGGAAATGGTAAAGTTGTCACCGAAACCAGAACTACAGCTGAATACGATGGTATAAAAATATCAGGCTTTTATGATGTTGATTTAGTGGCAGGAAAAGAAGGTAAAATCATCATCAAAGGAGAAGAGAATATTCTTGCAGCTATTGTTGTTGAAGTTGAAGATAATACGCTTAAAATCCACAATAAAAGCAATACGAACTTACGTCCAAGTATGGGTAAAAAAGTTCAGTTGACAATTCCGTTTGATAAAATTTCAGAATTAGCTTTGGCAGGTTCGGGAGATATTCAGACTAAAAATCCAATTAAAAATGATAAGTTTTTGGCAAAATTATCTGGTTCAGGAAACTTTAATTTAGCTGTAGATTCAAATTCTTTAGAACTTAATTTAAGCGGTTCCGGAAACGTACGCTTAAAAGGAACGGCTGATAATTTTACTACAAAACTTTCGGGATCCGGAGATATCGATGCTGCTGATTTAAAATCTAAAAATGTAGACGTAAATGTTTCGGGATCGGGAAATAGTCGTGTTAACTGCAATCAAAGTTTAACAGCAAGAGTTTCTGGTTCAGGCGATATTAAATACAGTGGAAATCCAGAAAAACGTGACGTAAAAGTATCCGGTTCAGGAAATATTTCAAAAGCATAATGTTGATTAAAGCTCAATAATAAAAGAATTTTGAACGATCATCAAATCAAACATAAAAAAATGAACAGAATCAAACTGCTTTTATTATTGAGCTTTAATTTTACAATTTTCAGCCAGCAAAAACAAAACAACTTTACAGAAAAAGAAGCTTTTGCAGCAATTACAAAAACAGCTACAACTTTATTAAAGGATTCAAAAGCACATTCGGTTTCAATTGCTGTTGTAAAAGATGGAAAATCTTATATCAGGCATTTTGGCGAAATTAATAAGAAAAAAGGAAACAAGGCCCACAATAACACTTTATTCGAAATTGCATCTGTAACTAAAATTTTTACAGGAACCTTAATGGCGAATGCTGTTCTTGAAGGGAAAATCAATCTGAATGACGATATTAGAAAATATCTAAACGAACCTTTTTCTAATTTAGAATATAACGGAAATCCAATCAGAATTAAAGATTTGCTGACGCATAGAACCGGTATATTAACTCCTTTTCCAGACACCAAAGAAATTCGTCAAAAATATAGCCCTGATAGTTTTTTAGTTCACAAAAACAGGCTTGATAAATCGTACACTAAAAGTGATTTTTTTAATGCTTTGCGAAAAGTAAAAGTTGACACATTGCCAGGAACAACCTTTAAATATGGTGCGCTTGGACCTGAATTATGCGCTCATGTTTTAGAAAATGTTTATAAAAAGAATTTCGAAGATCAATTACATCAAGTGATTTTTGATAAGTTGAAAATGAATTCAACAAAAATTAAGCTTATTAAAAATGATATAGTTGCAAATGGTTACAATGAAAGTGAATTATTGATGACACCTCTTTCAAGCAATCTTTGGGGCGCTTCAAAAATGCTTAAGTCAACTATTAGTGATTTGACAAAATTCATCAAATTTGAATTAGATCAAAATAACAAAATAGTATTAGAATCGCATCAAAAAATTGCATCAAATCCTGATATGGGCTATTTTTGGGAAATTCAAACTGACGCTGACGGTAATACTGTTTATGCAAAAGATGGTGGCTCAAATGGAACACAAAACATCTTGAAAATATTCCCTGAGTCTAATTTTGGTTTTGTAATTATCATGAACCAAAGTGATAAAAATTCAGGAACTTATCTCGAATCTGCAGTAAATAATTTATTGAATGAATTAAAGCAGAAATAATAACTGAAAGTTCTGCTTCGGCAAAAACAACAATCTAAAAAATAAAAATCAGATGAGACGGACAATAATGATTATCCTTCTGGCGCTTTCTTGTGCCCTGTCTTTTGCGCAAAAAAAGCAAGATTCAATTAATATTAAAGTTTTTGAAGACCTTAAAAAAAGTACTTCGGAGATGATGCTAAAATACAACCTTAAAGGTTTAAGTGTTGCTGTATTTGAAAATTACAAAATTATATGGACAAATCAATGGGGAATAAAAGCTTCTGATTCTAAGGAAAAAATCGATGAAAACACAGCATTTTCGACCGCTTCAATTTCAAAACCAATAACGGCTATTGTTTGTGCGATGCTTGAAGAAAAAGGTTTAATAAATCTCGATGATCCAATTGAGAATTATCTTGAAAGATGGAAACTTCCGGAAAGCACTTTTAGTAAAGATACAAAAGTAACCTGGAAACAACTTTTATCTCACACCGCAGGAACAAGTCAAGGCGGTTTTGAGGATTATTATACAGGTGATTCTATACCAACTATTGTAGAAAGTTTGCAAGGAAAATTACTTCCAAGATCAAAAAAGCCAATTGAATTTCTCTTTAAACCGGGAACAAACTGGGAATATAGTGGTGGCGGTTATGTAATTATTCAATGTGCACTTGAAGATCATTTTAAAAAGCCGTTAGCACAAATCGTAAAAGAAACTCTTCTTGATCCTTTGCAATTGCAAAACTCAACAATGTTACAACCCAACGAAAAAGGTTTCTTAACCAATATTGCAAAAGTTCATAATAGCAAAGGCGAAATCATTAGAACCGGAATACCAATAACTCCGCAAGTTGCGCCATCAGGTTTGTGGTCTACTCCTACTGATTTAGCGTTCATTGCAATCGAAATGCAAAAAGCATTATCAGGAAAAGGAAACAAAATAATTTCTACAAATGTCGCTAGAAAAGTAACTGATATTGTGACTATGAATGGTCCTCGTGCTTGGAGTTATGGCTGGCAAAGAAGTTTAGGTTACGGAAATCTGGAGTGGTTCTCGCATGACGGATCAAACACCGGAACCGGAGGCGATTTATTGGCTACAATGACAAATGGCAACGGAATTGCAATTTTAGCAAATGGAGACAAACCAAATCGTTTGCCTGTAATGTGTTATATGGATAATGAAATTATCACTAAACTTCATTGGATTAAACCAATTAATACTAGCGATAATAAACAAATCCCTAAAGAATTAAAAGAAGCGATAAAAGGCTATTATAATGAAGTACTTTATGGTTATAACAGATTAGGCGTTACCAAAATCTTTGAAGAAAACAATCATTTATATCTTAATTCTCCTTATTTAAAAGATAATTTTAATGCCGAGAAAAACGAAATGTATTATATAGGTAATAATTCTTTTAAAGTTGAAAATTATCCCAATATCATTCGGTTTAACCTAAATAAAGACGAACTAAAAGGGTTAACTATTTCCCGACCAAATGATACATCAAAAGAATTAGTACTTACGCTAGATCAAATACGAACGCCACAAACGCAATTGATTGAAATCTTTAGCGAAAATACTTTTGAAATAGCAGAAAAGAAGTTCAAACAATTGAGATTAAAATACCCAGATTACAATTTTGAAGAAAGTCTTAATAATTTAGGGTATAGTTACTTTAATAAAAAACAAACTGATCTTTCACTTCAAATTTTCAAGCTTAATTGTTTAGAATATCCAAAATCAGCTAATGCTTATGATAGTTTGGGTGAAATTTATGAAGCTATTGGAAAGCTGGAACTTGCAAAACAAAACTATCAAAAATCATTAGATTTAAATCCTAAAAATGAAAATGCTGCGCAAATGATTTCAAAAATCGATGCACAGCAAAAATCAAAATAATTTATTATAAGGTACTTTTTTTAAAGTGCCTTTTTATGTACTCGTCTTAATAAGAAAATTGCTGTAACAAAGAAAACTCCCAAAATTACAATTGCTGCACGAGGACTTCCGGTAATCTGATCGATAATACCATAAACACACATCCCGATTACGATTCCGATTTTTTCTGCTACATCATAAAAACTAAAAAACGAAGCTGTATCTTCCGTTTCCGGCAATAATTTTGAATACGTAGAACGTGATAAAGCCTGGATTCCGCCCATTACAAATCCTGCAACTGTTGCCATAACATAAAAATGCATTGGTAAAGTTATAAAGAAAGCCAAAGCACAAAATACTGCCCAAATAGCATTAATGACAATTAAGGTTGGGACATTTCCAAATTTAGCAGAAGCTCTAGAAGTTAAAACAGCTCCTATAACGGCTACTAATTGTATAATCAAAATACAAATAATTAATCCAATAGTACCTTCTTCTTTTGATGACCATTGAATTTCCTGTGCTCCAAAATAAGTTGCTACCAACATTACAGTTTGTACAGCCATACTTGAAACAAAGAATCCGCCCAAATATCTCTTTAACGGAATATTTTCTTTCAACAATGACCAAACTTTCTTAAGCTCTTTAAAACCATTAAAAACTACAGATTTTGTCAATTTTTCACCAGTTTCTTTACTTCCTTTTGGTAAATAATAATACGTATACTGGCTAAATAATATCCACCAAACTCCAACCATTATAAAAGAATAACGCATTGCTTTCATCGCAGCTTCACCATCTGTTCCTGTGATTCCAAAAAGTTTTGGTTTCATAATCATTGCCAGATTAATGATCAGTAAAATTACACTTCCAATGTAACCTAATGAGTATCCTTTGGCACTAATTCTGTCTTGTTGTTCTTCAAATGCGATATCAGGTAAATATGAATTATAAAAAACCAAACTTCCCCAATATCCAATTAATCCAAAGAAATAAAATGCTAATCCAATATAGATATCTCCAAGATCAAACCAATATAATCCCATACAAGATAAAGCACCCAAGTAACAGAAAAACTTCATAAAGGACTTTTTATTCCCAACATAATCAGCAATTCCGGATAATAATGGCGAAATAAAAGAAACCACTAAAAATGCAAAAGCAGTAGTAAAACTAATTAAAGCTGAGTTTTTAAGATGCATGCCGAAAACATCAATATAATGGTCACGGTCAGAGAATAAAGCTTCATAAAAAATAGGAAATACTGCAGAAGCAATTGTCAAGGTATAAACTGAATTTGCCCAATCATAAAATGCCCAGGCATTTAATAATTTTTTATCTCCTTTTTGTAGGTTTTTCATAGAAATGGTTTTGTTAATGCGCTACGAATTTATCTAATTTTTATCATAAACAGGTAGATTTTAAAAAATTCCTGTATTAATAAATCATGAACAATCCAGAAATCAGCGCGTATTATATCACAATAAAAAAGCTACTCTAAAACTAGAATAGCTTTTTTATTTATCAAATGATTATCTTTATTTTATAATGCCAACTTTAATCGCTGTCGCTCTTGCTTCTGGTATTAATGCTTTTAAATTTGCAATTCTTGTCGCATCAGATGGGTGCGTACTCATAAATTCCGGTGTTCCTGCAGCTCCTGAATTAGCTGACATTCTAGTCCAAAATGCAATTGCATCATCTGGATTATAACCAGCTATTGCCATTAATGTTAAACCAATTTTATCAGCTTCACTTTCGTTGCTTCTGCTAAACGGAAGCATTACTCCTACTTGCGTTCCCATTCCATAAGCTTGCGAAAATATTTCTTTAGTTTGTGCAGTCTTATTACTTGTAGCAGCATCCAAAACAGCACCTCCTATTGATTGCAATTGTGCAGCACTCATTCTTTGTGCTCCGTGATTTGCCAATGCGTGCGAAACTTCATGTCCCATAACCGTCGCTAATCCTGATTCGTTTTGAGTTACAGGTAAAATTCCCGAGTAAACAACAATTTTTCCTCCTGGAAGACACCATGCATTTACTTCTTTGTTGTCGACTAGTTTATACTCCCAACGATAATCTTTTAAATACTGAGACTGACCTAAATAATTTAGATATTTTTCGGCGGCAGATTTAATTTTTGATCCAACCAAGTCAACTCTTTTTGCATCAGCAGTTCCGGTAATGACTTTGTTTTCAGTTAAAAAAGTACTGTATTGTTGAAATGATGTTGGAAATAGTTCGCTATTAGAAACAAAGTTTAAATTTTGTTTTCCCGTAATTGGATTGGTTGCACATCCGACTAAAACGACTGCAAATAGGCCTATTATTAAATGTTTTTTCATGATTTTGATATTTTACAACACACAAAAATACAATTATTATTAATTTCCAATTTATATAATTTTCATAAAATTTATCAGAATTTACTTATTCTCCAATAATATGTAATTCAGTAAACTCTTTATCAACAATTAAGAAGTTATTTTCATCAAAAGCAATTTTATCAAACACGACATTTTCATTGTCAATTTCGATTTCGGTAACTTTAAACGGCAATCCAATCAAATTAATTTTATACTTGGTATAAGGTGTATCGTATTTTCCTTCTTTATGAAGCTGAACAATTAGTTCTTTTTCTTTTCCTACTGTAGTGAAAGATAAAAAGCTATATCGCCCTTTTTTATAATCGTAACCATCCTGAGCATCTTCATAAACTACAGACTTCTCTTTTCCGTTTTTAAAGTATAAATCAAGAACCAATTCATCAAATTCAAGTTCACCAACATATTGCTGCACCGGATATTTTGGAATAATCGCGCCTGCTTTTACAAACACGGGAATCTCATCAAATTTAGTATCAACCCAAACTTCTCTTCCTCCATTCGAAAACTCATTTGTCCAATAGTTATACCACTCACCTCTTGGAATATACATACGTCTACCTACAGCATTAGGTTCAAGGATTGGACAAACTAAAATCTGGTTTCCAAAGATGAATTCGTCATTACGATAATGCGTTTGTGTATCATCCTGATCATAATAAACTAAAGGTTTCAGCATTGGAATTCCTTCTTCAATATATTGCCAGAACATGGTATATAAATAAGGTAATAACTGGTAGCGCAAACTCACAAATTTTCGGGTAATATTGATCACTTCTTCATCAAAAGCCCAAGGTTCCTGATTTCCATGATCTCCGGAAGAATGTGTTCTACAAAACGGGTGAAAAACACCTAACTGAATCCAACGTGCATATAATTCTCCGGTTGGTTGTTCAGCAAAGCCTCCAATATCAGAACCTGTGAATCCCATCCCTGAAATACACATTCTTTGTACCTGAATATTGGCAATCCATAAATGTTCCCAAGTTGCCACATTATCTCCTGTCCATGACGATGTATAACGTTGAGCTCCGGAATAAGCAGATCTTGTGATTACGAAAGGACGTTTAGGATATGCAAATCGCTTCACGCCATGATAAGTTGCGCGTGCCATTTGTGTTCCGTAAATATTGTGCGCTTTTCTATGACTGCAAGGATTTCCGTCGTAAACGTGACGAACATCCATTGGGAAAGTTTTATTTGGAACCTCCATAACGGCAGGTTCATTCATGTCATTCCAAACTCCTTTTACACCAATATCTGAAATTAATTCTTTAAATAATCCAGCCCACCATTCTCTAACAACGGGATTTGTATAATCAGGAAAATTACACTCACCTGGCCAAACTTTTCCTTTCATATATGGTCCATCAGCTCTTTTACAGAAATAATCTTTTTCTAAAGCTTCTTTATAAACCCAATAATCTTTGTCAATTTTAATTCCCGGATCGATGATTACTACAGTTTTAAAACCGTCTTCGGCTAATTCTGCAACCATTCTTTTTGGATCAGGAAAATATTCTTTATTCCAGGTAAAACATCGAAATCCTTCCATGTAATCAATATCCAAATAAATGGCATCACACGGAATTTTTAGTTCTCGAAATTTCGAAGTAATCTCTTTTACTTTACTTTCCGGATAATAACTCCATTTACATTGATGATAACCCAAAACCCAAAGTGGCGGAAGTTCCGGTTTACCAGTTAAATCAGTATATGTAGTGACCACATCTTGCATTTGTGGCCCGTAAATAAAGTAATAATTCATCTCGCCACCTTCTGCCCAAAAGCTGGTAACATTTCTTCTTTCCTGACAAAAATCAAAGAAAGTTCTAAAAGTATTGTCAAAGAAAATTCCGTAAGATTGCTTGTTATGCAACCCGATATAAAACGGAACTACCTTATATAATGGATCTTGCTCTTTTTGATAAGCATATTGATCTGTGGCAAAATTTTCTAATCTTTTACCTTTTAAATTCATTTGAGTTGCTTTGTCACCAAGCCCGTAAAAACATTCACCGTCTTTTGACGATTTACTCATTTTTACAATATTTCCACCATATTCATAGCTTTCTTCCCAGTGAAAACCAAGTTCATCTTCCAGAATCAAAAGATCATTTAAATCATAAATAGACAAACGAAGATCTGATTTTTGAATTTTGCATTTGACCTTACTTGTTCTAATCTGAAAATAAGTTTCTTCTTCTTTAAGTTCTAAAAAATTATAACCGTGAAGCTGCGTTTTATCTATTGCATACGAAAAATCGTTGCTAAAATACCCTTTTGTAGTAAAACGAAATCGAATTAAACTGTCTCTAAGAATAGTAACTTTTAAGATTACTTTGTTATCTGTATGAAAAAAGATTGAATCGCCTTCATGTTGAAATGAGACAATTTTTGATGGATATAAATCGCCTTTGTATTCTAATGATGTATTTGTAATCATATCGCTAATGAGTTAATTGTAGAACGCTAATCTTTATTTCAAACATACAAAAAAACTAGATAAACCTCTATGAATAAAAGGTTTATTCACGAAAACGTTTTTTCTGAACGAGTACTAAATAACGGTTCAAAAAATCACCAATTCTACAATTTAAAAACTCTAAACTGATAAAATGATATTCTAAAAATATAATTGATGTTTTATACAAACGAATAAACTGTAACACTCAAAGGCGGTAAAATTAATTCAACAGAAAAATCTCTGCCATCATAAGGCGTAGCGTCTATTTTTATTGTTTTGGAATTTCCAATGCCGCTTCCTCCGTAAACTGTCGCGTCACTATTAAAGATTTCTTCCAGTTTTCCTTTCTGCGAAATTCCTATTCTGTAGTTTTCTCGTACGACTTGCGTGAAATTACAAACTACAACTAGATTTTCATCTGAATTATTTCCTTTTCGAATATAAGATAGAACCGCATTTTGATGATCTGAGTAATTAATCCATTCAAAACCTTCACCGGTAAATTGTTTTTCATACAATGCAGGACGCGATTTATATAAGTGATTTAAATCTGTAATTACATTTTTTATTCCTGCATGAAAATCATACTGAAGTAAATGCCAATCTAAACTTTTTTCAAAATTCCATTCATCACTTTGTCCAAATTCAGATCCCATAAACAATAGTTTAGTTCCCGGATGCGTGAACATATAACCGTAGAGTAATCTTAAATTGGCAAATTTCTGCCATTCGTCTCCCGGCATTTTATTGGCAATAGATTTCTTTCCGTAAACCACTTCGTCATGAGAAAATGGCAACATAAAATTCTCCGTAAAAGCATATGTCATCGAAAAAGTCAAATCATTCTGATGGTATTTTCTATAAACAGTTTCCTTCTGAAAATATTTCAAAGTATCGTGCATCCAGCCCATCATCCATTTCATTCCAAAACCTAAACCGCCTGTAAACGTAGGTCTTGAAACCATGGAAAAAGAAGTGCTTTCTTCAGCGATAGTTTGAACTCCATTAAAATTAGCATAAATTACTTCATTGAATTCTTTAAGAAAACTTATCGTTTCAAGATTCTCTCTTCCGCCATAAATATTAGGTTCCCATTCGCCATCATTACGGGAATAATCAAGATACAACATCGAAGCAACAGCATCGACTCTCAAACCATCAGCATGATATTGTTGAAGCCAAAAAACAGCATTACTAATTAAGAAAGCTCGAACTTCATTTCGCCCATAATTAAAAACCAAACTTTTCCAATCCGGATGATACCCTTTTCTACGATCCGGATGTTCATACAAATGAGATCCGTCAAAGAAACCTAAACCATGTGCATCATCAGGAAAATGTGATGGAACCCAGTCTAAAATAACGCCAATTCCAGCCTGATGTAATTTGTCAACCAAAACCATAAAATCCTGCGGTTTCCCAAAACGAGAAGTCGGTGCAAAATATCCAGTTAATTGATAACCCCACGACGGATCATAAGGATATTCCATAATTGGCATGAATTCCACGTGTGTAAAACCCGTTTCCTTAACATATTTTACTAAATCATCGGCAAGTTCCAGATATGTCAAAAAACGATTATTTTCGGCACGTTTCCACGATCCAAGATGCACTTCATAAACTGAATATGGTTTATCAAGAGCATTGTTTTCCTGACGGGATTGCATCCAATTTTCGTCTTTCCAGTTATAATCCAAATCCCATACAACAGAAGCTGTATGAGGTGGTTTCTCACAATACAAAGCAAATGGATCAGCCTTTTCGGTTATGATTCCATTTATATTCGATTGAATTTTATATTTATAAAGTGCTCCTTTTGTAATATACGGAATAAATCCTTCCCATATTCCAGAAGAATCCCAGCGTACTTGCAATAAATGTTCACCCTGAGTCCAATAATTAAAATCACCAACAACCGAAACAGATTGAGCAGTTGGAGCCCAAACCGCAAAATAAACACCTTTTACTCCGTTAACTTCAATTAAATGCGCTCCTAATTTTTCGTATAATTTGAAGTGTTTTCCGGCTTTGAATAAATCAATATCAAAATCAGTAAATAGAGAATGCGTGATAACTTTATTCATATTTGGTTTTTAAGGCAACAATTAATTTTTAGGTTTTTATTCAATTCTAAAATTATCAGAAAGAATAGCTCCTTTTTTAATGACAACAATTCCGTCTTTTATGCTATATAATTCATTTGTAAAATTATCCAAATGCTTTCCACCGCTAATATGAACGTTGTTTCCTATTCGAACATTTTTATCTATTAAAGCATTTTGTATAAAGCAGTTTTCGCCAATTCCTACATGTATTTTATTAATACTCGCTTCGTGATTTAATTCATCTAGATCCTGATAGAAATCATTCCCCATCACATAACAATTTTCAAGAACAGTTCCGGCACCTATTCTGGAACGAATTCCAATAACCGAACTTTTTATTTCCTTTGCATTAATAATACAACCTTCAGAAATTAACGATTGATTGATAACTGAATTTCTAAATTTAGAAGGCGGCAATAATCTTGGTCTTGTGAAAATTTTATTATCATTATCAAACAAATTAAATTCCGGAATATCAGCCGTTAAACCTATATTTGCCTCAAAGAAAGATTCAATATTTCCAATATCTGTCCAATATCCTTCATATTGATAACTCAGAATTTTATGTTTTCCAACAGCTTGCGGAATAATTTCTTTTCCGAAATCTTTCGTTTCCGGATCAGCCATTAAATCTTCTAATAATTGACGGTTAAAAATATAAATACCCATTGAGGCCAAATATTTTTTACCTTTTTCCTGCATTTGCTCGCTTACTTCAGATTCCCATTCCGGTAAAAGCGAAGCGTGAGGTTTTTCAATAAATGCTTCAATACAGCTTTCATGATTCGTTTTCAGAATTCCAAATTCCGGTGCATCTTTTGCGTTTACAGGTAATGTAGCTATCGAAATTTCGGCATCGGCAGCAATATGAGCTTCCAGCATTTCGTTAAAATCCATTTGATATAATTGATCACCAGATAAAATTAATGCATGATCGAATTCATGTTTTAAAAAATGCGACATACATTGTCGAACAGCATCCGCAGTTCCCTGAAACCAAGTTGGATTATCCGGAGTTTGTTCTGCTGCTAAAATATCAACAAATGATTGACTGAAAATACTAAAATTAAAGGTGTTTTTGATATGAGCATTCAAAGATGCTGAGTTAAACTGTGTCAAAACAAATATTTTAAAAATATCCGAATTGATACAATTTGAAATAGGAATATCAACTAATCGGTATTTTCCACCAATTGGAACTGCAGGTTTTGATCTTGTCTCAGTTAATGGAAACAAACGTGATCCTTGTCCTCCTCCTAAAATAATAGCAACTACATTTTTCTTTTTAAATTTCATTTTTCTCAATTATTAGGTTGTATATCTCGATATATTCTTGGCAAACTCTTTCCCAGGAATGGTCTGTTGCCATTCCCTTCTTTACTATTTTATTGAAATTTATTTTATCGTCATACAACTTGACCGCACGATTTATAGAATAACAAATATCACCAACTGAAGCCTGATCATGACAAATTCCGTTTCCATCATCACCAAAATCAACCACAGTATCACGCAATCCGCCCGTTCTTCTCACAATTGGAACCGTACCATAACGTAAAGCATACATCTGATTTAATCCGCAAGGTTCCACTCTCGAAGGCATTAAAATGTAATCTGAACCCGCATAAATCAAATGAGCTAATTCTTCATTATAACCAATAAAAACATTGTAATTTCCATTGTAGTCATTTCGTAATTGCAGCAATTGTTCTTCAATTAATGAATTTCCTGATCCTAAAATCAAAATATTAATGTTTTCAAAATTTTCCGATAATGCTAATGCTGAAGCTTGTGGTAATAAATCCCCTCCTTTTTCTTCAAACAAACGACCAATAAAACTGAACAAAGGTTTTGAAGGATCTAATTCAAATTGTTCACATAGTTTTTCTTTATTCTTTTGTTTTCCAATTTCGAAAGTATCAATAGAATAATTTTCAGCAATCATTATATCTTTTGACGGATCCCAAACTTCGATATCAATTCCGTTTAAAATCCCTCTCGATTTATAACGCACAGAATTAAATAATCCTTCTAATCCATTTGCAGAGACATTTATTTCGTTTAAATAACTAGGAGAAACAGTCGTAACAGCATGAGCACACTTAATTCCAACTGCAAGAGAATTTAGAGAATTATTCCATTCTAAAAATCCAACATGAATCAAATCAAATTCCGGCAAATAATACAGTTTATCAAAACTGAACCAGCCTTGATACAACCCATTATGAATTGTAATAACCGTTTTTACATTGGCAAGACTTTCATATTTATAAGCATATTTGATCATAAACGGAATTACTCCAGTATGATGATCGTGACAATTAATGACATCCGGAACCGTTTGACGTGCCAAGATCCAATCTAAAGCTGCAATCTGAAAAGATATAAATCGCTCAATATCATCTTCATATCCATATACATTAGGACGATTGAACAATTCATCTATTTCTATGAGATATAATTCGTAGCCTAACTTATTAGTAGTTTCTTTTAAAACACTAAACGGGAAATTAAAATTTCCTAATTTAATACTTCCCCAATGAACACATTCAAAATCGTTTTCCTTTCTAAATTTAGTATCATAACAAGGTACCACAACTCTAACCTGATGACCTGCATTAGTTTGATATTTAGGTAAAGCGCCTACAACATCTGCCAATCCGCCAACCTTTGCCATTGGGTAACATTCTGCACTGATATGAAATATTTCCATGCTAAAGTTTTATAGTGGTATTAAATAATAATTTGTGAATTATTTTTTTCAGTAAACATTCATTAATATGCTACTTTTATGTTTTTTAAATTTAGAAAAAAAATAAGCAAAACTAAGCCCTCAGAAAAAATTTATTGATATGACAAAAAAGGCAACTAATCCTACTAAATCATTAGAAATTCCGCAGTTTATAATTATATCTTGTAAAATATGCGCTTTTATTTCAACCAAATTAGTTACGTCTTATGCAGCAAAGTTATTTACAACACCTATAAAACATAAGGTTCCAAAACGAGAGCTTGAAATGGATCAAAAAAGTGTCCAGGAAAATGTTTATGTTCCAGCTATTAACCAAAATGTTGTAACGTATCAGTACGGGCAAAGTGATCAAAAAATTCTGTTAGTTCACGGTTGGTCAGGACGAGGCACTCAATTATTCAAAATAGCCGACGAGCTTTTAAAAAATGGATATTCTACAATTAGTTTTGATGCGCCTGCACACGGTAAATCAAAAGGAAGTACCACTATAATGTCTGAGTTTATTGCTTCTATTTTAGAAATCGACAAACAATATGGGCCATTTGAAATTGCAATAGGACATTCATTAGGCGGAATGTCGGTTTTGAATGCTATAAAAGACGGACTTAAAGTAAACAAAGCAATAGTAATAGGAAGTGGTGATATTGTTCAGGATATCTTAGATGATTTTATTACAAAACTAGGTTTAAAGCAAGAAATAAGTGATCGTCTTCGAGATCTTTTTGAAGAAAAATATCAAGTAAAAATGGATGATTTTTCGGCTTATAGAGCAGCACAACAAGTAAAAATTCCAGTTTTAGTAATGCATGATAATGACGATCCTGAAGTTGCGGTTAAAGCAGGTATTCACATTCATCAACAACTTGAAAACGGAACTTTATACCTAACCGATGGATTGGGACATCGAAAAATACTTGGAAATCAAAATGTTATAAAAAAGATACTGGAATTCATCAAAACTAACTAATTTTGTGACAGTTACAATTTTGATTATTAAATTCTAAACAAAGCGAAAATGGATTTATTTGGAGAAACATCTAATTGGGAAACGAAACTTGCACCAATTTTAGAGAAATATAAAGGAAAAAGACACCCTTTAGAATATCAAAATACATATCAATTATTGGTTATGGTTGTTTTATCAGCTCAGGATTCTGATGCGAATATTAATAAAATAGCACCAGCTTTATTTGAAAAATATCCAACTTTAAATAGTTTATCCAAAACTGATCCCGAGACTTTTATTCCTTATATCAGTAAAGTTAGAAATTATCCAACCAAAGCGCAATGGCTTTTGGAAATTGCCAAAACCATTCAGAATGACAAAGATATTCCGCTAAACATGAAGGAATTGACAGCTTTAAAGGGAATTGGAAGAAAATCTGCAAATGTAATCCTGAGAGAAACTCACAAACCTGCTGAAGGAATTATTGCTGATTTACACGTAATTCGTGTAGCACCGAGAATAGGAATAATAAAAGAAGCTAAAGACGGAATTAAAGTCGAAAAAGATCTTATGCAAGTTCTACCAAAAATTATTTGGTCAGAAATTGGAATGACAATCTCTTTTTTAGGCAGAGAAACTTGCAGACCTAAGCCAAAATGTGAAGAATGCCTTATTGCAGACTCTTGCAATTATTATCTAACAGAAATTATCTAAAAAATACTATTTCCTTCTCGTATCAATCAGATAAATAATCTTCCAGGAATCTTTTTCTTTAAACAAAGTAAAAGTATTTACTCCGGAGTGACTCAGTTTATCATTCAGATAAAATTCGTAAGGAGCCCAAACATGTGCCATTGAACCATCAATTTGAATGTTATAACTTAAAATCTTTTCATTGAATTTAAGATTAGAAGGAATTGTAGCAATAGAATTATAAAACTCTTTTGCACTTTCATCAGATAATTTATTTCCCTTAGTTCTACTCTCGCTAATAGATTGTAAAATAATCTTGTCAGAACAAACGGATTTCAGTTTAATTGTGTCTTTTTGATGAAATCCTTCAAAAAAAGACTCAATAGTTTTCTGAACATCTTGTTTTTGCGCATTTACTGACAATCCAAACAATAATGCAATTAATAAAATATATACTTTCATAAAAATTAAATTAAAAGATATAATTAAACCCCAAACTGACTCAAATGATGTTCCAGATGTTTGCTGAACATATTATTCCATTCTCTTGAATGTAATTTTCCAAAAGAAAGAGATTCTTTTCCTTTAAATTCTCTTTCTCCTAATTCTTGCGTTTTATTAATATAAGCGATTAAACGATTCTTTTCAACGTCAAAATCTCGACTATCTTTAATTATAAACTGTGGGGCAGTCCCGTTATTTCTAGCATAAGGTTTATCGTCTATCACTTTATTTTTCACAAGTAATTTCAATATTAATCTAAACAAAGCATTAGGTCTTGGATGAATGTTATCATAGACCATTTCGTAAGATACATTACAATGAGCCAACATTTGTGAAACATTCATTTTTCCCCAAAGCGCTTTAGACTCTGGACTTAATTTATTGATTCGATTTATAAATTCGTTACAAACCTCTTTATCAAAAATGTTTTTCATGGCTTAGTTTTGTTTAATATTTTAGTTATAATAGAGCAGCAAAAATATAAAATCTAGTATAATATTAGTATTTTATCACTACTTTAATTACAAATACTCTTTATAGGCGTTCCCCTCCAGGTCGGGCTGTCCGCTAAATCTTTTGTGACAGTGGCTTTAGAAAAACAGAAGAAGTCAGGTTTATCACAAAAGGATATCGCTTCCATCCCTAACGCAATTCAAAATACATCAGAAGTTTTTTTCAAGAAGCCTCAAAAATATATCCGGTCCAGCTTTGCTAACTTTAAATATCCAGACACATTTAAATACAGAAAATACCTCTAAGCGTATCTTGGATCAACACAAAAACCTGCGCAGAAACATAAAATATTTTGTATTGACTAATTATTTTAACCCCAAAGGGCGCAAAGTTTTTTTATTCGTAAGGTTTTATATAAACGCAAAGTTCGCCAAGCTATATTGATAAAGCTTTGCGAACTTTGCGTTTAATGAGCGTGATCTATAACAAAAAAACTTTGCGCCCTTTGCGGTAAACCAGCTATTTTACTTAAGAAATTTATATAAAACAAAAAATCCTCATCAAATAAATGATGAGGATTCTCTAAAAAAAGGCGACGACATACTCTCCCACATAACTGCAGTACCATCTGCGCAGGCGGGCTTAACTACTCTGTTCGGGATGGGAAGAGGTGAGCCCCGCCGCAATAACCACCTTAAGGTTTTTAGTTGTTGGTTTTTGGTTGTCGGTTGATGGATTTCTCCAACAACTATCATCTATTAACCATCAACTGCTCTTGCGTCGAGCAAATATTTTAACATACTGAGATAAAGAAAAGTACTTTTATTTACTATTTTTAGAAAGTTTCTCCCCGCACCTTGCGGTGCGGGAAAAGGTGTACATAAGCTTACGGATTATTAGTACTACTCGACTATGACATTACTGCCTTTACATCTATAGCCTATCAACGTGGTCATCTTCCACGATCCTTAAAAGAAATCTCATCTTGTGGTGGGTTTCGCGCTTATATGCTTTCAGCGCTTATCCCTTCCAAACGTAGCTACTCTGCGGTGCCCCTGGCGGGACAACAGATACACTAGAGGTTTGTCCAATTCGGTCCTCTCGTACTAGAATCAGATCCACTCAAATTTCTAACGCCCACAGTAGATAGAGACCGAACTGTCTCACGACGTTCTGAACCCAGCTCGCGTGCCACTTTAATGGGCGAACAGCCCAACCCTTGGGACCTTCTCCAGCCCCAGGATGTGACGAGCCGACATCGAGGTGCCAAACCCCCCCGTCGATATGAGCTCTTGGGGGAGATCAGCCTGTTATCCCCGGCGTACCTTTTATCCTTTGAGCGATGGCCCTTCCATGCGGAACCACCGGATCACTATGCTCTACTTTCGTACCTGATCGACCTGTATGTCTCTCAGTCAAGCTCCCTTATGCCATTGCACTCTACGCACGGTTACCAAGCGTACTGAGGGAACCTTTAGAAGCCTCCGTTACTCTTTTGGAGGCGACCACCCCAGTCAAACTACCCACCAAGCAATGTCCCCCACAATATGGGGTTAGGCCTCAGATAAACAAAGGGTTGTATTTCAACAATGACTCCACAACGCCTGGCGACGCCACTTCACAGTCTCCAACCTATCCTACACATCATTTATCCAAGGTCAATACTAAGCTATAGTAAAGGTGCACAGGGTCTTTTCGTCCCACTGCGGGTAAACGGCATCTTCACCGTTACTACAATTTCACCGAGCTCATGGCTGAGACAGTGTCCAGATCGTTACACCATTCGTGCAGGTCGGAACTTACCCGACAAGGAATTTCGCTACCTTAGGACCGTTATAGTTACGGCCGCCGTTTACTGGGGCTTCAATTCAATGCTTCTCCGAAGATAACATCTCCTCTTAACCTTCCAGCACCGGGCAGGTGTCAGGCCCTATACTTCATCTTACGATTTTGCAGAGCCCTGTGTTTTTGATAAACAGTCGCCTGGACCTCTTCACTGCGGCCAGCTTGCGCTGGCGACCTTTCTCCCGAAGTTACAGGTCTATTTTGCCTAATTCCTTAGCCATGAATCTCTCGAGCACCTTAGGATTCTCTCCTCAACTACCTGTGTCGGTTTACGGTACTGGTACTAATTACCTGAAGTTTAGAGGTTTTTCTTGGAAGCCCTTAGGCGCACTATCTCTTTGTCCGAAGACTCCGAGTACTATCGTATTTCCCCAAGATCTGTGGATTTGCCTGCAGATCTTATAGGTAGGTACTTCAACGAACTATTCCGTCAGTTCGCGGCGCTTTCATCACTCCGTCACCCCATCACAGTAATTAGTAGTACGGGAATATTAACCCGTTAGCCATCGACTGTCCCTTTCGGGTTCGCCTTAGGACCAGACTAACCCACAGCTGATTAGCATAGCTGTGGAAACCTTAGTTTTTCGGTGTGCGGGTTTCTCGCCCGCATTATCGTTACTTATGCCTACATTTTCTTTTCTAACCAGTCCAGCATACCTTACGATACACCTTCAACCCTGTTAGAATGCTCCCCTACCACTTACAATTGCTTGTAAATCCATAGCTTCGGTAATACGCTTATGCCCGATTATTATCCATGCTCGTCCGCTCGACTAGTGAGCTGTTACGCACTCTTTAAATGAATGGCTGCTTCCAAGCCAACATCCTAGCTGTCTGGGCAGACAAACCTCGTTCTTTCAACTTAGCGTATATTTGGGGACCTTAGCTGATGGTCTGGGTTCTTTCCCTCTCGGACTTGGACCTTAGCACCCAAGCCCTCACTGTTATGAAACATTATATAGCATTCGGAGTTTGTCAGGAATTGGTAGGCGGTGAAGCCCCCGCATCCAATCAGTAGCTCTACCTCTATATAACTTTAAACATAACGCTGCACCTAAATGCATTTCGGGGAGTACGAGCTATTTCCGAGTTTGATTGGCCTTTCACCCCTACCCACAGGTCATCCGAAGACTTTTCAACGTCAACCGGTTCGGACCTCCACTGTGTGTTACCACAGCTTCATCCTGCCCATGGGTAGATCACACGGTTTCGCGTCTAACACTACTGACTAAAGCGCCCTATTCAGACTCGCTTTCGCTACGGATCCGTGGCTTAACCACTTAACCTTGCCAGCAACGTTAACTCGTAGGCTCATTATGCAAAAGGCACGCCGTCACCCCACGAAAGGGCTCCGACCGCTTGTAAGCGTATGGTTTCAGGATCTATTTCACTCCGTTATTCACGGTTCTTTTCACCTTTCCCTCACGGTACTGGTTCACTATCGGTCTCTCAGGAGTATTTAGCCTTAGCGGATGGTCCCGCCAAATTCAGACAGGGTTTCACGTGCCCCGCCCTACTCAGGATACCACTATCTATTATACTTGTTACCCATACGGGGCTATCACCCTCTATGGCGTCACTTTCCAGTAACTTCCGGTTCCTTGTACATAAAATGTCGTGGTCCTACAACCCCAACAATGCCGTAACATCATTGGTTTGGGCTAATCCGCGTTCGCTCGCCACTAC